>JALNYP010000057.1 GCA_023229795.1 Syntrophobacterales bacterium
TTCATCGGCGCCTCCGCATGCCTGGTGTTTTCTCGCAAATCCACCTTAGCACGCGCTTTGCCGATGGAGCTTAATTTTTTAACCTAATGAGACTTTTGCAAGAGGCTCATTCGCTATAGCAACCAAGGAGCCAGGCGCCGGTCGATGATGGAGGCCACCGCCGCAGCTCCCGGTTCGGTATAGTGCAGATAATCGTAATAATAGGCAGAGTTACGGGGGAGCTCCTGCGCCAGATCGATCAACAGGACGCCGTATTTTTGGGCCACCTGGCGGGTAACGTCGTTATAGAGCTCAATAAGTTTAAACATTATCAGGCCGCTGAAGTGGTCCTGGACTCTGAGGGTGGCAAGATTTACTCCGGTGACCGGGTCGACGCCCGGCCCATAGAGGGTGGGCTGGGTGATAAGGACCGGGGCTGGCAAGATATAAACCAGTTCAGCAGAGCGAATCTATGAAAGATATTGTAAGGTTTCAAGCCAGCTTTTCATAAATCAACCGCCGATGCTGACCATGGATGAGCCATGCAGGGGAAAAGAAGCGGGGGGCAAGGAGAATCTGGCGGATTTTTGGCTGATGGCCCCAGCAAAGAGCGAAGCCAGCCAACTATCGGAGGCCCCTTGCCGCAAAGGGGTTTTTAGATCAATTTCGGCGTCGCCAAACAGGCAGGGCCGCAAGGCGCCGGCGGCGGTAAGACGCAGGCGATTACAGGTGCGGCAGTGATGGGCGCTGATGGGGGTGATAAATCCCAGTTCTCCCTGAAAGCCGGGCAACCGGTAGATCTGGGCCGGACCGTCCGTGGTCCGGCGTTCGGCTGCAACCATTGGACCCAGAACGGCCAGGCGACGGCGGACCTCGGCCATGGGGAGAAAGTTCTGCTGCCACTGCCGGGGCGAAACCGTGGGCATCAGCTCGATGAAACGCACCTGATAGGGGTGATCCCTGGCCAGGAGGGCTAGATCCACCAGTTCATCTTCATTGATGCCGGCCATCACCACACAGTTGATTTTCACCGGTCCAAGGCCCAGGGTGACGGCCCGCTCCAGTCCCGCCATAACCTGCTCCAATTGATCCTGACCGGTGATTTCCCGGTAGCGTTCACGGCGCAGGGTGTCCAGGCTGAGATTGAGGTGGCGGAGTCCGGTATCATAGAGGGCCGGGGCCAGGTCCGCCAGCCGCACGCCATTGGTAGTCAAACAGACTTCCTCAATCCCGGGCACCCGGTGCAGACTCTGAAGGAAACCTACTACGCCCCGGCGCACGAGGGGCTCGCCGCCAGTGACCCGGACCTTACGGATGCCCAGCCCGGCGGCAATCCCGGCCAGCCGCAGCAATTCCTCATAGCTGAGAATTTCCCCGGTGGGCAGTTTCTGCCAATCCTGCCAATAAGTGCAATAGAAGCAGCGGAGTTGGCAGCGATCCGTGACGGACAGCCGCAGGTAGTTGATTTCCCGGGGAGCGCTGGCTTCCATGACTCACATGCCTTTCCCAAAGGAACAATGGGGGTAGCTACATTCCGGGCAATCGCGGCAGAGGCCGCCATGTCCCAGGAGGGCCAATTCCATTTTGCCGATGCGTTCTCCTGCCAGAATCCGGGGCAGCACCAGGTCCAGCGCGGTAATGCGATGATGCAGGGCGCAGGCCGGCACCCCCAGCAGGGGCACTTCTCCCAGATAAGCCACCAGGAACATGGCGCCAGGGAGTACGGCGGCGCCGTAGTACATCTCCGTGGCCCCGGCCAGACGAATACCGTGGCGGGTGACGTCGTCCGGGTCGACACTCATGCCGCCGGAGAGGAGCAGCAGGTTGCAGCTCCGTGCCAGGTGGGCGCGAATGGCGCCGGCAATGGCTTCGGCGTCATCCGGGGCAAACTCCAGGGCCGCCACTTCCGATCCCAAGGCCTGGATTTTCCCAGTTAAAGTGGGGGCGAACCGGTCCTGGATGAGGCCGTGATAAACTTCGTTGCCGGTGACCACTAGGCCGGCCCGGGCTTTTTTTAAGGGCTTAACCGAGACCACCCCGCCATTCTGGGAAGCGATGGCCGCAGCCCGTTCAATGGCGACCCGCTTCATGATCAGAGGCAGGGCCCTGGTGCCGCCCACCAGTTCGCCTTGCTTAACCAGGGTGTGACTGTGGAGGGTGGCGCACATGACCTCCTCCACCAAATTAAAAGCCGTCAAAGCCTGAACGTCCACCTTAAGCAGGCCGTCCCAAGCCGCCCGCAGATTGATCTTGCCTTCCCGAGGGTTGTTCTCCCAGGCAATGCCCTCACCGGCCAGTGCCCCGGCCAGCAATGCCGCGGCTTCGTTTTCGTGAATTTCATCCGCCTCCAGGTCGATGACATATAAGTGATTTTTGCCCAGACGCTGGAGGCGGCAGAGATCTTCATCACAAACGGTGTGGCCTTTAGGGAAGGCCGGGCCTTTGAATTCTCCCGGCCGGATTTCAGTAATATCATGGGCAAGCTGCGTGCCCACCGCCTCTTCAAGTCTTATAGTTTTGATCATGTTCATACCCTCGGAGCGGCTGCCCTAGTGCGGCCGCTTAGATAAGATGAACCTGGATAGGTGGGCCGGTGACTCAGCCATCTGCACCTGCGTTTGGGGGGACCAGTCCATGGTCTCCCAGATAATTTCCCTGGCATTCTTGAAGTACACGCCCCCGGCGCAGGGGCGGCAAAGCGGCTGACCGTCCTTGATCACTTCCCGGTGGTCGCGTACTACTTGACCGCACTGGGCACAGGCCACTTTGCGGCGCGTCGGCCCGGGCAGGTCATAAGGCGTCAAATCAACTTCTACTTCATGGACTCGGAACAGGACGCTATCCGGCATAGAGCGGTAAGCCTCTAGCTGCTGGCTGCGTTTGTCATGTTCCTGAGGGGCATAGAGGGGAGCCAGATCACGGGATTCCTCGGTGGAGATGATGCGATAGGCCCTGCCGGTTTCCAGATTGATAAAGGTGGCTGCCATGATACCGTAATCCACAAACTTGAGGGACCGCCGCCCCAGTTTGGCATTGGTTACATAGGCCACTGCGTCGCCGGTGCAACGGTCCATCTCTACGAAGACGATGAGCTGTTTCAGTTGGGGATAGGTGGGGGGGGCCTCAAAATCGAGGAGCCGCAGGCCCAGCAAAGCCATCCGCACCCCCACCACCTGGCCGGGGCAGAGATGACCATGGGCCGCCACCGAACCGGCCAGCAAATCCTCGAAGATTTGCAACGAGGTCTTTGTATTTACGGCTTGCTCCATCTCCTTAGGCTCCTGTAAAGACTTTCACCAGGCGAGCGCCTAGGCAATCTTGACCAGCTTTATCCGCGTGCCGGTGAAAGCGCTGTCTCCGGCAATCGGGTCCGTAAGGCAGACATCCTTAAGGTAACCATCGACGGCCATGGCCGCATTGGGCGCCAGCCCTTTACCGCGCGCCGGCTCCCCGGGGATCCGCTGGCCATCTATTTCGATATCGCGGGCCCCGTAGGCCCAGTGGCCATAATGAAAAGAGACACTGACGACCCCCGGCCGCAGCCCTTGGAGGACGCGGACCTTACCTTCCATTTTACTTGGCGCCTGTCCCGGCCCCAGATCGAAACTCCCCTTGAAACCAGGGCTCTCGACCCTCACCGTGTCGCCGTCAACCAGGCCCAGGCGCTGGGCGTCAATCTTATTTAAGTTGACGAAATTCTCCGGCATAATCGCCATCTGCGCCGCGTAATTGCCAATCGTGCGGGATTCAGTGCCATGAATTTCCTTATAGGTAATCAACTCCAGGTTATATTCCTTCGGGGAAGTTACCGGCTTCCCATCGAAGGATTCAAACTCTTGATAGATGGGCACGCCCGAAAACCGCTGGCCCTTCCCGGCGTGGATGCCTGAACCGACCGGCTCAACATAAATGTTTAGTTGGTTCGCCCAGGGGTGCTTGGCGAAGCCGTTTTCATAGGCGCCCGAGGCAGCCTCGAACCGCCCGCCGCGGTTGAGCAGATAGGACACCTGCGGCCAATGGCTGCCAACCGCGGCCTGCCATTTCTGCTCGTCAAAAACGGCCTTGGGCAGATGCCGCCTGGACTTGTGGAATAACTCCATCTCAGCGGCATTGGCCGCGGGCACCGAGTCACCGGGCTTATCGCCGGCAGCAAGATTGGCGACCATCTTGAGATAGAAATCCTCGGGCCGGTTCAGGTTTTGACCAGGTGCGAAAGCGTCTCTGCCAAATCCGGATACTCCCAATTTTTTGGCCAGGGCGATCAGGGTGGCATCAAGGCTGATCGGCATCTCCTCGCCGTCAATGGTGACGATCTCAGGGATCGGTGCGGTGACGGGTTGTCTGAACTTGCTGATTTGCGTGAGGACAACCGGGCTGGTGCCCAGCGGGTTTGACCACCGTTCCAGATACGACAGGTCCGGAATGATGTAGTCGGCGTACATGCTCGTCTCGCCGATTACGATGTCCGTGGCGATGAAGAGCGGAATCTTCGCGGTATCCTGGAGCATCTTGATCTGGAGGTGTCCGGCGGGCGTGGCCATCGCCGGGGTGCCGTAATGAAGCCAGAGGATCTTGATGGGATACGGGTAGCCGGCATTGGCGGCAGGGATGACCTCTTGATACACGTCATCGGTAAAGGGAAACCAGGGCCGCTTGGCCGGGTAGCCGTCCCGCTTGAAGAGGGTGCAGGTTTCATACGGACCCGAGCTTTCCCGCGTCAGCTTGATCCCGAATGGCGTCAGCACGTTCGGATGCAGCTTGGCAATCGGGTACGGCTGACCCGGCTTGCCGCCCGTGCCGTCCCAGGCGCCGCCGCCTTTCATGAATCCGCCCACATGGTCCACATTGCCGATGAGGAAGTTCAGGATGATAATCGCTTGCGCGGTATAGTAGCCATAAGTCGTTTTGATGGGACCGCGGTAAAAGTCGATGCCCGCCTTTTTCCCGTGATTGGTGAACTCTTTGGCCAGGGCCTCAATCTCAGATGCTCCCAATCCGGCAATTTTGGCATATTCGGCCAGACTTTTGACGGCGGCAGCCTCCTTGAGCAGTCTAAAGCTCGAGGAGACCGGAATGCCGTTAATATTGGTGGCCACATCCAGGTCGCCCACCACCGCGGCCTTGGCGTCCGAGGGGTCAACGGCTACCGGCTGGCCCCCCACCAGCGCCACGAACTGGGTCGCGGTTCCCACTTTGGCCTCTTCAGCCCGGAGAAATTTGCCGGTTTTCGGGTTCACCAGCCAGGTGGCATTGCTCCAGCTCTTCTCACCCGCGGCATTGGCCGCGGCCTTATTCGCATTCCGCAGAAACTTCTCATCATAGCGCTTGTTGTCGATGATCCATTGGGTCATGGCCAAAGCCAGCGCCAGGTTGCCGTTGGGACTTACAGGAATCCACCACCCTTTGGCCGCACTTTTGGACAGCCGCGGGTCGATGACGGCGATCTTGAGATTGTTGTCGTAAATGGCCTGCGCCACCCGGGGGCTCAACGTAGTGGGCCCGAAATTCGCCTCATTGAAGCCCGTGCCCCAGAAGATGACAAACTCTGCCTGGGTATAATCGGGCTTCATATGATTGGGTCCCTTGACCCAGGAGAACTTGCCGTCTTTTCCATGCCATTGGGCCAGGGAGTACATGAAGGCCACGTGATGAGCCTGCTCGCAAATGGTCGTATGCCCGAACCAGTTAACCGATCCCAGGGAACCGAAAGTGAAACGTTTGGTGATTATTTCACGATCCGGAGAGATACGCCCGCCTTGCAGGACGAATTGATTGTTCTTGGGCCCCAGGTCGGGATGATCTGGATCGATCAACATATCCAGATGCGCGGCGTGCTTGGCTTTGAAAGCCTCTAAGGGCATGGCCCCGCTACGGATAGCCCCCACATCCGCGGCCAATTCTTTTGCCAGCTTGGGATCCCGAAGCTTGATGACCTCCTTGAACCCCGGCACGACGCGTTTTTCACCAATATCGGCAAACAGTTGGCCGCCCTCGCTGATCTCCTGGATGGCCTGGTTGAAGGAAATGGCGCGCCATTTGTTCGAACCGCGAGCCCCGGCGCGTTTGAGGACCCGGCGCACACGATAGGGGTCATAGATTGTCTGCACGCCGGCTTGACCCTTCGGGCAGATCGCCCCATCCACCGCCACGGCTTCCTTGGGCGGCGTGTCGAAGGGCAACTGCGGGATCACTGTGGCTGGGCTATAGGGATTGCCGTCGATCTTGACGACTAAGCCATCTTGCAGCTTGGACTTGATGGTGCACTGCGTGTTGCATTGCAGGCACGTGGTGTAGATGACGTTCTCGGCGTCAGCCAGCGGATAGGGACCAGGTTTAATGCCGTCCAATCCCGGTTGCTTAGAGCTTCCGCAGCCCCACGCGCTGAGGGCCACGCCGCCGGCCAGGGCGCTGCAGGCGGCGACAAAATACCGCCGGCTCACTTTTCCCGTCTCATGTTTCTCGTTCATTGGCCCACCTCACTGGATTGCGCAGGACTGGGGAGAACCTGCGGGAATAGGCGTATCAAGACGTACCAAAGGGCAACCCCGAAAGCAATCGCGCCCAAGAGCACTTGCCACTCAAACCAGGTGGGCAGGTAGGCGAAGGTGAGCCGGTTGCCGATGGGGTCGCTATACGCCTGCTCCAAGCCGCGGAGTTCCGGAGTCACCAGACCGGGAATCACCAGATTCAACCGCACCGCAAAGAAAGTAACCGCCACCAGGGCCGCAGCCACTCCCGTGACCACCGGGCCGCGGTTTTTAGCCAGCAGCACAATCGGCACGATGACGCCCAGCAGCAGGTGCACCACCCAGAAAACATACCAGTAAGGTCCAAACAGAACATACCTGGTGAGTTCATAAAACGAGCCGATCTGGTACCATGACGGGGTCATAAACTCCGCCAATTCCAGGATTAAGTCGATGAGGATCAACACCAGGACAGTACGACCCAATAAAGTCATAAGGTCTTTCCAGGCGGCATCACGTGATGGCCATTGCCAGGCAACCACCGCGGTCACCAAGGCCGTGCCAGACGTCAGGGCCCCCACCAGAAAAAAGATGGGAAATAACGAGGAGTGCCAAAACTCGCGGGCCGCGAGGGTCGCAAACAGGGCGCCGACGCCTCCGGCAAACCCTATAGCCATAGGGATGCCAATCATTGCCAGCACACGCAGCCTGTCCCGATCTTTGGTCACCGCCTCGGGATCTCTGCCGGGCTGATCGCTCTTGTAACTCAACCACAGCATCGCGACCACCAGGATCAGGTAGGCGGTATAAAGCCAAACCATCCAAGCCATCATCGAATGAAACTGGGGGCGGATGATGACCAGGTAGGCTCTTTCCAAATGGCCAAGGTCAAAGCCAATCATTAACAAACCCATGGGAAGCGTCACCGCGGCCAGGAGAAGCGCCAGGCGGCCAATCGGTTCGAGCACCCGGATTCTAAAAACATAGGTGGCGGCGGCAAGCAGGAACGCCCCGGCCGACAAGCCGCTAAAGTAGATATAACCGGCAACCCAAAGACCCCAGGGGATATAGCTGGAAAAGTCTGTGGCCTGGTCGCCGTGGAGCAAACGCTCAATAAAACCAATCCCGCCTATGATAGCCGCCAAAACCCACAAACCCCATAACAGGCGCCGGAAGGCAGGACTGGCAGTGCCGATTGCAGAGACGGAAGAGACAGCCATTATGACCTCCTTGGTTTACAGCAGGTAAAAGACCTTGGGTGCGGTACCCAGCTCCGGCTTCAAGTTTACGGCGTTGTTTTGTACAGCTATCTGGGAAACCAGAGCCGTCGGGTCATTGAGATCGCCGAAAAAAGTCGATCTCCCGATGCAGGTCGTCACGCACATCGGCAGTTGACGATGCTCAAGCCGGTGAACACAGAAAGTACACTTACGGGCGTTACCGACCGGACTTTTAGGGATGACGCCTTCGCGGCGGCGCCAGATGGAGCCATACTCAAAAGAAGGCTCCTGACCATATTTTCGACAAGTCTGCAGCGCCAGACCGCCGTCGTTTCCGGAAGCGGCCTTACTGTCCCAGTTCTCGCCGAAGTCGAAGGTCCGTGCCTGGTATGGGCAGGCGGTGATGCAGTAACGGCACCCGATACAGACGTTATAATCAATCACCACCGCGCCGTCGGGGCGCTTCCAGGTGGCTTTGACCGGGCAGACCGGAACGCAGGGAGGATTGCTGCAATGCATGCACGGCCGCGGCAGAAACTTGCGGCCGACATTGGGATAGCGTCCGACCTCCTGGTCGATCACCGGGCGATAGACCACCCCGGGAGGGAGCTTGTTTTCCATGATGCAGCCCACATTACAGGAATGACACCCGACGCACTTGCGCGTGTCGATGACCATCCCCCAGCGCCGCTTCTCGATAGGTTTGTTCATCGCTCGGACCAGTTCACGCTGCATGCGAATCAGCACGTCTTCACCCGGCTCGGCTTTGACACGATCAAGCACGGGCAGGCTAGTTATTCCGTCAGCAGCAGGGTTGGCAAGCGCGTCTCCGATAAGTAACAGATCGGCTGCACCAAGGGCGCCGCCTATGAGACCGCCAAGCTTCAGAAAAGAACGTCTGTCCATACTGAGATCTCCTTCATTCATATTCCCCGCATTATAAAGACCAAACCTTTCATCCGGGTTTTTCGGTTTGCGTCACCATGGATTACCCCACGCTGCTTCTAACTATCTTCATTGCCCGGCTGGACGCTGTGGCCGTTGCCGGATTGGACTTTGCCCAGGGCCTTGGTCAACTCAAGCGCCACACCCAGACCCTGTTTGGTTTCTTTCTCCATCATCCGAAACATCATGCCGATAGGGCCCACCGGCCTGGCTTCCGCCAGGTCCACCTTGGCCGGTACGTCCGAAAGTCGGTCGAGGAAATCGATGACCTTGGGATCGGCAAACTTCTTGACGATGCCGTGCATCCGCACAAAGCCGTCGCCGATGGACTCGATATCCTCAGGTTTATAAACGGAGGCGAGTTTTGCATACATATCCACCACGGCTTCAATGGATTGAATCACTACTGGATCGGCAAACTTCTTGACGATACCGTGCATGCGCACGAAGCCGTCGCCGATAACTTCCACATCCTCGGGCGTATAGGCCGAAGCGAGCTTGGCGTACATATTAAGGATGGCCGAATTGATGCGGAAGATGCCCTTCTGCTCCAGGTCGTCCAGTTTGTCGATGAGATGGGGCACCCCGATCTTCAACAAGGGCTCCACGTCCTGCCACCAGTCGATAAGGTTCTCCATCTGCTCCAGGGACCAGGTAATATGCCGGAAACTGAGGAGGAGCCTTTTGAAGAGAGCGAGGACATCCTCCATTTGAAACGCCGTCTCCACTTCCCCCAGTTCTTCGGTGAGCAACCTGACGCCGGGGTCCATTAAGAGCGACAGTTCTCGCCTCAGATCGCTCAGGCTCTCATAGGACCTGATAATAGGTGATAACTGATCCTGGGAGGCGCTGAGGCGATCGATTTTTTCCTCCAGGCGTTCCAGGCGTTCTATAATCAGATCGTTGGTCATGGCCTTCTCCTCTTACTCCGTAGCGGCATTTCAATATCGGGAGAGAGGATGCCCCTTATCTTGCCGGCCAAGACGAACTGGGACTCCAGAGGCAGATGGCTGCCCTTGAGCATCATATTGAAATAGACCCAGCGGAACATCATCTTACCGACATAATTGGAGAAGGTGACCCCCAAGAGATCAAGGGGCCCGATGCCCGGGAAGGGGAATTTGCCCGGCAGCGGTTCGATTTTGTAATTAAAGTCGAGAAGGGACCCCTTCTCGTAACCCGTTACCACCATTCAGGTGGCGTGCCCGTCGTAGTCCGGCCGGGGCGGCTGCCCGTCGATCTCCCGCATCAGGTTGTCCGCCACCACGTCGGCCTCGTAGTGGGCCACGGCTCCGGCCTTGGAGGTGGGGACGTTGGCGGCGTCGCCGATAATATAGATGGAGTCGTATTTTTTGGCCTTCAGGGTGAAGTTGTCCGTATCCATGTAGCCCATGGGGTCGCCCATGCCGCTGTCGATGATGCATTGGGCCCCGAAATTGGGGGGAATGGAGACCAGGAGGTCATAAGGAACTTCTTCGCCGCCGTAAGACTTGATGACCTTTTTGTCCGAATCCACTTGGGCTAACTGGAAGTTGGGGGTCACCTTGATATTCTTTTCTTTGCAGATATTGCCCAAAATTTCCGCGGCCACCGGTTTGGTGAAAGCCGCGGAAAGTGGCGTCACCAACTCAATCTCAATTTTATCCCTGACGCCGTTGATGCCGAAAAACCAGTCCGACATGAAGGAGAACTCCAGGGGGGCCACCGGGCACTTGAAGGGCAGTTCGGCGATGTTCACGACCACCCTGCCTTTGTCGAAATACTTCATCTTCTCCCGGAGAGCCAGAGCGCCTTCCAGGGTGTAGAAATTATGGATGTCCTGGCCCCAGCCTCCACCTTCGATCAGGCCTTCCACTTCTTCGGGAACGATGCGGCAGCCGGTGGCGATCACCAGCCAGTCGTAGGAAAACGTCTCCAGCTTGGTCTTGACTTCTTTCTTGTCCGGGTCAATCCCCAAGATCTCATCCAGGACCAGGTTGACCCCGGGAGGAACGAACTTGGTCTTGGGTTTGATGCAGTCTTCCTTGGTGTAGATGCCGAAGGGGATGAAGAGCCACCCCGGTTGGTAGTGATGCTGCCAGTCCTTGTCTATAACGGTGATTTCCCATTGTGACTCGGGCAGTTTCTGGCGCATCTTGGTGGCGATGATGGTGCCCCCCGTCCCATGCCCCAAAATAATGAGTTTCTTCATATCGATAGGCTCCTTGTCAGCATCGCGGTCCTATTGCCGGACATAACGCAGATTGCTTTTTTAGTTCCCCCACCCGGTTTATTTCTTCTCTCAACAGCCTCATTTTCCCCGAGGCTTCAGAGCTGCCTCATACTCAGAAATACTCCGTAACCAGTAGCGAAGCTCCTCGGGATCCAATGGCTTGGCAAGGCAGGCATAGATGTGCGATCCCATCGCTTCCTCCAATCCCGGATGGTATGACCGGCTGGACAGGGCCAACAGGTGGATGCCCGGGGCGCGACGCTTGAGTTCCCGAAAAAAGCGGTTGTCCGCGGCCAAGGAGTCCATATCCAGAATCACGATGCCATCCGGGTGGCCTTGAAGGTAGGTCTCCAGGTCCAGCAGGGAATAAAGGGGAGTGGCAGGATAATCGAGTTGCTGCAGCATGGCGCAAACCCCCCTACACCGGTGTGCGTCTGCATCCGTTACTGCTACCGCCGGTTTAGGCTGTGCGCTCATTTTTTCTCCCATCTCGTGCCCTGCTATCCTAAAGCCCAGAGATTATGCCAACCCTCTTGGCAATTGAGCTAAGCAACTCTTGTGCCGCGGGCCCGGCACGCGTTGGAAGCCAGTCAGCGCCAAAGGTCTGTATTGATAGGTTATTTATATAATTGGATAAAATTGATTAGCGGTTCCCGAGCTTCTTCCCCCGACTTCGGCATCACCGTTGCTGCGGGTATCTTCCTTGCTCCTATGTGTCTGGGACCATCGGACACTATGCGGAGATTATCTAAAATCGATATTAGTATCAGTGGGTTGGCTGTGTCGCGAAATCAGACACGGTATCACTGCGGACACACTCTGGAGGTCCGCTAGGCATTTTCTGCGGTTCAGTTCGAAGCGTTGCGAGTATGTTAATGAGTGGTGGGCTTAGTGCGGGAGAGGTTGTGACGCCTGATCATGGAATAGATGGTGCTGCGGCTGACCCCAAGGCGCTTGGCCGCCATTTTCTTGTTCCAGCCGCACTCTTCCAGAATATCGAGGAGCAGGCGCATCTCCTGGTCCATCAGGGCGTTGGACACCGGGGGAGAGCTCAGGCGCAAGGCGGAAGGCAGGTCCCAGGCCTCCACCTGGCTGCCTTTGGCCAGGACCACGGCGTGCTCGACCGTGTTTTCCAACTCGCGGACGTTGCCGGGCCAGGAGTAATCCAGGAGCAGGCGCATGGCCTCGGAGCCGAACTCCGGGATTTCCTTGCCCCGCTCCGCGGCAAAGAGGCGCAGGAAATGGAGGGCCAAACGGGGAATGTCGTTCTTCCGGTCCCGGAGGGGCGGCAGGTTGATGGGTATGACATTGAGGCGATAGAAGAGGTCTTCCCGGAAAGTCCCTTTTTTCACCTCGGCCAGCAGGTCTTTGTTGGTGGCGGCCAGGATGCGCACATCCACGGTCAGGGTTTGCTCTCCGCCCAGGCGTTCAAACTTGCGGGTTTGCAGGACCCTGAGGAGTTTGATTTGGGCCGGGGGCGGAATTTCACCGATCTCATCTAAAAACACCGTCCCGCCGTGAGCCTGCTCGAACCGCCCCGCCTTTTGGCGCTGGGCCCCGGTGAAGGCCCCCTTTTCGTGGCCGAAGAGTTCGCTTTCCAACAGGGTGGCAGGGTAGGCCGAGCAATTGATCACCACCAAAGGACCTTGGGCGCGAGGGCTGTGGGCATGAATGGCCCGGGCCACCAGCTCTTTGCCGGTGCCGCTCTCCCCCTGGATGAGGATAGTAGCATCCGATGGCGCGACGTCTTCGATAAGCTTATAGATTACCTGCATCTTGGGGTCTTTGCCGATGAGGCCGCCAAAGCCGGCGGCGTCATCCACCCGGGCTCGCAAGGCGCTGACTTCTTCTTCGTGCTGCATGGCCCGCCGGAGTGCTCCCGCGTTCTGGCTGACGATCAGCCGGACCAATTCGAGTTCTTCCTGGCTGCACGAGGCTTCCGGACAGGCGATGACGATGGCGCCGCCCACCTGGCCGTCATCGAAGGGAATGAGCGCCTGGCGTTCCGCGGCAGGGAAATCTTCCGGAACCAGCGGGGGTTTAAGCAGGTTCTTCCGGGAGAAAGTCACTTGGTTCACACCCTCCAGCGCCGTCCTGGCGACCTTGAGGGCACCTTCATCTTCGACCTCCCAGGTGCCCCGGCGGGATACGATCGACAGGCAATCCTTCCCGGCATTAAAGACCAGCAGGGCGATGTGCCGGCAGCGGATGGTTTCCTGCAACTTGCCGATTAAAGCGGCCCCCATCTCCTTGAGTGTACGCAGGCCACTGATCTCCCGGACGATTTTGCAGGCGATGACGGCCTGATTATGGGCCCGCTCCAACTCCAGGGCCTGCTCTTCCAGGCGTCGGGTATATTCTTCCTGGCGCTGCACCATGTGATTAAAGGAGGTTGCCAGAGTGGCGATCTCATCTTCACCCTGGACGGCAACCTGGATCTTGGCCTCGCCCCGGTCGATTTCTTTGGTGGCCTGGACCAGGGCCGCCAGGGGCCGGGTGATCCGGCGCACGAACAGGAGGCTCCCCATTAAGGCCACCAGCAGGATGGCCAACGTTGAGGCGCCAATCTCCTCCCACAGCCGGGCAACCTGCCTCCGGTACGGGCTTTCGGAAAATCCCAGACGCAGCATTCCGGCCTTGCCCTCGTAGATGGGCCAGGCGGTGTCCAGAAAGGTCTCGCCACGCTGGGAAACGATCTCTTTAAAGCTGGGCTGCTGGGTCGGCCCGGTGCCGTTGGCCTCGATCAATTGGATCGGCACGCCCCGCTCAAAGGTGTGGGCCAAGACCCGGCCATCCCGCATGACAAAGATATAGGCGAGCAAAGGGTTACTTTGGGTTTGCTGGTCGAGCATTCTCTGGAGGGCCACCAGGTCATTGAGCAGGACCTTATCAGCGGCGTCCAGAGCCACGGAGTGGGCCAGATTCTCCGCTTGACTAAACATGGCTCGACGCAAGGCGGCGCTATATTGTTGGGTCACCAGAAAGGCGATGATCAGCCCGCTGCCGATCACCAGCGCCGCGACTGCCAGCAGCAGCCTGGTTTTAAGGCTTCGAGGGCGCATGGGGCGCATCTTTCAATCCGGCCAGTTGCTGTTCCATCTGCCGGACCGTGTCATACAACTCATCCCGGGGTGGGATAAAGCGATCAATCATTAATTTCGCCAGGATCCTTTTCCCTTCCGGGTCCTGGTGCATGGCAAACAGCAAATTCTGAATCCGTTCCCGGTCTGCCGGGGGGAACTGTCGGGAGGCGACTAAAGGAGGAATGCCGAAGGGTTGGGATTTTTTGATAATCCGAGTCTTGGCAGTAAAGGCCGGGGTCTTCTTCTCATAGAAATCCCAGATCAGCCCATCTACCGCGGCCGCGTCCACCAGGCCCCGCCCAACTGCCATGATGGAATTGTCGTGACTGTAGGTGTAGAGAATCCGCCCAAAGAACTCTTCAGGCTTGGTGTGCATCGCCGCCAACCAGTAAAGGGGCACCAACCGGCCGGTATTGGAGTCGGGGTCAGTGAAGGCAAAAGTATGGCCTTTCAGATCTTCAAGCCGATGAAAGGCGCTCTCTTTATTAACGATCAGGTAGGAAGAATAAGTGGGCTGGCCATGGACCTCGGGGATGGCCAAGAGGATAAAGCCAAATCTATCCTTACCCGTTACATAAGGCCCGGAACAGATAAAGGCCAGATCGATGAGGCCTTTGCCCAGCAATTCATTGACCTCGCCGTAGGTCTTGCGCTGCACCAGTTCCAGGTTTTTGCCCGTCTTGTGGCCGAGGTAAGTAAGGAGTTGCCGGTAAAGCTCCAGCGTCTCTTTGGGGGAAACCATGGCGGCCACGGCCACCCTGAGTGGAGGATTCGTCGAGGCGCGATCGCCCGGGCGGGCGACCGGCATGGTCTTGGAAAAGTCAACCGTAACCTTATCACTGTCCCGGTTGCAGCCGGTGACCATCAAGGCCAACCCGAGAGCTAAGACTCCGGGGACCAGGCCATATCTCCAAAGAAATCGCCGTGCAGTCATGGTGTAGCCCAAAAAAATAATGGTTCCGGCAGCTTCCCTTGGTTTCATTATCCCAAACTTGGCGTTGTCATGCAACCAAAGCCAGATTTTTCAGCACCGGCCGCGGGTCCACCAGATGCCTAACGAACCACTCCTCGTAATCATTGGCCCCCAAAGCCAGGGCGAGGATTTCAGAGAAGTGGAAGATGGGAATCTTTGCCCTGCCAGTGTTGCGGATCTCCAGGTTGAGCTGGCACATGGCGCAGGCGGTGACCAGACAGTCAGCCTTGGCCGCCGCGGCGCTGCCGATAATCTCCTGTACCAGGGGCGTGACGATCTCCGGATCGGTGGCCGAGAGAAACGATCCGCAGCAGCGGTACATAAGGGCGTCGGGCACGGCCTCGGCCCCCAGGGCCGTGAGGATGTTTTCCATTTCGCCCTGGAAATATTTTTCCTTGGCCAGGTGCGGCGGTCGAGCCAGGGTACAGCCATAATAGGGGACAAACCTCAGGCCGTTCAGGCTCCGGCGGGCGTTGACCTTGAGGCGGTCCAGGCCGTATCGTACCAGGACCTCCATGAAGTGGATGATTTCCAGGTCCGTGGCAATAGCACGTCCCCACTTTTCTTCCAGGGCCTCCCTGGTCTCCGGATCAGCCTTTAAGCACTGTTGGGCCGACCTCAGATAATGGAGACAGCGGGGGCACATGGCCACCAGGGGTCGTCCCGGCGGGGCCAGGGACAGGTTCCGGGCCGCCATCCCCAGGCTCAGGCTCTTGCACATGGTCTGGGCCGAGGAAGAACCACAGCAGTTCCAGTCCTCAAGCTCAATTAAGTTAAGGCCTAAGATCCGGGCCGCCTGCATCAGGGAACGGTTGCTCTCCGCGGCGGTGGTGGCCAGGGAGCAGCCCGGAAAATAAGATAAGTCCAGTTGCTCGGGGTCTCTCATGCTGGTTCTCTCCAGTAACACTTGAACAGGTCGGTGATCTCTTTCACGTCACGCACCCGTGAAGGAATGAGGTCAAGCTTGCGTCTGGCCAGCATCTTCAGTCCTACGTCCAGGTCCTTCAGCCAGCGGCCGGTCTGCCGTTTATAGCCCAGCATGATCCCCAATTTGTGGGCTCGGCCATATTTCTCCAGGGACCTGAGCACCTCTTCGTGGAAGTCGATGATGTTGGGTTTGCCGATGGCCACGCCTTCTTCCACTGCCATTAACCGTAACGTATCCATGATGGCGGCGATGTCGATGCTCATGGGACACTGGCTGGAGCAGGTGTGGCAGCCCACGCAGACCCAGATGGTTTTGCAGGTGAGAACTTCCTGGCGCATGCCGAATTGCACCAGGCGGAGTACCTGGTTGGGGGCGTAGTCCATGGCCTGGACAAAGGGGCAGCCGTTGCCGCAGCTCTGGCAGTGGTAACAGCGGTTGAGGGCGGCACCGCTACGTTCCGTAACCTCGGCGGCCAGGGATTGCCTTGGATTGCCGGCCTTAGCCATATCAGGGACCGCAGCACCTTGAACGAGAGCCTGAACCTTGCTCATGAGTGAACCTCACTCTCCTTATTTCCTGAGGTTGGCGAAGAGGCGGCGCCGGGTCTCTTGTCCTGATAATTCTTGATGGCCAAGGTCAATGCTTCCGCCCCTAAATTGGAGCAGTGCAACTTGTTCGGGGGTAGACCACCCAGGGTTTCGGCTACCAGTTTATTGGTGATCTTTTTGGCCTCCTCCAGGTCCTTGCCTCTGGCCATCTCGCTCACCATGCTGGACACGGCGATGGCGGCCACACAGCCAAAGGTCTGGAACTTCACGTCCTCCAGGCGGTTGTCTTTGACCTTGATATAGAAGGTCATCATGTCGCCGCAGACGGGATTTCCCACCTCGCCGATACCGTCGGCATCTTCGATCACCCCGGTATTCCGGGGATGGTTAAAGTGATCCATAACTATCTCAGAGTACATGGCTCAACTCCTGGGCTTCTCCTGGCGAGGCTTGGCACTGATGCAGCAAGTCAGCCAGCGTAGTGGTATTCAGCTTGTCAAACATGGCCTTGGCCGCCTCTTTCCAAATCAGGCGGGTAGGGCAGATCGGCGAACGCTCGCACACTTCGGAGTGCTCCGTACATTCCACCAGGCTATCCCCCTCTTCCAGAAGGGCCACGACCTCCCCCACCGTGATCTCCTCAGGCGCCCTGGTCAGCGCGTGTCCCCCCTTAGGCCCCCGCACACTCTCCACGTAATGGGCCTTTTTCAAGGGGATGATGATCTGTTCCAAGTACTTTACCGAGATATTCTGGCGTTTGGCGATGTCCCCCAACTGCACCGGCCCCTGGTTATAGCGCTGGGCCATATCCAGCATGAGGCGGGTGCCATAACGGCTTCTAGTGGAGAGCTTCATGTTCAGGCTCCTGCGGCCTCGGCCATTTTCTTCCGCCAGACCGGCGAGAAGGAACGGAGTTTTTCTACTGCCGGGGGCAGGTGCGAAAGGACATGGTGCACCTCTTCTTCCCGGTTAGCGCGATTCAGGGTAAAAACCAGGGAGCCCTGGGCCACTTCCGGCTTGACACCGATGGCCCCCAGGACTGGCGAGGTCTTCAGGGCCTTGGAGGCGCAGGCGGAACCGGTGTTGGCATAAATCCCTTGGCTGCTCAACAGGAAAATCAAGGCCTCACCTTCAATGCCTTCAAAGCAGAAACTGGCATGCCCGGGCAGTCTCTTTTCCGGATGGCCGGTAAAAAGGACGTGGGGAATATTCTTCCGGACTCCGGCGATCAAAAGGTCCCTCAGCTTCGCCAGATAGACCGCTTTCTCATCCAACTCCTGCCAGGCTAACTCCGCCGCCCTTCCTAAGCCCACGATGCCGGGGACGTTCTCCGTGCCGCCCCGCCGCCCGTTTTCTTGAATGCCGCCGTTGAGCTGGGGTACCAGGCGCAGTTTGTTGCGAAAATACAGGGCCCCGATGCCTTTGGGGGCTCCCAGGGCCGGCCCTGAAATAGTTAACAAGTCTACGCCCAACTCTTTTACATCCACCGGCACCTGGCCTACGGTAGCCACCGCGTCAGTGTGAAAGGGGACTCCCGCCGCCCGGCACACCGCCACCAGCTCCGGGATATCCTGAACCGTGCCGATCTCATTACTGCCGTGACCGATGGAAACCATGACCGTGGCCGGGGTGAGGGCCTTTTGGAGACGCTCCGGATCAACCCGGCCGTATCGGTCAACCGGCAGGAAGGTTACTTCGAAATCGAAAAACTTCTCCAAAAATCTTGCCGAATTGAGCACCGAGTGGTGTTCAATGGCTGAAACGATCAGGTGTTTGCCTCGCTTCAGAAAATTGGCCAGGGCCAGGCCTTTGATGGCCAGGTTATTGGCTTCGGCGCCGGACGAAGTGAAGATAATCTCATCGCTGCGGGCGCCGATAAGCCGGGCCACCTTTTCCCGCTGTTCTTCCATGACCGCTTTGATTTCAGATCCAAGGTCGTACACCGCAGAGGGATTGCCGAACCGTTCCACAAAGAAAGGCAGCATGACTTCCAGAACTTCGGGGCGAACCGGCGTGGCCGCCGCGTGATCCATATAAGCTCGTTTCATGGCGGTTCCTCAGGATTGCTTCTTAATGTAGAGCTTATAGCAATCGTCGCAGGCATCTTCGCAGATGCCCAAGAATTCTTGTCCGTGTTTGGCGCACCAGGCCGGGATGTCTTCCAGGGCGCCGTCGTAATCGGTTAAAATTTCCAGCACCTGACCCCGCTTCAGGTCTTTCATTAACTCCATCGGCTCTAAAAGGTGCATGGGGCAGGCACGATAGACCAGGTCAGCCGTGGCATCGGCCGGGCATTCGGTTAGAAATCTCATCGTTTCTCTCCTGCAATTCTCCCTATGTATTATATATTGAATTAGTATAGATTGTAACCTCAATATAACGAATGTCAAGGGACTGTGCCTGTTAATTTTGAGGGGCAATCAATATCCATACTTTAAGGAGAGCAGGTTCGGAGCTAACGATCCGGCCTGGAGTGGGCTGAGCATCTGCCCTCGGGCAGATGGGTTCCCGAACCCTAAGGGAAGTTAAGGCTTGTAACCTCCGACCAGCGGAAGTCTTACTTTTCGGCGGCAATCTCCACGGCCTGATAGGGGCACACCCTCAGGCAGAGCTCACAGGCGATGCATTTTTCTTCATCAAACCCCACCGTCATGGTGGCGCGGTCCACGTGCAGGGCCCGGGTGGGGCAAGGGGTCAGACAGGCCGTGCAGTGGATGCAGCGCTCTTCCCGCCATTTGACCTCCTCCGCCAGGAACTCAACCTCAACGCCCAAATCCGCCAAAAAGCACAGGCCCGCTTCCATCCTGGCCTTATCGCCATTCAACTCCGCCACCATGTTGCCCCATTCCTTGGGGGTGATACGGGCCCGCAAAATGTTGACCTTCAACCCCTGTTCCGCAATCAGCCGATAGGTGATGGGCTGATCAATGAGATGGGGTGGGAAGTTGAGCACCACTTTCTTTTTCGACATGATGATTTCCTTCTCAGCAATGAAAATTCTTAGACGAGCTCCCGCAAACCTTCCCAGGGCCTCTCCTTGAGCGGCTTGAAGCTATACCCGGAAGTAAAAGCAGGCAGCGGCGCCACCGGCTCGCTCAAGAGAAAGGTGCCGGCCTCGATCCAGGCCTTCAGGATGAGAGCGATCTCCCGGCCCCGGGCATAGGAAGAGAGGCCGGCGGTGATCACTTTTTTACGGTTGACGGTGATTTCCCCGGACTTGAGCTGGGCCACCGTCACCTCGGCCAGGATCTCCGGCTTGACGTTCGGATAGGCCTCGCCATAATCCACCACCGGCGCGGCGATATCATCGTCGGTTACCGCGGTGAAGGCCAGGATCTCCTCGTTCAAAATGGGAATGGGGAGGCCCAGGCCTACGGCCAGGGTGACCCCGTAGCCGGTGAACGAAGCCCCCCTGAGCCACTTGGGGCTCATGGTCTTTAAATTCCCCGTCACCGCCAGGGTGCCGGACGGCACCTGGGGCAGGCCTAGCTCAGAGCGGCGCACCCCGGGATTGTGCTGGGTGCCGTGGCTTACCACGAAACCCTGCCCACCCCCCAGGAAGATGCGGGTGCCGACCCCCAGGGTGCGGTAGTAAGGATCGTTCAAGAGAGGGCTCAACTGGCCGGCGGTGCAGTAGTTGGCGTTCCGCATCCGGGGCTGGAGCACGCCCATGTAAGTGTAAATGACTCGATCCGAGAGGTTCACCGCCACGTTATAATTCTGGTAGGCATTGCGCATATTGAAGAGCACCGCCTCGTTCATATCCTCCAGGCGAATCCAGGTATCCAGGGTCTTCCTGGGATAGCAGTCGGTGCCATAAGTTGCGGCGGTAAGGCGCACGTCCTTGCCCGCCACCAGGTCTTCGATCACGTGCCCCCCGCCATAAGCGAACTTGCCCGGGAAGACTTTGTTGCGGGGATCGTCATCCGCAATGGCCGTGGCGCCCATCAAGATATCCACCGCCGCGAACCCGGCATAGGCGGGGACTTCATTCAGGGTGACTTTGCCGCCGCCTAGCTTGATCCGGGGAGTGGCGTGACCCACGTTGAAATAGGCCCCCGAAGAACACATGGGGGCAAAGGTGCCGGTAGTCACGACATCCACCGTGGCCGCGGCCTGTTTCAGTCCTTTTTCCTTCACCACCTGGATGATCTCTTCGGCGGTGCAGACCACGGCCCGACCCTGCTTAATCTTGTCATTGATCTCCTGAATGGTCTTGCTCATCAAACGACTCCTCCCCTTACGTGGATAAATTCAGCATGCGCCGGAGGGCCAGCCGCGCCTCGGCTTTGAGGTCTTCGGGGATAGTGATGACATTTACCGATCCCAGGTTTTCCAAAGTCCACAGAAGCTTGGCCAAATCGATCTTGAACATGTTGGGGCACAGGGAATAGTGCAGCTCCAGAACCTCCCGGTCGGGAAACTCCAGGGCCAGACGGCTCACCAGGTTGATCTCCGTCCCCACGATAATGGTGCTGCCGGGGGGCGCCTCCTTCACGTAGTTGGCGATGAAGCCGGTGGAGCCGCAGGCGTCGGCCAGAGCCACCACCTCCTGGGTACACTCGGGATGCACCACCAACTTGGCGTCCGGGAAGGCCTCTTTCATTTTCAAGACGTGCTCCACCTGGAAGCGGGTATGCACATGGCAATGGCCGTCCCACAGGATAAGCCGGGCCCGGCGGATATCCTCCGGCCGGTTGCCGCCCAGGGGCTTCTCCGGGTTCCAGACGATCATCTCCTCCGGCCAAAGCTTCAGCCGGTTCCCGGTGTTGCGCCCCAGGTGCTGGTCCGGGAAAAAGAACACTTTCTCACCCTGACCAAAGCCCCAGGCCATGGCGGCCCGGGCATTGGCTGAAGTGCAGACCAGGCCGCCCCGGCGACCGCAGAAGGCCTTGAGCGAGGCGTCGGAGTTCATGTAGACGATGGGGACCATGGTCTCAACGTCGATGATTTCGGTTAACTCCGTCCACGCCATTTCTACCTGCTCCAGGTCCACCATGTCCGCCATGCGGCACCCGGCTTTCAGATCGGGGATTTGCACGATTTGCTGGGGCTGGGCCAGGATAGCGGCGCTCTCCGCCATGAAGTGCACTCCGCAGAAGACGATGAAGCGGGCCTCGGGGTTGGCGGCGGCCCTTTGGGAGAGGCCGAAGGAATCGCCCCGGTAGTCCCCCAGGGCCACGATCTCCTGGCGTTGGTAATGGTGGGTGAGGATGAGGAGTTCAGGCCCCAGGGCCAGCTTTAGGGCCCGAATCCCTTCCGCCAATGCCATCTCTTCGGAGAGCGCCGGCCGCGCTTGTCTGAAAATCTCAGCCAAAAGAAATGCCTCAATAAGGTATCTTCAAAATTTAAGATTAAATACTATTGCTTTTATATATAGCAATTTGCTATACATTAAATCAATATCTTTTTTCAAGGTAAATGGAACCCTGCGTGCGGGGAAGTAGGGAGTTCAGGCTGCCATGGATGCCTCAGCCCATCAGGAATTGGAGCAGTGCAAGGTCGAGGTGCAAACGGGTCAAACCTATCGGGAGGAGATTCCCGGAGTCGTCCGGGAGTTGGTGGCCTGTTGCCTTGGCCGGGACTGCTTCGACCACGTGAGCCCGGAGCCCATTCCCTCCCGGGAGGGGGTAATCGCCATTATCCACCGGGCCTTGGGCCTCCTCTACCCCGGGTACTTCAGTCGCCAGCGGGTGGATGCCGTGAACTTAGCTTATCATCTCGGGCAGGAGGCGGTCGCCCTGTTTGAGGATCTCTCCCGGCAAATCACCCTCTCTTTTCGCCATGAATGTCTGCGCTATGGGCTGCCGTGCCTTCACTGCCAGGAGAAGGGGCAGGAGGAAGCGGTACTCTTCCTGCGGGCCTTGCCGCGTCTCAGGACCATCCTGGCCACGGATGTGCAGGCCGCATACCGGGGCGACCCCGCGGCCAAAAGCCACGATGAGGTCATCTTCAGCTACCCCGGCCTGTTTGCCGTCAGCGTCTACCGGGCGGCCCACCAACTCCTGCGCCAGGGCGTGCCCCTCCTGCCTCGCATCATGACGGAATATGCTCACAGCCAAACCGGCATCGACATCCACCCCGGGGCGCGGATTGGCGAGAGCTTTTTTATCGATCACGGCACCGGCGTGGTGATCGGCGAGACCACGGAGATCGGCCGCCGGGTACGGCTCTACCAGGGGGTGACCTTGGGTGCCCTGTCCCTACCACCGGACCAGGTGGAATCCCTCCGGAGTAAGAAGCGCCACCCCACCGTGGAAGACGACGTCATTATTTATTCGGGGGCCACTATTCTGGGAGGTGGCACGGTGATCGGCGCCCGCGCCGTCATCGGTGGCAATGTCTGGCTCACCGGCTCGGTGCCCCCGGACACCAAGGTGTTTCTGAAGAAGCCCGAGCTGATTTTCCGGGCCAATCAGGTCAAAGGAGACCGGGGCCAAACCCGGGACAGGTGATCCATGGGCTGCATTTTTCCCCTCATTATCGACACGGTGGGCGCCACTCCACTGGTACGCTTGCAATCCCTCACGCGGGGCCTGGGGGCCACGGTACTGGTAAAACTGGAAGCCATGAACCCCCTGGGGAGCGTAAAAGACCGCGTCGGCTCGGCCATGCTCCTGGCCGCTGAAGCCAAAGGCCTGATCCATCCCGGGGCCCTCATCGTGGAGCCCACCAGCGGCAACACCGGGATCGCCCTGGCCTTTGCCTGCGCCTCCCGGGGCTACCGCCTCATTCTCACCATGCCCGACACCATGAGCCTGGAAAGACGCAAGCTCCTGAAGCACCTGGGAGCGGAGGTGATCTTGACCCCGGGGAGCCAGGGCATGACCGGCGCCATCAATCGGGCCAGAGAGATTGCGGCGGAGTCCCCGGAAGCTTATATGCCTGATCAGTTCAGCAACCCGGCCAATCCGGAGATCCATCGTCGCACCACGGCCGAGGAAATCTGGCGGGACACGGATGGGAAGGTGGACATTTT
This sequence comes from Syntrophobacterales bacterium, assembly GCA_023229795.1. Lineage (GTDB taxonomy): Bacteria > Desulfobacterota > Desulfobaccia > Desulfobaccales > 0-14-0-80-60-11 > 0-14-0-80-60-11. The sequence continues at coordinate 23,335 of JALNYP010000057.1, forward strand.
GGTGGCCGGGGTAGGCACGGGGGGCACCATTACCGGAGTGGCGGAGGTGATCAAGGCCCGTAAACCGTCCTTTCAGGCCGTGGCCGTGGAGCCTGCAGCCTCTCCGGTGCTCTCCGGCGGCTCCCCTGGCCCCCACCTGATTCAGGGCATCGGCGCGGGGTTCATTCCCCAGGTATTGAACCGGAAAATCATTGACGAAGTCATCACCGTAGCCGACGAAGAGGCTTTAGAGACCGCGAGAGCAGTAGCCAAGCGGGAAGGCATCCTTTGCGGCATCTCCTCCGGGGCCGCAGTATGCGCCGCGCTTAAATTGGCATCTCGCTCCGGTAATCTCGGTAAACAGATAGTGGCCATCCTCCCCAGCACCGGGGAACGGTATCTGAGCACCAGACTTTTCGTTGACTAAAAAGCCCCACAAAACGGTCTGGGGCTTAAACTGTTATTTTGGGGGGAACGAAGACGGGCCTCTTGAGCTCACAAGGTTTTCTGAGTTTGGGACCAATTTGAAGTAGCCAGTATCTTGCCGACCTTCCTCAAAGCCTTTCTATATTTCCTAGCCACCGACCACTTTCATTTGGCTTCGGTGGGGTAGCTCGCCTTCTCCCATTCATTCCAGCCGCCTTTCAGGGCCAAAACCTGCGTAAAGCCCAGATCGTTCAATTTCCTCGCCACCCGGACGATGGTGCCTTCCTTCTGTCAGTAGAGGACGATTTTCTTGTCCTTGGGCAGGGTGGCAGCCCAGGTTTTGACCTCATCCGGATCTTGGCGTACCGCGCCCTTGATTTTTTTATCGCTGACCTGCCAATCTTTGGACGCTCTGACGTCCAGAATCATTACTTCGCGGTCGGAGAGCCAGCTTTTTATGGTCTCCTTGTCCAGGAGCGGCGCTTTCCCGTTGCCGCCGCAGGACCAGGTAAACGCCAAGATCAGGCTGACCGCCAGCGCCATGGCCCCAAACGTGTTCTTCCGCATATTTCCCCTTGGGGTTTATTCTACCTGGCGGCGCTGAAAACGATTGACCCGAAGCCTCCGGAAAAAATTCTTGCCCATGCTGGCTTTGATGATAAACCCCGGGAAGATCATGGGGCCAGAAAACGAAAGATCATCTGCTGATTGCGCAGGGCCTGAAGCGCCGAACTGACATAGAGACTTTGGGCCCGGTTGTATTCGTCCTTGGACTGGCGGTAAGAGGCTTTAGAGTCCGCCTCCCGTCCCTGCGCCTCAAGCTCCTGAGCTTTCTTATCCTTGGCCGCGGCGGCTGCCATCAGGCGATCCGCCTCGGCGCGCGTATCGTCGGCCAGCTTTTGGTTGATAGCCAGTTGCTGGTCCTCCTGGGGGGCAAGCTCGCGCTCCGTCAGCGCCCCAGCATACTCCTTCTTGAGAAGCGTAAACAGGGAATTGGACTGCTTCACCAGGGCCTTGGCCCCGGCAAGATCGCCGGCCTTTAATTTCTGTTGAGCCTGGTCAAGGAGACCAACCGCCCGCTTATACAGGATGGCATGGTCAGGCGAAAAAGTGGGTTTTGCGGCCCAGCCGGTTCCCGCCAAAGCCAGAACCAGGGCCAAGGCCAGCACGCAGATGCCGCAGTTGCCTCGAGACATGAACATAATAGCAGGTCACCTCAAAGAGAATTTGGTTTGGTCTTACCGGTCATTCTGAGTGATTTCTGAGCCGCACTCCCGGCAGAGGCCGGAGTGTGGACTTCCCGCCTTCTTGAGGATCTCCTGAGGATTGAGATCCTGCGCCAGGCGGCTGAGGGCCGTCAGCTCAGGGTCTTCAAGCAGCCAGCGACTCAATAGGGACAGCAGCTCAGCCCGAGGATCTTCCTCAGCTAACCCCCTGATAAGTTCGTAAAAAATGAAATTCTTTTCCTGGCGCTTTTTATCCACCCAGCCTGCTGCTTCCAGGATGCTCAAGTGCTTGGAGACGGTGGGCTGGGCGATCCCCAGGGCGGCTTGAAGTTCGCAGACGCAGCGGGGCCGATCCATCAGGAGCCGGAGGATGCGGAGGCGATTGCCGTCTGCCAGGGCTTTCAAGGACTTCAGCAAAATTTTCACTTGCTCTCCTCTCAAAATACTATATTACTATATAGAAATTTAGCATATCAAATCAAGGTCCAGTTCGATATTTTCTTGGAGGAGGATAAATTATGGGCACAGATTGTTGTCAGCCTACGGTCACCACCATGATTCTGGCCTGCTCGGGAGGCTCCAACGTCGGGCAGTTGGCCAACCAGGCCGCCATAGAGCTGACGCAGGAGGGTTTCGGCAAGCTTTCTTGCCTGGCCGGAGTGGGGGCTCACCTCAGCGGTTTCGTTCAGTCGGCCAGGGATATCGATGCGCTGGTGGTCATTGATGGCTGCGAGGTCGGCTGCGCCAAAAAGGTGCTGGAACACGCCGAAGTGCCTTTGCGCGGCTACCTGGTAATCACCGCTCTGGGGATTGACAAGAACAAGGATATGAATCTCAAGCGGGACGAAATTGACCGGGTCAAGGCGGCGGTGCGCCAGCTTCAGCCGAACTCAGGGGAGCAAGCCCAACCCGTGGCACCGGCGACGGCGGCCTGCGGCTGCCGGCAGACCTGAGGGCGCGGTAAGGAATTTTTCCGATCTCGATTCGAATTAGCTTCCAATAAGCCGCGGCGAGGAGGGGTCTCTATGCTGAAGGAAAACACCGTCATCACCCTGCATCCGCAAGACATGTTTCGGCTCCATGCCATCTTACTGGATGCAGACCGGGACGCGGCCCTGGATTTTCTGGCCGAGGTGATCAAGAAGAAGGCGGATGCCGCCAGCAAGCCTCATTGCCGTCCTGTCTTTGAACTGGAACGAGGCAAGACGCCGGAATTTATCACCGACCGATTCGGCTATAAGGAGATGAAAAAATGATGAGGAAATTGGGCTTATGCATGTTTATCGCCGGACTTTTGTTCATTTGCGGCTGCTGAGGCGGCGCCCAGGGACTGCGGTCGAGCAGCCCCCAGTTACAGGTTCC
>JALNYP010000058.1 GCA_023229795.1 Syntrophobacterales bacterium
TGAGCTTCATCGGCGCCTCCGCATGCCTGGTGTTTTCTCGCAAATCCACCTTAGCACGCGCTTTGCCGATGGAGCTTAATTTTTTAACCTAATGAGACTTTTGCAAGAGGCTCATTCGCTATAGATTACGGGCGCGGCGGGTTCGCCGCCCACCGGGATTGGCGATATTTTACCTCATTGTGAGCCGAAGTCGAGGACGGGTCAACGGCTCTCCCAAAAAATTTTCCCGCTGCGGCACAAGAGGCCGCACGCAATGACCAGAAACTGGGGGGGGAAACCAATTGAAGAACTCAGGAAGGATTTTATACAGGTCGATACACCGGAAAGACCTGAAAGACTAGCGGCATCTAATGGTAGGAAACGACTTCCCAGGTAGAACTGAAAGAGTCATCGTTGAGGGTATAGAGGTGCCCCAGCATGTGCCCGACTCCCGGCGGCACCCCGGGTTCGATGCGCCAAAAACTGACGTAAAACGTGGGCACCACCCGCGCCTCCCGGGTCAAGGGATCTTCTTCGACCCGGCGCCACACTTCCCGATCCATGACCCGCCACAGGGAGTCATATTTTCGGCATCTGACCACGGCGCCCACCCCGGGAAAGCCTTTCTCGCGGAGAATCTCCTCAAACCCGTTCATGGCCCTCTCTCAAAGCATGTGGATCATAAGGCATTTTATATGCTTCCAATATTACATAATCTTTTCTTTGTCAAGGTTATTTTGCCTTCTCTTGCAACCCTGAAAGGGCAAGGTTATAATTTACCAAAAGATCAAGGCCGGCTGCGTATTCTGGCAGGGACGGCAAGACTAATAAACCTCATGGAAAAAATCCCCGACCCGAAAGAACTGGAAAAGGAACTGAGCGAGTATCTCACCAAAAAATATGGCAGCCGCATTAAGGTGCTGGCGCCTCACTGGGTGGCCAAACCGGAGAAGGATGACGAAGGTTCGAGCCCAGCCGCCAACCTCAGCCAGATAAAATTTGACTTAAAACCGGAAGAATTGGAAGCCTATCTTGATGAGTATGTGATCAAGCAGGACCTGGCCAAAAGCATCCTGGCCACCAAGGTCTGCACCCACTTCAACCGGATTCGCCATTCCCTGGAACTGGGCCGGGACCCGAAACCCGGGGTAGGCTCCATCAAAAACAACATCATCCTCGTCGGCCCTACCGGGGTGGGGAAGACTTATCTGGTCAAACTCATTGCCAAGAAGATCGGGGTGCCCTTCATCAAGGGCGACGCCACCAAGTTCAGTGAAACCGGCTACGTGGGCGGCGACGTGGAGGACCTGGTCCGTGACCTGGTCTATGCCGCGGGCGATGACCTGGAACTGGCCCAATACGGCATCATTTATATCGATGAGATCGATAAGATCGCGTCAGCCGGGCACGCCTGGGGCGGCCCCGATGTGTCTCGCACCGGCGTCCAGCGGGCCTTATTGAAGCCCATGGAAGAGACCGAAGTGGATCTGAAGGTGGCCCATGACCCGGTGTCCCAGATTCAGGCCATCGAACACTACCGCCGCACCGGCAAAAAAGAGAAACGCACCCTCAACACCCGGCATATCCTCTTCATCGTCAGCGGGGCCTTCAACGGCCTGGACAAGATCGTCAAGGAACGGGTCAGCAAGCAGGAGATCGGCTTCCGGGGCGAAATCACCTCCCGGGAACTGGACCGCACCTTCCTCAAGCAGGTCACCGCGGAAGACCTGATCAAGTTCGGATTCGAATCCGAGTTTATCGGCCGCCTGCCGGTAATTGCAGTGTTGGAGGAACTCTCGGCCGCGGACCTCTACGAAATCCTGCTGAACCCCAACAATCCGATCATTACCAGCAAAAAGCGGGATTTCCAGGCTTACGGCATCGACATCGCCTTTGAAGACCAGGCCCTGAAGATGTTGGCCGAACAAGCGGCGCTCGAGAAAACCGGAGCCCGGGGCCTGGTAAGCGTCATTGAACGCATACTCATCCAATTCGAAAAACGCCTGCCCTCCACCCCGGTCGAGTATCTGCTGGTGACCCCAGAGGTCGTGGAACATCCCGGGGATGAACTGGCGCGCCTCCTGGCCGACCCGGGAAATGGCGAGCGCCGGGAAAGGTTTCAGCAGGCCGCCGCCCAGGAGCGCCAGATTCTGAAAGAATCCATTTGGCGACGGGAACCCGAGTTGCTCACCCGCTTTCACCTCCCTCTCACCGTGGCCCGGGTGGAATTGCTGGCCGATCAGTACCAGCAGTGGGATTTTGATTTGAAGACGGCCTTTGAAGAGATAGCCCGCCTCTATGACCAGGTGCGCCGTTTTGAAGACAAATTCCTGGACAACCACGCGATTCAACTCCATTTCGAGCCAGACGCGGAGGATGAAATCATGCAGCAGGCCGTGTCCCGGGAGACCTCGGCGATGGCCGTCTGCGAGGAGATGTCCAAGGATCTGGAATACGCCCTGAAGCTGGTCCGGGACCGCACCTCCCAGGATCATTTCCTCCTGACCCGGGAGGCGATCTGCGACCTGGATACCTATCTCAACCGGGTTATTCGGGAACACTACCAAACTACCCTGTACAGAGAGTAAGCCCGCCTCATGATCGGAATCTCGAAACTTTACTGCGGCGCGGTGGAAGCCGGAGATGTACTCCGCTACCATGGCCGCCGGGCCCAGGAATTGCCGTCCCATCTGCTCCAGTTTTCCGCGGACAAAAAACCGGTGGTGGTCTGGAACGTCACCAAGCAATGCAATCTCAAATGTGTCCACTGCTACGCCAAGGCCACTGCAGGTCCGGCCCCCAATGAATTGACCCACGCAGAGGGCCTGGCCCTGCTCCGGGATTTGCGGGATTTCGGCGTGCCGGTGGTGCTGTTCTCCGGAGGCGAGCCCCTGATGCGGCCGGACCTCCTGGAACTGGTGGACTGGACCGTAGCCCACGACATGCGGGCGGTGATCTCCACCAATGGCACCCTCATCACCCCTGAGGTCGCCCGGCGCTTGAAGGATTTGGGCCTGTCTTACGTGGGCATCAGTCTGGACGGTATTGAAGCCACCCATGACCGCTTCCGGGGCCAACCCGGGGCCTTTGCCGCGGCCCTGGCCGGAGTCAGGAACTGCCAGGCGGCGGGCCTCAAGGTGGGGCTGCGCTTCACCATCAATCGCCTCAACTACCTGGAGGTGCCGGCCATCTTCGACCTGGTGGAGGAATATCACATCCCCCGCATTTGCTTCTACCATCTGGTCTATGCCGGCCGCGGCACCAAGCTGGTGGAGGAGGCCCTGACCCACCAGCAGACCCGGGAATTGGTGGACCTGATCTGCGTCCGCACCCGGCGGATCTTCGATTCGGGCCGCACCGTGGAAGTGCTCACCGTGGATAATCACGCCGACGGCCCCTACCTCTATCTGAAGTTGCTCCAGGAAGACCCCCAGCGGGCCGCGGAAGTCTTATCCCTCTTGCAGATGAATGAAGGCAACAACTCCGGGCGGGGCATCGGCTGTGTCAGTTGGGACGGCGAGGTCCATGCCGACCAGTTCTGGCGCCATCATTCCTTCGGGAACGTGCGGCTGCGCTCTTTCAGCGACATCTGGACGGACCTGACCGACGCCCTCATGGCCCGCCTCAAGGATAAGAAACGCTTTGTGACCGGCCGTTGCGCCGAGTGCCGTTGGCTGGACGTCTGCGGGGGCAATTTCAGGGTGCGGGCCGAGGCCTTGACCGGCGACCTCTGGGCTCCGGACCCCGCGTGCTACCTGACGGACGCAGAGATTAAGCGAGACTAGTTGAGCCGCTGATGCCCTGAAAGCACAGAGGGCGGGGCAACCCCGCTCCTACGCGCCGTAGAGGCGAGGTCACCTCGCCCTTATAGATGAGCACAGCGCGACCCCTGCACCCGAGGGACAAAAAGGGGTGCAGCACACCCACCCTGTTGGCAAGCAGGCTGCTGTTTTCCGGGATTAAACCTTGGTCACCTGGACCGCCTGGAGTCCTTTGGGGCCTTCATTCACCTCGAACTCCACCTTGTCGTCCTCTTTTAAGGTGCGGAAACCGGACCCCACGATGTTGGTGTAATGCACGAACAGGTCGGGGCCGTCATCACGTTTAATGAAACCATAACCCTTGGCTTCGTTGAACCATTTGACTGTGCCGGTAAAGCTCATAACCCCTAGCTCCTTTAAAACGCCAAAATTCCTTTGCCGGCTCTCAGTTGAAGGGCGCAGGCCCAAAAAAAAAACGGCCGGCTCCCGCCATACCGTAATTTTAATGCTGTGTCGCCCCGAGCACTGCATATTGCGCCTGACAAAAGGATAATGTGTGTCAATAGCACAACACCGCATCTCTGTCAAGATTTTTCTTGACCGGCGCGGGTTTAGGCCGGGTGCAAGTCGATTTTCACTTGGCGATGGTCAATCATATCCTCTCTCCTCGAAGCCAAAACGAATTTCTTTTGCCCCCCTAAAAATGGTCGAAGGGTACGTCCAGCAAGAGCCTGAGGTGGTCCTCGGTGCAGTCCTCCAGGACCTCCAGGTTATAGCCGCCCTCCAGCACCGTGATGAGCCGGCCCTCGGCCGACTCCCGGGCCAGATCCAGGACCAATTGGCCCATGTCCCGAAAGGCCTGCCGGCTCAGCTTCTCGTGGGCCAGGGGGTCGTTCTCATGGGCGTCAAACCCCGCCGAGATAAATACAAGTTGGGGAGCGAACTGGCGCAACCGGGGCAAGGCCTCGTTTCTGAGGGCCTCCAGATATTCTTCGTCGACGCTGCGGGGCGGAAAAGGCAGGTTCAGGGTGAAGCCTTCTCCCTTGCCCTTGCCGGTTTCCCGGCGGTAGCCGGTGCCGGGATAGCAATGCTGGGGGTCCTCGTGCAGGGAAAGGTAGAAGACGCGGGGGTCGGATTCAAACAGGTGCTGGGTGCCGTTGCCGTGGTGTACGTCCCAATCCACGATGGCCACCCGCTCCAGGCCATAGTTTTCCAAGGCGTAGAGGGCTCCCAGGGCCACGTTATTAAAGAAGCAAAACCCCATGGCCCGGTCCCGTTCGGCGTGGTGGCCCGGCGGTCGCACCGCACAGAAGACGTTGTCCACCTGGCCGTTCATCACCGCGTCCACCGCGGCCATGACCCCGCCTGCGGCCAGCAGGGCGATGTCATAGGATTCCGGACAGATGCCGCAGTCGGCCACTTCGAAAATCTGCAGGCCTTGGGCGCAGGCTCGTTTAAACCGTTGAATGTAATCGGGATCGTGGAGCTTCTCGACCCAGGCCAGAGGAGCCTCATAAGGCTTGATCAGCGTCACCAGCTCCAGCAGGCCGGACTCCGCAAGATTTTTTTGGATGGCTTTCAGGCGATCGGGACGTTCAGGATGCCAGGAACCGGGATCGTGGCGCAAATAACGCTCATCATAGACATACCCTGTACGGCGCATAAAACTCTCCTGGTGGGCGAAAGTGCCCCGGGCCGGGGCTATCCCAGGGTAACCCGAAGGCAGGCGAGTTGTAAAGCAGATTTGGGGCTGGGGATCAGGGACCAGGTCCCTGATCCCCAGGACGGGCGAGAGTCCCTATAGCAGGCGCGCTTCCGCCACGTCCCATTTGACGTTCTTGAAGAAGGCCGCGATGTAGTCCGCCCGCTTCAGCCCATAATCGGTCATGAAGGCGTGTTCGAAGACATCCAGGATCAGGATGGGATTGCAGCCCGCGGGATGGCCCACGTCGTGTTCGTTGATCCACTGGTTGAAGATCAGGCCATTCTCGATGTCCTGGTACATGACGACCCAGCCGATCCCCCGCATGGCCGCGGTGGCCTTGAAATCCCTGGCGGCCATGTCCACGGAGCCGAACTGCTCCTGCTTTTTCTTCATCAGTTTGGGGGCCTTGTCCATGTCGCCGTCTCCCCCCAGGTTCGAAAAATAGAGTTCGTGCAGCCGCATGCCGTTAAATTCCCAGCCCAGGCGGCGCTTCAGCTCGGCAAACTCCGGGGTACCTTCCTTGCCGTCCTTAACCAAGCCGGCCAGGACCTCCATGACTTTATTGGTATTAGTCACATAGCCTTGGTAAAGGGTGAAATGATTCTTGAGGAGAGTGTCGCTGAATCCAGGCATCCCCAACAAAAAAGAAAAATCTTTGGCGGCGTAAGCCATATTGCCTCCTTCCTGGTCCAGGACTCAGGACCGCTCATTTATTGTTTAAGATAGTGCCCGGATCACCTGATGCAAGGCGTTCCGGGAAATTAACTCAGCAGACGTTTTAAGTTTCCCGGGGAAATGCCGACATTATCAGGATATGGAGAAGAAGGTAAATCTTGAGGCTGCGGGATCGGGGGCAGACTCGCACCCGGAAGGAACCGGGCTGTCGCTGCCTTCCGCGTGGGACCAGGTTGCTCCCAGCTTTTTGGAGACTCTGCTCAACCTGAGTCTACGCTGCGTGGGCATCGTCGATGATCAGGGCAAGGTGCGCTACGCCAATCCTGTATGCCAGCATATCTACGGCATGAGCGCCGAGGAGATCAAGGGCCGGGATTTTCGCGAGCTCTATGCCGATGGCTTATCCCTGAACCGGATGCTGGCGGAGGTTCGGAAACGGGGACGGGTGGATGACTGGCCCATGCAGGCCCTCCGGGCCGACGGCCAGACAGTCCCGGTAAAGGTAACCGTGGTCCGCATCCGCAACGCGGGTTCCCAGACCGTGGGCAGCGTGGCCGTTATCAATGACGCCCGGCATCCCGAGGAACTGGTACGCCAGTTGCGTCAGCAAGAATTGGCCTTGATCGACCTGAACCGCAGCCTGGAATTAGCCAACCTGGAACTGGCCCGGGCCAATCGCCTGAAGAGTGAATTTTTGGCCAACACCTCCCACGAACTGCGCACTCCCTTGAACGCCATCCTGGGCTTTGTGCGCCTGGTTCTGGACGGCCTCTGCGACAGCCCCGAAGAGCAAGGGCTCTTTCTCCAGCACGCCTATGACAGCGCCCAGAGCCTCCTCAACCTGATCAACGAACTCCTGGACAGCGCCAGAATCGATGCCGGGGAACTGGAACTCCAGTTGACGGAAGTCGATGTCGCCACGGTCTTCAAGCAAGTGGAAAAGCTGACCAGGCTACAGGTGGAGCAGAAAAATCTGCGCCTGAAATTTCGCACCCCCCCAGCGCGGCTGCTGGTCCGCGCCGACCCCGGCAAGCTGCAGCAGATCCTGCTGAATCTGGTGGCTAATGCCATCAAATTCACCCCCAAGGGCGAGGTCCTGGTCCAGGCCCGGTCTTTTCCGCCCAAGGGCCACGTGCGCTTCCAGGTGCGGGATACGGGGGTCGGCATCCCCCCGGAGATTCAGGGGATCCTCTTTCAAAAATTCGTCCAGGGCGACGGCTCCTCTACCCGGCGGTTCGGCGGCGCGGGCCTGGGATTGGCCATCTGCAAGAATCTGGTCGAATACATGGGCGGGCAAATCTGGCTAAGCAGCCCCGGGCCGGGCCACGGCACCACAGCTTCGTTCACCCTGCCCCTGGTCACGCCCCAGACGTTGTTTTGGCGGCGGAGTGACGATCGGGAACAAGGCTTCCAGATTCAGGGGCCGGCCGCGGGCCCGCTGATTCTCCTGGTGGAGGATGAACCCAAGGTGCTGGACATGATGATCCGCATCCTCCATAAGCATGGCTACCGCACCGCGTTTGCCGTCACCGCCGACGATGGCCTGGAAGGTGCCCGGCGTCTCAAGCCCGACCTGATCACCATCGACATGGGTTTGCCGGTGCGGCCCCAGGGGATACTCCACAGCGGCATGGACCTGTACCGCAGCCTGCAGAAAGACCATGAGACCGGGGCCATCCCGGTAATCATGGTTACCGGCCATGACGCCACGTTGAGCCAAGATTCCCGCCAACTGCCGCCCTGTCTGATGAAACCCTTTCGGGCCCACGATTTGGTGGACAAGGTCGGCCGTCAATTGGCCGCCGCGCCATGAACCCTGCCTTGCCGCGCCGGGTTGGAGCAGACTTTTTAGCCCCGGAGAACGACCATGCCTTCTAACCCCCAGGTGTTGGTGGTCGATGATGACCCCGCCTGTCTCCAGATTTTGCGCAAATTTTTGGAAAAAGACGGCTACCGGGTAACCTGCGTCCCGGATGGGCCCCGGGCCCTGGCCCAGGCCCGCACCCTGAAACCGGACCTCATCATCTGCGACTGGATGATGCCGGGCATGGATGGTCCCCAGCTCTGCCGCGCCGTCAAAACCGACGCCGCTCTCAAGGACACCTTTTTTATCTTTCTCACCGCCCTGGAAAAGAGCTATATCGGCAAAGGGATTGCCCACGGCGCGGACGACTTTATCACCAAGCCCATCGATCCCGTGGAGGTGAGCGCCAAGGTCAAAGCGGGCCTGCGTCTGTCGCGCATCCAAAAAGCCCTGTTGAATCAGGCCCAGCGTGACCCCCTGACCGGCGTGTATAATCGGCGCTACTGGGATAATATTCTGAGACAGGCCGCACAAGGCGCCACCCCGTTTCTGGTGGCCATCGTGGACGTGGACGGATTCAAGGGGATCAATGACCGCTGGGGCCACCAGTTGGGCGACGACTTCTTAATCGAACTGGGCCGGATCTGGTCCGAAAACCTCGAAGAGGGCGAAGTTCTGGCGCGCCTGGGCGGGGATGAGTTTGTCTGCCTCTTCCACCGCCCCCTTACCCGCCTAAACCTCTTGCGGCAACATGTGGAGCAGGAGTTGTCCGCGGCCTTCCCGGAACTCCCGGTAGGGCTTTCTCTGGGTTATGCCTCTTTCCATCCCCGGCGGCCGGCCACCGCCGTCACCCTCCTGAGCCAGGCGGACCGCCGTCTTTACCAGGAAAAAAGCCGGCGGCGCGTCCACCGGCAGAGGTCCTGACGGCCCCCGCCGACTTCCCGATTCCCACCCGGCTCCTTTTCATTGCATCGTCGAGCCGAATTCAGTATAGTAATAAATCTTAAGGGCTTAGTCGGATGGCTCCAAATCTTCCGGGTCCAGGAGGCCTTGCTGGATCAGGGCTTGTTCCAGTTCGGCCAGGGCCTGTTTGAAGGCGGGATAGAGTCCCACCGCCAGAGACACGCCCTTGCGGGTGGGAACCCAGTCGCCTTCCTGGTCACCCGGCACGTGAACCCGAATATCGATGAGGCGATGACCTTTAAATTCGGACAGGGAAAGGAAAACCACTTCCCGGGCATTTTTGGTAACCTGACTGATGACCTCGGACATCATTCTCCCCCAGAGGGCGGCCATGAGCTGCGGCCTGAATGGGGATTGACTTCGCCTAAATTCCCGACCTTGTCAACCCCTTTTTCTCATGCAACTTTATAATACCTTAAGCAGACGCAAAGAACCCTTCAAGCCCCTGACCCCCGGAAAAGTGGGCTTTTATGCCTGCGGCGTGACAGTTTACGATGACAGCCACCTGGGTCACGCCCGCTCCTGCGTGGCCTTTGAAGTCCTGGTTCGCTACCTGCGGCGCCGGGGCTTGCAGGTCACCTGGGTACGCAATTTCACCGACATCGACGACAAGATCATCCGCCGGGCTCGGGATACGGGTCTCTCCTGGAAAGAGGTGGCCGAACGTTACATCGCCTCCTTTTCGGAAGACATGACCGCCCTGGGCCTGCCGCCGGCAGATATTGAGCCCAAGGCCACGGAGCATATTCCCCAGATCCTCGCCCTCATCCAGCGCCTGGTGGACCGGGGCTTTGCCTACCCCGGCGGCGGCGACGTCTTTTTCCGGGTGCGGCGCTTTCCCGACTACGGCAAGCTCTCGGGCCAAAAGGTGGAGGACATGGAGTCCGGGGCCCGCATCGAGGTGGACCCCAATAAAGAAGACCCCCTGGATTTCGTCCTGTGGAAGGGCAGCAAGCCCGGAGAACCGGCCTGGGACAGCCCCTGGGGACCGGGGCGGCCGGGCTGGCACATCGAATGCTCTGCCATGAGCATGCATTACCTGGGCGAGACCTTCGACCTGCACGGCGGCGGCCAGGACCTGGTCTTTCCCCATCATGAAAACGAGCTGGCCCAATCGGAGGCGGCCACCGGCCAACCCTTTGCCCGCTTCTGGCTGCACCACGGTCTGCTCACCATCAACCAGGAGAAGATGTCCAAGTCCCTGGGGAATTTCTTCACCGTCAAGCAGGTCCTGGCCCGCTTTCCCGCTGAGGTGGTGCGCTTCTTTCTCATCAATTGCCACTACCGCAGCCCCCTGGACTTCTCGGATGCGGCCCTGGCCGAAGCCGAGACCGCGCTGCTGCGCCTCTATGCCTGCCTGGCCCGAATCCAGGAGGTGCTGCGCCCCTACCCGGACCTGAAGCCCCAACCGCCGGTAGACACCTGTCCCGACAATCTGACTCCGGAGGAATTCCAGCGCCTAGGCTCACTGCGGACCAGGTTCGACGCGGCCATGGATGACGACCTGAACACCGGCCAGGCCCTGGGGTATCTCTTTGAGACCGTGCGCCTGCTCAACCGCCTCCTGGAAACCCCCTCCGCGGACCCGGCTTTCCTCAGGCTTCTCCGGGAAAGGCACGATGAGCTGGTGGACCTGGGCCGGGTCCTGAACCTGCTCCAGGCCGACCCCCAGACCATGCTCACCACCCTGCGGCAAAAAGCCGCGGACCTGGCCATTTCCCCTACAGAAATCCAGCAACTCATCGACGAACGTACCCAGGCCCGGAAAAACAAGGATTGGTCCCGGGCCGACGCCATCCGCAAACAACTGATTGATCTGGATATCCTCCTGGAAGACACTTCCCAGGGGACCATCTGGCGGGTGAAAAATTGATCAGCGAGATAGAGGATAGTCTCGGCAAGTCATTAATAAAAATATTTATTACGACCTTAGTCATCTCTGCAGTTCTCTACCGTCTGGCCGACACCGACGCCGATTATGATCTCTGGGGATACCTGACTTTTGGGCGCTTATTTTGGCAAACCGGCCACTTCCCCTATGAGGATATTTTTTCTTTCGTACCCACCTTGCACCCCTGGGTTTATCATGAGTGGCTCACCGGGGTAATTTTCTATCCTATATACCAGTCGGTTGGGACTTCAGGATTGCTGATCCTGAAATACGTGCTGGGACTCTCAACCGTTGGCTTCATCTATCTGACGGCCCGAAAGCGAGGCGCAACTCCATTGGCCGCGGTGTTGGGCCTCTTGATCATTCATAATTTTCTGCGTATGGGCTACTCCCCCGTGCGCGCTCAGGTCTTCACTTATTTCTTTTTTGCCTTGACTTTCTTTCTGCTCGAAAGGGCCAGGATTTCAGGGCATTTTTCGGGGCTATGGTTCCTGCTGCCCATACAAATTATCTGGTGCAACTTACATGGAGGGTTTCCGGCCGGTTTGGGGCTCATCTTCATTTATGCCATGGGCGAAGCCATCTCCCGACAACCCTCGCGGATGTATTGGACGGTTTTTTGTCTTTCGGGAGCGGCTACTTTGATAAATCCTTATGGCCTGGATTACTGGAATTATATGTTCCGGGCCATTGCCTTGCCGCGCCCTGAAATCTCTGAATGGGTCTCCGTTTTCCAGGCATATCGTTCGGGACTCATTGGCTGGGGGCTGGTTTATTTTATACTCATGAGTATGTTCGCCGCTTTCTGGTGGGTTCGGAAACGTGAAATCACCGCGGGTTTGGCCTTGGCTTTTACCCTGTATATAGGCTGGAAGCATTTGCGCCACCAGATGTTCTTTCTTTTACTCATGGGGGCCTATCTCCCTGACTTATTCACCATTTATTTCCATGACTTAAAATCCCGCCCCAGCTTCATGGCCGGCCTGCGCAGGTTAAATTGGCAAATTCCTGTCGCTGCCGGCATGCTCCTGATAGTTCTTAATTCATATTGGTTGTGGAGAAGCGCTCCTTTGAATCTTAAAATTCCTCCCCTTCCCAAAGCCGGGTCGGCTGCATCGTATTATCCCTTAGGGGCCCTCGATTACATCCGCACGCATAACTTGTCGGGAAAATTATTGGTCAAGTTCGACTGGGGGGAATTTCTGATCTGGAACCTCTATCCCCAATGCCGCATAGCTTTGGACGGACGCTTTGAAACAGTTTACTCCATAAAGATATCAAAGGAATATTTCGATTTCCTTTTTGGCCGCCCCAATTGGCATCAATTTCTGATTAAATACTCCCCCGATTTTATCCTGATTGATTCCCGCACCAGGACCTATAACCTGATCAACGAGGATCCTCAGTGGCGGCAGGTCTACACTGATCCCGGGTGTGCGTTGTTCCTGCGCAAATAACTTGACGACGTCTTGGCCAGGATAAGGCACGCCTCAGGCCTTGGCTCTTGCCTGCAAAAAATGATATTTTTAAGAGAGTTTTTCATCCTCCAGACCGATTGATCCTATATGCCCGACCAGTTTCATCTTGTCACGTCGTTTACCGCTGCCGGCGATCAGCCTCAGGCCATCCGCAAGCTGGCCGCGGGGGTGCGGGCCGGTTATCCCCACCAGGTGTTATTGGGGGTCACCGGGTCCGGCAAAACTTTTACCATTGCCAACGCCGTGACGCAGTTGAACCTGCCCACGCTGGTCTTGGCCCCCAACAAGACGCTGGCGGCCCAACTCTACGGCGAGTTCCAGGAGTTTTTCCCGGACAACGCGGTGGAGTATTTCGTCAGCTATTACGATTATTACCAGCCCGAGGCCTACGTCCCCCAAGCCGATCTCTATATCGAGAAAGATTCCTCCATCAATGAGGCCATCGACCGGATGCGCCATTCCGCCACCCGGTCGCTTTTCGACCGCAACGACGTGATCATCGTGGCCTCGGTGTCGTGTATCTACGGCCTGGGTTCCCCCGAGGCCTACCACGGCATGCTCCTCTACCTGGAAGAAGGCATGGAAAAGGACCGCCGGGAGGTCCTAAGCAAGCTGGTGGAGATCTTATATGAGCGCAATGACATTGATTTTCATCGCGGCACCTTTCGGGTGCGGGGCGATCGGGTGGAGATCTTCCCGGCTTATGAGGAAGACCGGGCCCTCCGGATAGATTTTTGGGGCGACACAGTGGAGGCCATCCGGGAGATCGATCCATTGAGGGGCAAGACCCTCCGGACCCTGAAAAAGGTCACGGTTTACCCCGCCTCCCACTACGTCACGCCGGACCTGGTGCGCCGCCAGGCTATGGCCGCGATTGAGGCGGAGTTGGGCGAACGCCTGGCCTGGTTCCGGCAGCACGAGAAGCTCCTGGAGGCCCAGCGCCTGGAGGAGCGCACTCGCTTTGACCTGGAGATGATGAAGGAGTTGGGCTACTGCCACGGTATCGAGAATTATTCCCGGCATCTCACGGGCCGGGCCCCGGGGGACCCTCCCCCTACCCTCCTCGATTACCTGCCCCGGGAGTCCCTGGTGGTCATCGACGAATCCCACATCACCATCCCCCAGTTGCAGGGCATGTACCGGGGGGACCAGTCCCGCAAAAAGACCCTGGTGGACTACGGCTTCCGTCTGCCGTCCGCCCTGGACAACCGGCCGCTGAATTTCGAGGAGTTCAAGGCCCGGGTCCACCAGATTATCTATGTTTCCGCCACTCCCGGCCCTTATGAGATGGAGAAGGCCAAAGGCCACATCGTGCCGCAGATCGTGCGCCCCACCGGCCTCATGGACCCCGAGATCGTGGTCAAGCCCGCCACTAACCAGGTGGACGATCTCTTGGGGGAGATCCGGGCCCGCCTGGCCCAAGGCGAGCGGGTACTAGTCACCACCCTGACCAAGCGCATGGCCGAAGACCTCACCGAGTATTACCAGGACCTGGGCCTCAAGGTGCGCTATCTCCACTCCGATATCACCACCCTGGAGCGCATGGAGATCATCCGGGATTTGCGCCTGGGGGTCTTTGACGTGCTGGTGGGCATCAACCTCTTGCGGGAGGGGCTGGACCTGCCGGAGGTCTCGCTGGTGGCCATTCTGGATGCGGACAAGGAAGGCTTTCTGCGCTCGGAGCGCTCTCTCATCCAGACCTGCGGGCGCGCGGCCCGGAACGTCCGGGGCCAGGTCCTGTTCTACGCTGACCGCGTGACCCCCTCCATGGCCGCGGCCATCGCGGAGACCAACCGCCGGCGGGGCGTCCAGGAGATCTACAACCGGCAGCACGGCATCACCCCGGAGACCATTCAGAGCAAGATCAAAGACGTCCTGGCCTCGGTGTATGAAGCCGATTACGTCACCGTGCCCATGGCTGCGGAAGAGCAGATGCCCTACCTGGCGGAGAATATCCCGGCCACCATCAAGCGCCTGAAGAAAGAGATGCAGGCCGCGGCCAAGAAGCAGGAATTCGAACGGGCCGCCACCCTGCGGGACCGCATCAAGACCCTGGAGGCGGAGGACCTGAAGTACGCCTGAGAAATTTATGAGGTATGGGCCGAGGGAATCAATTCCCCCGCCCTCCCCTCCCCACCCACCCCCCTGTATGGGGTTGGGGGATGGGGCTTGGGGAAGGGGCCTTCCGCCCCTGGCCCCCTTCCCCAACACATCTCAGAAGAAATAGTTCAGGGGTTGGAAGCGGCGGCGGACGGCCCAGGCGAAGTAGAGGTTGAAGATCAGCATATTGAGGGCGTAGGGGGCCCGGTGGTAGCGCTTGAGCATGCCCA
This sequence comes from Syntrophobacterales bacterium, assembly GCA_023229795.1. GTDB lineage: Bacteria > Desulfobacterota > Desulfobaccia > Desulfobaccales > 0-14-0-80-60-11 > 0-14-0-80-60-11. Next base: position 14,587 of record JALNYP010000058.1, read on the forward strand.
GCGGGGAGTAGTACCGCCGGTTGGCGCGCCAGTAGCCTTCTTGCAGTTCCCGGGCCGACATATGCTTGGGGTGGTAGACCACCTGGAAACCGCTGTAATGGGTCCAGTCGTGGTCGAAGATGCGCCCTTCCTGCATTAATTGATCCCGGATCTTGGTGCCTGGACGCGGGGCCAGGATGAACATGAACGCGGCCGGTGCCTTGATGTAGTTAAGGAAATCCACGGTGGCATCGAAGATGTCGGGGCGGTCGCCGTCGAGCCCGAACATGACGTTTACGGAAAAGCCGATGCCCCGGTCCCGCAGGGCCTTGAACTGCCGCTCATAATCCTTGATCTTATTCTGCTTTTTGTTAATGGCCTTGAGGCTTTCCGGGCTGATGGACTCCATGCCGATATTCACGTGGCGGCAGCCGCTGCGGGCCAGGAGGTCCAGCACTTCGGGGTCATCCCCCACGTTGGCCGTGGCCAGGCAGGCGTAAATCAGCTTGAGGGGAATGAGGCGCTCCATGACCTCCAGGGCATGGCGGCGGTTGGCCACGAAATTATCGTCCACGAAGTAGATGAAACCGCTGTCGGTGAGCCGGCGGATCTCCTGGATTTCGTGAATCACCTCGTCCACCGGGCGGTGCCGGAACTTGCCGCCGTAAACCTGGGTGACTTCACAATAGCTGCAGTTGTAAGGGCAGCCCCGGGTAGTTTGGGAGGGGATGTTCCAGACCTTGTAGCGCTTGAGATCCAGGAGGTCATAGCGGGGCACCGGCAGGTTTTTCAAGTCAGAAAGTTTTTCGGCCCGATAGCGGGGCTGCAGCCGCCCGGCCTGGAAGTCCCGGAGGAGCTGGGGCCAGGCCTCTTCAGCCTCCCCCAGCACCAGGGCGTCGGCATGTTCCTGGCATTCTTCCGGGGCCAGGGTGGCGTGAAAACCGCCCATCACCACCGGAATGGACCGGCGGCGGAAACCCTCGGCCAACTGGAAGGCCCGAGGGGCCTGATGGGACATGCAGGTCAGGCCCACCAGGTCGCAGTCTTCCCGGAAGGTGATCTCCTCCAGCATGTCATCCTTGATCTCCACCTGGATGTCTGCCGGGGTTAAAGCGGCCACATAGGGCAGGGTCATGCCCAACAGCCAGCGGCTCTGGCGGCGGTCCAGACGACCGTTTTCCCGGTAACCGGAGGATTGGATCAGCAAGATTTTCATGAATTATCCGAGATTAGGGCGGGCACCGGCGGCTCCGGTCCCGCCGCGTGGATTGGCAGCGAGGCGCCTTGGGTTTAAATCCTAGCGCACTTTTTCCCGTAAGTCAACAGAGACACTGGTGGGGTCTGGCGGAGGAGCTCCCTAGCCTTGCATCTCCGCCCCCTGCACGCCATCAGAGTCTGACTCCGCGGCCAACTGGAGAAATTGTCTCAGAAGCTGTTTTTGAAGATCGGAGAGGCGGGTGGGGGTTTGGAGATCCACCACCACCACCAGGTCTCCCGGGGCCTTGCCCCTCAGGCCGGGCAGCCCCAGCCCCGGGATGCGGAAGGTGGCCCCGGGCTGAGTGCCCGGCGGAATGAGCAGGCGGGTTTGGGAGGTCAGGGTGGGAACCTCCACTTCGGTCCCGAGCGCGGCCTCCACAAAGGAGATTTGGGCCCGGTAATAGAGATCTTTGGCTTTGCGGGTGAAGACCGGGTGCGGAGCGACGTATATTTCCAGATAGAGGTCGCCCGGCGGGCCGCCGTTGAGCCCCGCTTCCCCTTCTCCCCGCAGGCGCAGGCGGGTGCCGGTATCCACTCCCGGCGGGATGCGCACCTGGAGCTGCTTTTTTTCTTGGATGACCCCGGCCCCCTCACACGCGGTGCAAGAGGAAGTAACGATCATCCCGGTGCCCTGGCATTCCGGGCAGGTGGTCAGGATCTTCAGGAGGCCCTTGGACAGGCTCACCTGGCCTTTGCCCTGGCAGCGCAGACAGGTCTGGCGCTCACTGCCGGGCTCAGAGCTGCTGCCCCCGCAGCGGGGGCATTGGACACGGCGTTCTACAGGCAGGCTGGTACTCAGGCCCCGGGCGACTTCCTCCAGGGTCACTACCACTCTCTGACGCAGGTCAGCCCCGGGCTGCGGTTCATCCGGGCGGCTCCGGGAGCGCCCGAACCCGAAGAAATCTTCGAAGGCCTCCCCGAAGGAACTGAAGACATCCTCAAAGCCGCTAAAGCCGCCCACGTCCATTCCCGCCAGCCCGGCCGCGCCGTAGAGGTCATAAAGCTGGCGTTTTTCCGAGTCGGCCAGGACCTGGTAAGCTTCCGAGATCCTTTTGAATTGTTCTTCCGCCACCTTATCCCCGGGGTTCTTGTCCGGGTGATACGTCAGAGCCAACCGGCGATAGGCGGTTTTGATCTCTTCTGAGGTGGCCTCTCGCGAAACCTCCAGGATCTCGTAATAACTGGTCATCCCGTAAAAACCACAGCCCCTTTGGGATTGAGAATGGCAGTTTAATACCTTACCTGTGCATAATTTTGAGCATCAGAGTTTCCATTGTCAAGGACAACGACAGGAAGATACAGCCAGGATTAGGGAGTTGGCGGGGGTTTCGGCGCCAGGAGGCGGAGGCGCTCCGCCAGACCGGGAGACAGGTCGCGGATTTCCACCGACTTGAGGCGGCTTGAAGCGCCCAGGGTGAGTTTGAGGGCCTGCTTGGGGAGGTTAAGGACCTTGGCCAGGAAGGTGATCAGTTCCTGGTTGGCCGCGCCTTTTTCCGGAGGAGCCGCCAGCCGCACCTTGAGACGGTCGCCGTGCAGCCCGACCACCACGGTGCGCTGGGCCCCGGGCACCACCGTCAGGCGCAGCACATATCCCTGACCGGTAGGCTGGAAAAAGTCGGACATCAGGCGCTAAACTCAGGTCAGCCGATCAGACGGGCCAAGTCCCACAACGTGGAAATCAGGAAGCGTTGCAGAAACACGATGGCCAAAAGCACCAGGATCGGGGAGAGATCCAGGCCCCCGAAGATCAGGGGGACCCGGCGGCGGACCCACCCCATTACCGGTTCGGTGACGTTATAGAGAAACCGGACGATGGGATTATAGGGGTCGGGATTGACCCAAGACAGGAGGGCCCGGGCGATGATCATCCACATATATATGGTCAGGGCCAGGTCCAGGATGGAGGTCAAGGCTTCGATCAGATGTCTCAGGGCAAACATTCCCCAGGTCTCCAGACTCAAAAATTTTTCTATATGTATAGCTGAAACCGGCCCCTTGTCAAGCTCCCAGGGGGAGCCACCGGGAGCCGGAGGGCCGGCCATTGCGGAAGTCCGGGGCTTTTCTTACAATAATATCATTGCCCATTACTTTTCCGATTGATAGCTCGCCGGCCCCGAAGATCCGAGGTGCCGGAGCTGGCCAGAGATGCGATATGATCATGCCCGACCCGGCAGCGGCACTGAGATGACCCCGGAGCGCTTTCACACCTTCATGGCCTTGCGCCACCGCAATTTCCGGCTGTACTACTTCGGCCAGATGATTTCCCTGACGGGTTCCTGGATGCAGTCCATCGCGTTCAGTTGGCTGGTTCTGGTGCTGACCAACTCCGCGTTCTACTTAGGCCTGGTGGGGGCCCTCCAGACCCTGCCGGTCCTGCTCTTTTCCTTCCTGGGCGGGGTGGTGGCGGACCACACCTCCAAACTGAGACTGCTCTTTATCACCCAGGCCGCGCTCATGCTCCTGGCCCTGGTCTTGGGCATCCTGGTGGATATCCAACTGATTCAGGTGTGGATGCTGTGCATCGTGGTCTTCCTGTCCGGCACGGCCATGGCCTTTGACATCCCGGTGCGTCAGGCCTTCATCGTGGAACTGGTGGGCAAACCCGACCTCCCCAACGCCATCGCCCTCAATTCCACGCTGTTTAACGCCACCCGGGTGGCGGGGCCCGCGGTGGGGGGCGTGATCATTGCCGCGGTGGGCATGGCCAACTGCTTCTACCTGAACGCCGCCAGTTTCCTGGCCGTGCTCCTGGCCCTGATCCTCATGAAGCTGCCCCCAAACGAGATCGCCCCCTGGAAACCGTTTCTCCAGGCCTGGAAGGAACTCCTGGACTACCTGCTGGAGCGCCGGCAACTGCGGCTCGTCCTGCTGCTCATGACCACGATGGCAGTCCTGGCCATGCCTTACTTCGTGCTCTTGCCCATCTTGGCCCGGGACACCCTGGGGGTGGGACCCCGGGGTTTCGGCCTGCTCATGGCCATGAGCGGGGTGGGGGCCTTCGCCGGGGGGCTCACCCTGGCCCGGCGGCTGCAGCGCCGCCCGCCCATGCCTTCCTTCTTGGCGGGTCAAGGCCTCTTCCTCTTGGGACTGATGGGCTTGGGGCTCTGCCGTAATTATTACGCCGCCCTGGGCTTCATCTCTATTTCCGGGTTCGGCATGGTCACCCAGCTCTCCACCGGCAACAGCCTGCTCCAACTCAACGTGCCCGACGCCCTGCGGGGCCGCATCATGAGCCTTTTCGGCCTTATCGTCATGGGTTTTGCGCCGGTGGGAAGCATCCTGTACGGCGGCGCCGCCCACTTCATCGGGCCTGGCCCGACGATTACTGGGGGCAGCTGCATCGCCGCGATAATCGCCGGCCTGGTCCTCTGGAGATATCCGGAATTGCGCCACCTCGCCTTTACTGACTTGGAATCGGCGGAACGTGAGGCGGTATCAGCCCCCATCACACCTGTGAAGGGCTGATACCGAGTTGCATGCAAAGGGCTATTTTTGGGGGCCGCAGGCTTCAGTCTTCACCTGAACAGGCGAGACGCCTGGACCACCGTTTGACTGCGAATGGATATAAAGCCCCTCCTCAAACCTCTATTTATCGTTAAATGCAAAGGTTTTTTTGGTGAGGATGAGACACCTGGCAGCGCCGCCGTTTCATCACCGCAATTTTTGCCGCAAGTAGTCTCGCCTGGGTGCCGCTTCTAACCGGGGAGGTTGGGGCGGCAACCCTCTTGGTATGCAACATTTTCCGGCAGAGCGCCGCGGCCGTAGCGGAACGGAATCATCTTGACGTTTCCCAGTCCGACTTGGGGACGAGACCGAAGGGCGAGGTCAATCGCCTGGCGGGAAGGGCGGTGGCAGATGGAAAAACGTCTGACCATACTGGCGCTCCAGAGAGATTTTTCCGCAGGATGCCGGATGGATTTCAAATTATCAAGGGTGGGGAGAGGAGGCCAGAAAGGACGGGATGGATGGCAAAAAAGCAGATAAGGTGCCCAAGCAGAGCTTGGGCAAAAATTGCGTTCCCAAGTGCAACTTGGGAACGAGGCCGAAAACTTGGAAACGAGGGCGGAAAGACCCTCAAGGGCCTCAGGTCCCGGACCTGTGCGGCCTTGACGGTAAAATTTCTCAGTGCATGGCTGTGGTTACCGGGTCACTCCAGGGGTGGTGGCAGACCCGGTAGGGGTTGCAGCCACAGCCGTGGCGGTAGCTACGGGGAGGGTCGCAGCCACGGCGGGAGTCGCAGGTGCCGCCACGCTCGTGGGAGCCACAGGCGCGGTCGCGGTTACCACAGTGGGCGCAACCACGGCGGGGGTCGGACTGGCAGTGGTTAGGACCGCAGGAATGGTCGCAGCCACGGCGGGAGTTATGAGTGCGGTGGGGGTCGTGGTCGCCACGGGAGTAGTCGTGAGTGCGGTGGAGCTATTTGGCGCCACGGGTGTGGTCGTGAGCCCAGCGGTTGCCGCGGGGACTGGGGTAGCTGCAGGCGCGGTGGTGATCAGGGCCGCAGGGGTGGTCGCAGGCACGGTGGCAGTCAGAGCCGCCGGGCTGGTCGCAGGCGCGCTGGTAGTCGTGAGCGCCGCGGCGCCGAGCACCCCGCCGGAGGTATTGGTGATTTGATTCGTCGTGGTCACCTGGCCGGTCGCCGGGTCAATGGTCACCGCTATCCAGGTATTACCCACTTGACCGGCAGTGGGAGTCAGGGTGGTCACCAGGGTGCCGCCGGTAACCGTGCTGCCGCCGCCCGAGGTGGGCACCACCGTGCCGCCGTTGATCACGCTCAACGATACTCCGGAGGCGGTGGACAGGTTCGTGCCGGTGGTAGATGAGTTACCGAAATTATAGACGTAGGCCTGATAAAGCCCGCCCGTATTGAACTGCTGGACCGTGATGACCTCGCTGCCGTTGGAGCCGAGATTATCCGCATGCAGCAGGGCATAGGGTTGAGCCGTCAAACTACCCCGACTGGCATAATACACGTGGAACGTACTGCCGCTTGAGGGTCCCGTCAGATGCAGATCCAAATCCACCCCCCCCGAACCCCACGAGGTGAGAATATTAAATACCGGTATAGCTATCCCAGCAACCGGAACGGTCGGGGTCTGGGTTGGAGTCTGCAGCTGCGGCGTCACCGTCGGCGGCACCGTGACCGTGTTCAGGATGGCCAGGGTGGTGTTCGTCCCGGCGACCAGCCCCAGGGTGGAACTGGCCGGCACGGTAGAGGACTGGCCCGAGCCAATGGCACTCATCGGTCCGGGGTCGCTCCCGCCGGCCCCGCCGCCGGCCCCCTCGCCGCTGCCGGTATTCCGTTTACCCAGCAGGCCGCTGCCCATCTGCTGCATGAACATCATCTGGTCTTCGGGAGAAATGGCCACGGGCAGCGTAGGCGGCAGATTGCGCTGTACCGAGGTGCTTTGCATTTCGCCCAGCAATACAAAGGACCCGGGAGGAAACAATCCTCCTCCCCCGCCACCAAAGGCAATCTTTTGGGCCCGGATCAGGGAAGCCGTGACCTCGGGAAAGATATTGCCTACCTGGGTCTTGCCTTTAAAATTAAGAATGGTCGAACTGTTGGGATAGAGCCGGACGCCGAAATCCGTGCCGCGCACTCCGGTGATGGCGGTATGGGTCTTGATGAGGAAATCCGGTTCTTTTACTTTAAAGATCTGGTTGACCACTACGTGGGCCAGGCCTTGAAATAGTTCGAGGGCGGCGTGGCGCTTCCCTTGGGCCGGTTCAATCTGATAATCTTCGATGGCCAGGCGGCTTTCAGGGGAAATGGTGACCAAGCTGTTGTCGATGAAGGTAATCTGGGCCTTGGACAGGGACTTGCTGCGCAGGACATCCCCGGTTTCCACCGGGTCGCCGACCTTCACCGGAGTAGCTGGTAGTTTGCCGCCTTTCAGGCGGTCCACCCGGCCATCTGCCTGGGTGATGTGTCCCACCACCGCGGCCGGGCTTGAGATCGGGAGAGCCAGACCCAAAGCTAACACCAAGATAACCGTTGCCAGAATAATTCGAGGTCTCATACGGCTTCTCCTTCTTGAGGCACCAGTATCGCGGGTTTCCCCCTCACAGAGCTTGCAGCGGCCTTTTGAGAAGCTGGGCTTTCCCGGGATATTGGCAGTACATAATTGGCTACTAGAAGTTTTTGAGGGATTTACTTTACCATAGATAAATCATAATGTAAATATCTATCAATATTTTTTTAACATTTTTAACGTGCAAATCTAGCGGTTGACTTTCGTCCTGAAATACTCAGGAAACCCTCGGCCACGCGGCTTTTCAGGGGAGCCTCGAAAATAATCAGATGCTGGAAGCAATGTTTTGCAGGAATTTCGCCAGGAATCGCCCCAGGGGCCGGACCACCCTTCGGGGAGTCACTGCCGTTCTCTACCCCGAAGTACGGCCGGTGCCTTAAAGAGATATTAGGCACGGAAGCTGATAAAGGCTGTGAATGCAGTCGGTGCGGCAAACCGCTTCTCCTGGAAAAGTCCTTGTCAATCCTCGCGGGTTTTGTTATAAAAATATGATTTGAAAAAACTACTCACGCGCCGTTAGGGCGGGCTGGTGCCGATCACCGGGATCGGTGGCCCCGCCGGCACCGGCGCGGCGGACCAACCAGGAGGAAGTTGTATGTCGTACGTCACCATGAAGGAACTGCTGGAGGCCGGGGTGCACTTCGGCCACCAGACCCGCCGCTGGAATCCCAAGATGGGACCTTACATCTTCGGGGCCAGAAACGGCATCCATATCATCGACCTGCAAAAGACGGTGCAGTTTTTCAAGGTCGCCTATAACTACGTCATCGACACCGTGGCCAACGGCGGCATTGTCATGTTCGTGGGTACCAAGAAGCAGGCCCAGGATTCCATCCGCGAAGAGGCCCAGCGTTGCGGCATGTTCTATGTCAATCACCGCTGGCTGGGGGGCATGCTGACCAACTACCAGACCATCAGCCGTTCCATTGCCCGCCTCAAAGAGTTTGAGGCCATGAAGGAAGACGGCACCCTCAAGCGCTTCCCCAAGAAAGAAATCCTGATGATGGAAAAGAAGGCCGCCAAACTGGAGCGCTCCCTGGGCGGCATCAAGAATATGGGGCGGCTGCCCGACATCGTTTACGTGGTGGACCCCCGGAAGGAAGACATCGCGGTGGCGGAAGGCCGCAAGATGCAGATCCCGCTCTTAGCCATCGTGGACAGTAACTGCGATCCCACCGAAATCGATTATCCCATTCCGGGCAATGACGACGCGATCCGCGCCATTCGCCTCCTCACCTCCCGGGTGGCCGATGCGGTGCTGGAAGGCAAAAAGCTGGCCGAAGAACGGCTTCAGGCCATAACCGACAAGGAGATGGCCGCGGCGGAAGCCGAGATGGCCCCGGCGGCGGAAGCCCCCGCGCCCGCAGTCGAAGCCGCGCCGGAAGTCGAAGGCTAAGCGGCATTCCCATCAGGAAATAAGATTTAAGGGTTCCGTGGTTGGCTGAAGACGAAGATTGTCGTAGGGGCGGTTCCCAACCGCCCCTGCCTTGCCTCTAGAAAGGCAAGCGCATCAATCCTGACGCGATTTCGCCTGGGAATTTTTTTGTCGTCTGAGGCCGGCGGAACACATTTCATAAGGAGGCAGACGTTGGAAATTACGGCGGAACTGGTAAAAACCCTGCGCAACAAGACCAACGCGGGGATGATGGATTGCAAGAAAGCTTTGAAGGAAACCGGCGGTGACCTCGAGGCCGCGGTGGCCTACCTGCGCCAGAAGGGCCTGGCGGTGGCTGCCAAACGGGCCGACCGGGAGACCGCGGAAGGCGCCATCTGGGCCTACATCGCCCCGGACCACAAATCCGGTCTGCTGCTGGAAGTCAACTGCGAGACGGATTTTGTGGCCAAGACCCCGGCTTTCCTCGACCTGGGCACAAAGATAACCGAGCATCTGGCCGCGGTGGCCCTGGAGACCGTAGAAGACTTGCTGGGCCAACCCTGCCCCCACGCCCCCCATATCACCGTCACCGATTATCTCAATGAAGTGATCGCCAAGACCGGGGAGTCCATCCGTATCCGGCACTTCACCCGGTACCAGGGCGATCTGGTGGCGGCCTACATTCACCACGGCGGCAAGATCGGGGTGATGATCGAGCTGAGCGGCGGCGCCTCACCGGAGGCCCAGGCCGCGGCCAAGGACCTGGCCATGCAGGTGGCTGCCACCTCGCCTTTGGCCGTAGGCCGGGAAGAGATTGCCCCCGACCTCGTCGCCAAAGAAAAGGCCATTTATGAGGCTCAGGCCAAAGAGAGCGGCAAGCCCGAGAAGATCATCGAGAAGATGGTGGTGGGCCGCCTGGAGAAATTCTATAAGGAAGTCTGCCTGGTGGAGCAGCCCTTCGTGAAAAACCAGGACCTCACCGCGGCCCAATTCCTCAAGGAAGTTGGCAAAGACCTCAAGGTGAAGCGCTTCACCCGCTACCAGGTGGGAGCTTAAAGCGAGGGCCTCATGGCGCCGGAAACTGCTAAGTACCGCCGGATTCTCCTCAAGGTGAGCGGCGAGACTCTGGCCGGAGCGAAGAAATTCGGCCTGGACCCTGCCACCTTGAGAGCCATCGCCCTCGAGATCAAGGGCGTGGTGGACCTGCACGTGGAAGTGGGCATCGTGGTGGGCGGCGGTAACATCTTCCGGGGCCTGGAGGCCAGCGCCCAGGGGATCGACCGGGCCGTGGCTGACAACATGGGGATGCTGGCCACGGTCATCAACGCCCTGGCCCTTCAGGACGCCATGGAAAAAGTCGGGGTGCCCACCCGGGTCATGAGCGCCATCACCATGAACGAGGTGGCGGAACCCTATATCCGCCGCCGGGCTATGCGCCATCTGGAAAAAGGCCGGGTGGTGGTGTTCGGCGCCGGCACCGGCAGCCCGTATTTCACCACGGACACCGCCGCGGCCTTGCGGGCCACCGAGATCGGCTCCCAGGCCATCCTCAAGGGCACCAAAGTGGCGGGCATCTATGACCGGGACCCGGAAAAAGACGACCGGGCCCAGATGATCCCGCGGCTTACCTATTTCGACGTCCTGGAAAAATCCTTGCGGGTCATGGACAGCACCGCCATCACCATGGCCATGGAACAACAGATTCCGATCATCGTCTTCAAGTTGCTGGAGCAGGGAAATATGAAAAAAGTGGTGTTGGGAGAGACCATCGGCACCATCGTGGAGAAGCGCGGCAATGAAAGATGAGGTCCTCAAAGAAACCAAGCGCAAAATGGATAAGGTCCTGGAGGCCATGTCCCGGGACCTCTCCCGGGTCCGCACCGGCCGGGCTTCCGTAGCCCTGCTGGAAGGCATCAAGGTGGATTGTTACGGCACCAGCATGCCTCTGTCCCAGGTGGCTTCACTGGCGGCTCCTGAGAGCCGCCTGCTCACCATCCAACCCTGGGATACGTCCGTGATGGCGGATATCGAGAAGGCCATCCTTAAATCCGATCTGGGGCTGAATCCCGCCAACGACGGCAAGATCATCCGCCTGCCCATCCCGGCCCTCACCACCGAACGCCGCAAGGACCTGGTGAAGATGGTGAAAAAGATGGAGGAAGAGGCCAAGGTGGCCCTGCGCAACGTCCGGCGGGAGGCCAACGAGGATTTCAAGGAGATGAAGAAAGAAAAGCTCCTCGCCGAAGATGACGCCCACCGGGGCCAGGAAGAGGTCCAGAAGATCACGGATGACTATATTAGAAAAGCGGAAAGTCAAGGAGCCGAAAAAGAAAAGGAGATCATGTCCTTTTAAAGGGCCGGAGGCGAGCATTGACTGAACCTTTTCTGCCTCTGGATCCCGGGAAACTGCCCCGGCACGTCGCCATCATCATGGACGGCAACGGCCGTTGGGCCCAGCGCCGCGGCTTGATGCGGGTGCGGGGCCACGTGGCCGGCGTGGAGTCGGTCCGGGCCGTGACCCGCCTGGCCCGCCGGCTGGGTATTTCTTATCTCACCCTGTTTGCCTTTTCCGAAGAAAACTGGCAACGCCCCGGGCTGGAGATTCGGGTGCTCATGGCCCTGCTGCGGCGTTACCTGCACCGGGAACTCCCGGAGATGCAGGAAAACCAGATCGCGTTGCGGGCCATTGGCGCGCTGTCGCAGCTCCCCGAAGGGGTGCAGCGGGACTTGGAGGCCACCATCGCGGCCACCGCCGCCGACCACCGCATGGTCCTGACCCTGGCCTTGAGCTACGGCGGGCGCAGCGAAATCATCCAGGCGGTTAAAACCCTGGCCAAAGATATCGCCGCGGGACGCCTCAAACCCGAAGACATCGACGCCGCCCTGTTCACCCGCTACCTCTATACCGCAGATATGCCCGACCCGGACCTCGTCATCCGCACCAGCGGCGAATACCGCCTGAGCAATTTCCTCCTGTGGCAGTCGGCC
>JALNYP010000134.1 GCA_023229795.1 Syntrophobacterales bacterium
CCGGCGAGAGTCCCCCCGCGTAATAGGCGGACTGGCTGTGGTCGCTGACGCCGATTTAGTCGTATCCCCGCCGCTTGGCTTCCCGTACCAGCGTTTCCAGGGAATCGGCGCCGTCACTGGCCCGGGTGTGGATATGGAGGATGCCGCGCATATCCCCTGTTTCCACCAGCCGGGGAAGCTGTCCCGCTGCGGCCGCCTCGATCTCCCCCATGTTTTCCCTGAGTTCCGGGGGGATATAGGGCAGGTCCAGGGCGGCGAAGATATCCTCCTCGCTGTGGCACAAGAGGTTCTCTTCTTCCCGGAAAAGTCCGTATTCATTCATCTTCAAACCGAGCTTTTTTGCCCGCCCCCGCAGGGCCGTATTGTGTTCCCGGCTACCGCTGAAGTGATGGAGGGCGTAGGGGTATTGGGAGGGGGATACGATCCGGAGATCGGCGTTGATCCCGGAGCGGAGCGTCACGCTTACTTTGGTCTCGCCCTTGGCAATGACGGATGCCGCCTGAGGCAGGGAGGCAAAGGCGTCGGCAAGGGGGAGATGATCGTTCGTGGCCGCCAGGAGGTCAATATCCTTGACGACCTCGTTGCCCCTGCGGAGCGATCCGGCAATGCCGGCGGCAACGACGCCCCGCTGATCGGTCAGAAACTTCCGGAGGTCCATCGCTTCGTCAATAACTTCGGCGTAGAGGCGTCGCTCCCGGTAGTGCTTTAAGGCGTCAATACCGGCAAGGATCTTCTGTTGGGTTTTACTGCCGAATCCCGGCAGATCGAGGAGGCGGTTTTCCTGGCAGGCGTATTCCAGCTCCCCGATGGTTTGAATTCCCAGTTTTTCATAAAGGATATGGATTTTCTTGGGTCCCAGGCCCGGAATTTTAAGCATCTCAAAATGGCCAGCGGGAATGGTGGCCTTGAGATCGTGATAGTATCTGAGTTGTCCCGTCGCGGCCAGTTCTTCGATTTTTTTGCTGATGGCCTCGCCTACACCTTTGATGGTGGCCAGCCTGCCTTCCCGGACAACCAGGTCCAGATCCTCATCCAGGGCCTCGAGACTGCGGGCGGCATTTGCATATGCCCTCGATTTGAATGGATTTTCACCCTTCATTTCCAAAAGGAGGGCCAGTTCATCCAGGATCTCGGTGATCTCCTGCTTGGTCCGTTCCATATCGGTAAGGATCAGGCGATGACGATATCTTCCAGGCTGCGCTTGGGGACGTGATGCCCCCCCTGGGGATCCCGCCAGTACCGTATCTCTTCCCCTGTCTTGACCTCTTCAATAAAGACTTTCTCTATGGGTTTCCCCAGGGCAATAACCATAACGATATCATACTGTTCGGCAATACCAAGGCTTTCCCTCAGGCCCTCTTTTTTAATCGATGCAACCATGCACCCTCCGAGCCCTTTTTCCGTCGCCCCGAGGAGAATCGTCTGGCCGGCAATGCCCAGGTCATAGGCGGCGGCAGGGCTGATCTCCGTATCGACGAGCATGACGATATAGGCGGTAGGGCGCTCACCCGCGGCGGGACCGGGCCAGTCCTTCAGATAGCCGGCCCAGGCTAAATGGGGGAAGATGAGGCCGTTCTTCTGCGGTTCCCAGGACAGCAGGTACTTTAACGGCTGCCGGTTGGCCGCCGATGCCGTAAGCCTGGCCAGGTCCACAAGTTCTTTCAGGGTCTCTTGGGAAATCGTTGCTGTCTCGTCAAAACGGCGGTAACTGCGGTTTTGGAAAACCAGATCCTTTAACATGGTGCACCTCCAAATAATTATTTATCAAAAGCCGATCGTCCGGAAAAACAAATCCCGGCAGATTTTTTCGATTTGCCGCAGGCGCTGTAAGGCCTCGTTGAAGTCCTGCGCCCCGGCCGTGAAGACGCCGTGCCCGTAAACAATGGCGGCGCCGTGGTCCCGGACGGCCGCAGGTACGGTATTGCAGAGGCCGAAGGGGCCTGCCCCGGCCTCGCCGGAGACGACGGGGATGTCCTGTATCCATCTTTCCCGGGGGCAGAAACGATGGCATCCGCCCTTGTCCGGGCAATCTTCTTCCCCGCAGGCCATGGACATGATGACGGAGAATTTCGGGTGCCCATGGAGGACGGCGCGGTAAGGCGTCGACAGGGCGATAAACCGATGGGCCGGCAACTCCGTCGAGGCAATGGCGTCTGTATCTGTCGGTCCTGCCAGGGGGATGCGGATGATCTTGTCTGTAAGGGCGTCCAGGGCGCTCCCCTTGCGGGTGATGAAAAGATCTTCTCCCCGGCGGTAGGAGATATTGCCGAAATTGGCGTCCACCAGGCGGTCGGAGACGGTTCTGCTGCCTGCCGCCACCATGGCCGCCCGGATGTCTGCTTCGTTTTCCCAGGGGCCGGAACTCAAGGTCGGACCCGCCGCCACCGGGGGAACGGGGTCGAGACGACCCATAATCGCTTCCAGGACCGCTCGCCCTTGCCGAGACGGCCCCGAGTGTTGCCGCTGCCTAAGAAGATCGGAAAAAAATTTGACAAAGACGGCGAAGCAGGCGGCGCTGTAGATGACAAAGGCCGTTTCCATATCTTTTTTTGCTGTGGCGATGACGCCTCCGCCGGGGATGACTACGCAACGGCGGTCTTTCAGGGCGGCGAGGAGCCCGGCCTCGGTAAGATCTTTCAGGATGGGGAGGTCCTTGAGAAATATCCTGGTTTCAAAATCCTGGGGATGAATGACGTCGCCGCCGGCGGCGGTTTCCGTCAAGTGGAGAAGCATGGTGTGATAAGGTTCCGCCAGTTGACAGTACAGGATGGCCCGGCGGCCCAGGCGTTCGCCCACCGTAGTTAAGAGACCGGCCAAGGGATCTTCCCGATTCCAGCTGAGTAATCCCTCCCCGGTTCCCAACAATGGTGTTTCCGCTTCGGCAAGACCGGCCCGGACGAGTTTTGCGGAGTAGTGGGAGAAGGGGTTATTCATGTTCCTGGGGGAGAAGGATCACCTTGGTTGCTTCCGTTCCCGTAGCGACAAGCTGGAAGCCCTTTTGGGCCTCCGCAAGGGGTAGGCGGTGGGAGATCATTTTTTCCACGGGCACGCGGTTAAATCGGATCAGGTTGATCGCCGCCATGGCATCGTAGGGGCTGTTGCCGTAGGAAGGCATGAGTTTGATCTCGTTGCGCCAGAAATCATTGAGCGGCACGGACAGGTTAACTCCCGGCTCCGTCGTGGCGAAACAAAGGATTGTTCCCCCCCGGTCCACGGATTGCAGCGCCTGATCGAAAGCGGCGGGGGCGCCGGTACAGACAATGACGAGGTCCGCAGGGCGCTGATCGTTAACGCTCCGCACCCAGGCCGGTATATCCTCCCGGGCGTCACTGACGGCGTCGGCGCCGAAGGTCAGGGCCTGGTCCCGCCGGTAGGCGTTGATATCCGTGGCCATGATCCTTCCCGCCCCCGAGGCCTTGGCCAGCATGATATGAAGGATGCCGGAGATGCCGCTGCCCAGCACCAACACCGTTTGTCCCGGTTGCAGGTGGGCCAGGCGCTGCCCCCGGATGACGCAGGCCAAGGGTTCGATCATGGCGCCGGCGGCGAAGGAAACATCTGCGGGCAGGAGAAAAACCCCCCGGTCGACATTAAGCCGGGGGACCCGGAGATATTCGGCAAAGCCGCCGGGATCGTAATTGGTGCTGTGGAGGGTCTCGCAAGCGGTGTGGTATCCTTGCAGGCAGTAATGGCAGGTATTGCAGGGGATATGGTGGGACACAAAGACCCGGTCTCCGAGGCGACAGTTTGTTACCCCTTCTCCCACCTCGGCGACAACCCCGGCGATTTCATGGCCCAGGACCAGGGGCGCCTTCCTGATCCGGTACCATTCCATGATATCGCTGCCGCAGATCCCGCTGGCCATTACCTTGACGAGGATCTCCCCGGGGCCGATCCGGGGTACCGGCATCTCCTCAATCCTTACGTCATTATTCCGATAATACATGGCTACGCGCATGGACTATCTCCCCGCCGGCATCATTTTTTCCCTTTGACGGCTCTTGCTTTTCTGCTCTTTTCCGCCTTGACGTCGTTGAAAAGCTCCCACGCTTCCCTGGCCGTGAGGTCTTCGTGGATGATGGCATGGAGCGCCCTCATCATGGCCACGGGGTGAGGGTTCTGCCAGACATTCCGGCCCAGGTTGAGGCCGATCGCGCCGTTTTGCATCCCGTCGTAAACAAAATCAAATACTTCCTTTTCCGTTTCACACTTTGGTCCTCCCGCCATGACGACGGGAACCGGGCAGCCGGCTACCACTTTGTCGAAATTTTTGCACCAGTAGGTTTTTACCACCCGCGCCCCCAACTCAGCGGCAATGCGGGAGCACAGGGCCAGATACCGGGCATCCCGTTTCTCCAGCTCCTTGCCGACGGCGGTGACGGCCATGACGGGAATGCCGAAATCTTCGCACTGATTGACGATTTCGG
>JALNYP010000059.1:0-24427 GCA_023229795.1 Syntrophobacterales bacterium
AAAAACGCTTGACAACAAAAAAATAATGAGAGAGAAAAGTAGTATCTAACCCACCACAATCAATAGAGAAAACAGACTTTATTACGTACAGCTTGCCATTATCAGTGAGTTCTTTAATCTCCAATGATTTAACCATAAGATATATATCAAAAAAGAACCTTTATGAGAAATTTTCGGGTCCGCCTGCTCCAAGGATGAACCTCTCCCCTCTTCAAAATGGTACCTTCCCACAATCTTGTTTCAAATTGAAATTTTCTTGATCCTCTCATTCTTCGCATCTTTCCCGCCTTTCTGCTCTCCCGCCTTTTTCATTATGAAACAAGGCTGTCCGGGGCTAAATCAACTAACTGTCTGATTTACCTATTTAATCACCGTTGGCCCGGTTGCTGCATCTAGGTGTCCTGACATGAAAAAGCGGGTGCTCTTAGCCATCGATCTGGATACGCCGGATTCCCGGGCCGCCTCTTACGCGGTGCAACTGGCGGCGCGCCTCAAGTTGTCCCTGGTGCTCATGGCGGTGCTGCCGCCCCGGCCCGGGGACCCGGGCGACCTGTCTCTGAGCGGGCTCAAAGACGAGCAGAGCCTGTGGCTCGGTAAGGTCCGGGAGCGCTGCCAGCCGGAAGGAGTGGACCTGGAAATCTTTGTCGCGGCCGGCCTCTTCTGCGAGGAGGTCCTGGCCTTTGCCCGGGCCCAGAGTTCCCTCCAGTTTATTATCCTGGGCTGGCCCGAGGACCTCCGCCGGGAACCCTATCCCGGCTGCGTGGCCGCCTTGAAAAGCCTGGACCGGCAAGTGGACGGGGAAATCCTCCTGGTCCGGGCCCAGGGGAAGGTCACCCGCCTCATGGATCTTTAACGCCACTAATTAAGGGGAGAGCGGCATATGTTCTGGAACCTTTATTTACCACTGGCAGGAAACAGCACCAATATCTTGCTTCTCTTTGGCCTGGGGGGCGCCGTGGGCTTCCTTTCCGGGCTGTTCGGCGTGGGCGGCGGCTTTCTCATGACGCCGTTGCTGATCATGGTGGGCATCCCGTCCACGGTGGCCGCGGCCTCGGACTCCAACCAGATCGTGGCGGCGTCCACCTCCGGGGCCATTGCCCACTACCGCCTGGGGAACGTGGACTTCAAGATGGGGTTCATCCTCATCATCGGCGGGGTGTTGGGAGGCACGGTGGGGGTCCAGTTCATCAAGGCGCTCCGGGCCATGGGCAATGCCGACTTCGTCATCAAGATCACCTATGTGGTCATGCTGGGCGTCATCGGCTTCTACATGTTCATGGAAAGCCTCCAGAGCATGCGGAAAAAGCCGGTGGAAACCCGCCGGGTGGAGCCGGCCCCGGCCAAGGCCTCGCTCTACAACCGCATGATCCAGGCCCTGCCCTACCAGATGAAATTCGAAAAATCGGGCGTCACCCTGTCGCCGGTGCTCCCCCTCATCCTGGGGGTCTTCGTGGGCATCCTGGCGGCCATCATGGGCGTGGGCGGGGGCTTCATCATGGTGCCGGTGATGGTCTATATGCTGCGCATGCCCATGCACGTGGTGGTGGGCACCAGCCTCCTGCAAATCCTCTTCACCTGCATCAACGTCACCGTCATGCAGTCCGTCTCCAACCATACGGTGGACATGGTCCTGGCCATTATCCTGCTGCTGGGCTCGACCCTGGGGGCCCAGTTCGGGGTGCGCCTCAGCAAGCGCCTCAAGGCCGATCAGCTCAAGATTCTCCTGGCCTCCATCGTCTTGATAGTGATGGTGCAGATGCTGGTGAGCCTGGTGCTGCCGCCGCATCTCCTGCTGGCGCCTAAAGGTGGGCACTAAGATGCGGTACCTCAAACCTTTCTCTTACAAGATTGCGCTCCTGGCGGCGGGCTTGCTGCTGGCCGCCTGGCTGCCGGCTCAGGCCGCGGTGTCGGCCCTGACGGTCTCTCCTAACAATGTCCAGATCGGCACCTTCTTTAGCGGACAGACCGTGACGGTCACCGGCCAGGTGCCCGCGGGGGCCCAGGTCGTCCTCGAAGTCATGGGCACCAGCGCCGACGAGCACCTGATGCGTAAGGGCCGGCGGGCCGGATTGTGGATGAACGTGGGCGAAATCACCATCCATGACGCCCCCTCCCTCTACCTGGTCATGAGCACGAGCAAAGAATTGCTCACCGCGCCGCCGGCGGAGGCCACCTGGGGCTATAAGGCTCTGGAGAAACGCATTACCTTTGCGGGCAGCATCGAGGCCGCGGAGACCCCAGAATTCCTGAAGCAGTTTCTCGAACTCAAGGAAAGCGAGCAGATTTACTCTTCCCGCCCCGGCACCCTCACGGTGAAGGCCGCGGCCGGGGGTGAAAGCACGGTCACGGGCGTCTTTCCCCTGCCCACCAACACCAAGCCCGGCACCTATAAGGTCTGCCTGTCGGTGATCGCCGACGGCAAGGTGGTGGATAACGCCTGCGCCGACCTGACCGTGGCCCTGGTGGGCTTCCCGGCCATGCTGGCCAGCCTGGCCTACCAGCACGGGCTCACCTATGGCATAGTGGCGGTGGTCATCGCCATCGTCACGGGCTTTGCCATGGGCTTTCTCTTTAAGGGCGGGGGCGGGCACTAAGGACCGCGTTTATTTGTCCGGCAGGTTTGCTTGGGGCGATCATCGTGTTTATATTAAGTTTTTCTCCTTGAATGAGGCAACCCGGGCCAGGAGCGGCGGGGGCATCGGGTGCGGTGCCCCGCTTGGCTGGCCCGGCTTGGCCGGCGTGTCCGCCAGGCTGTTGCTGATAGCTGGTATCCTGGAATAGAACCATGTGGCAAGCTCTCCACCGTCTCTGGAACCGGATTAGCGGACACAAGCCGCATTTGGTGGCTTTCCCCGAGATTTTTGAGCATTTCCAGGCGCTCCTGCAGGACCACCAGCGGGTCATGGAGCTCATTGCCGACCTGGGAGAGAAATCCGGCGGGGAGTATATTTTTGACCGCAAATATCTGATCGACACCACCGAAGCGATTCAGACGCTGCTCCTGCGCATGGTGAAAGGGTTGAATCTCATTACCTCCAACCGGTTTCTGGACCTGTACCCCGCCATCGACCGCATCTTCATTCCCCTGGGGGCCGAACTCCGGGGACGGCTGGTGCTGTCCAAGGAGATGCCCCTGGTGATCTCCCTGGAGGCGGCGCCCTCGGACCGCCCCGAACTCATCGGCGGCAAGGCCAGCCATCTGGCGGTGGCCATCCAGAACCTGCACCTGCCGGTGCCCGCCGGCTTTATCATTACCACCCGGGCCTATCGTCTCTTCCTGGAACACAACCGCCTGGAGGAAAGGATCCACGCCCAGTTGGAGGCCTGGGTGGCGGGCGAACAGGACGAACGCCAGGCCTCCCGCCAGATCCAGTACAGCATCCTGGCCGGGGTGGTCCCCCATGAAGTGGCCGGGGAGATCAAGCGCCAGGTCGAGAAGGGCGGCGAGGATTGGGCCGTCCGCAGCAGCGCCTATGGTGAGGATGGCGAGCTGTCCTTTGCCGGCCTGCATGAGAGCCTGCTGCAGGTCCAGCCCCGGGGCATCCACAAGGCCTATAAGGAGGTGCTGGCCAGCCTTTATTCTCCCGAGGCTCTGGTCTACCGGCGGCAGATGGGGATGCTGGGGGAGGAGGCGGCCATGGCGGTGCTGTGTCAGGCGATGATCCCCAGCCGGGTCAGCGGCATGGTGCACACCATGGACGTCAGCGGCGCAGAAGCCGACTGCATGGTGCTGTTCGCCTCCTGGGGGCTGGGGCGCACCGTGGTGGAGGCCCGCGGCCCCGCGGACCGCTACGTGGTGGAGCGGGATCATCAGCACCACATCCGGGTGCAGGAGATCGCCCGGAAAGAACAACTGGTCCGGGCCCTGGCCGGCGGCGGCGAAGAAGAAGCCCCGGTGCCGCCCGAGGATCAGAGCCGGGAAACCTTATCGGAGACCGCCCTGAAAACCCTGGCCCGCTGGGCCCTGACCCTGGAGCGCTATTTCAAGCGCCCCCAGGAGATCGAATGGGCCCTAGATCAGGCCGGGAACTGTTGGGTCCTGCAATCCCGGGCCCTCCAGATCCCCAAGCCCCAGGTGCCCTTGCGCCAGGATATTTGCGAGACCTGCGCCCAATACCCCGTCCTGTTCCAGGATGTCGGGGTGGTGGCCCATGCCGGGGTGGGGTCGGGGGTGGTGGCCCAGGTTACCACCGACGCCGACCTGGAGCATTTTCCCGAGGAAGCCGTCCTGGTCACCAAATATACGGCCCCGTGGCTGGCCCGCATTGTGCCCAAGGCCGCGGCCATCGTCAGCGAGCGGGGCTCCGCGGCGGGACACCTGGCCACCATCGCCCGGGAGTTCCGGGTGCCCACCCTGGTAGGGGTGGAGCGGGCGACGGAGATTCTTCCCGAAGGCATGCAGGTCACCGTGGACACCAAACAGCGGACCATCTATGCCGGGAGGGTGAAAGAACTGCTCCAGTATGAACTGGTGCAGTCCCTGGCCTTCGAGGACGCCCCGGAATTCCGGCTGCTCCGGCGCATCCTGGCCCGCATCGCCCCCCTCCATTTGATCGATCCCGCGGACCCGAATTTTACCGCCGACGGCTGCACCTCGGTCCACGATGTCATCCGGTTCATCCACGAAAAGGCCGTGGAAGAATTGATGGACCTGCCGCGCTTCGTGAAACGCTTCAAGGGGGTCAGGATTTTCACCCTGGTCTCCGATATCCCCCTGGGGCTGAAAGTCTTGGACCTGGGCGGCGGCATCGCGCCCGAAGCCACGGGGACCAAGCTCCTGCCGGAGCACATCCGCTCTCTGCCCATGCAGGCCCTGTGGGAGGGCCTGTCCGGCCCCGGGGTCTGGAGCACCGAACCCGTGCCGGTGGATTTCCAGGGCATGATGTCCAGCCTCACCAAGACCTGGGCCGAAACCCCTGGCGCCACCACCCTGTCCGGCTTCAACCTGGCGGTGATCAGCGAAACCTATATGAATCTGCACCTGAGGCTGGGCTACCACTTTAACCTGGTGGACGCCCGCCTCGAGTCCGAAGCCTCCCGGAATCACATCTATTTCCGCTTTGTGGGCGGGGTGACCGACCTCACCCGGCGGTCCCGGCGGGCCCAACTGCTGGAGAAGATTCTCTCCCAATACCACTTTAAAGTGGACACCAAAGGGGACCTGGTGGTGGCCAAGGTGCTCCACCTGCCCCGGGAAGACATGGAGCAGCGCCTCCAGATCCTGGGCCGGTTGATCGGATTCACCCGCCAGCTGGATATTCAGTTGCGCAGCGATGAAGACGTCCCGGAATTTGTGGAGGCTTTCTTTTACCAAAACTCCCAGTTAAGGGAGAAGCCCCCGGAAGGAGGAAGTTATGTCGGAAAATAAGCTCAGGATATTGGTGCTGGACGACGAACCCATCGTGTGCAAGCGCTTGCAGCCGGCCCTGGAAAAGCTGGGGTTCGAAGTGGATACCTTCACCCAAAGCGTCGAAGCCATGCATCAGATCCAACAGACTGCTTATGACATCATCATCACCGATCTCAAAATGAAAGAGATCGACGGCATGCGCTTTCTGGAGGAAGCCAAGAAGCTGCACCCCAAGAGCGAAGTGATTGTCATCACCGGCTTCGCCACCATGGAAACCGCCAAGCAGTCCTTCCAGAAGGGCGTGTTCGATTTCATCGCCAAGCCCTTTAAATTGAGCGAGATTCAGGAAGTGGTCACCCGGGCCGCGGCCAAGCTGCGCGGCGGCGCGGCCTAGGGAAGAGATTTTACGAGACACATCGAGGGCCCGGCGCCTGAGCCTCGCGCCCTCCGGTCATACACCAACCGAGTAAGGGGGAATTACCTATGCTTAAAACCCTGGTAGCCATCGAAGTGGACCTGGCCTCCAGCATGGCCATCCGCTATGCCTGTGATCTGGGCAACCTGATCCCCATGGAGCTTTTTCCCGTCTATGTCAAGGCGCCGCCGCCGGAAGTGCCGGCCACGGGCACGGGGTGGGTCCGGCATACCTGGGAACGGGAAATCGTCGCGATGGGCAAAGAGGAGATCCACGAGATGCTGGCCTCCGAGCAGGAATCCTGCCCACTGCTGCGAGAACCCCTGGTGATCTATGGGGATCGGGAATACGAACTGCTCAAGATCGTGGATCAGGAGAACTTCGATTTGTACGTGGAAGGCGCGCCCTATCCCTTTAATCCGGGGAGCATCCACCGCCGCCTGCACTCCAAGTTCTACCAGAAGCTGGCGAGCCCGCTCATCTGGCTGCGGGTCTTGCGGAAAATCCACCAGGCCCTGGTGGTGTGTCCCGACCTGGCCGGCGCCCGGGCGGTGCTGCCCGCCCTCCAGAAACTCTGGGCCGGCTGCCCCATTCCGCTGCACCTGGCCCTGCCCCCCCGGGAGGGCTATGGCGGTCCCGGCGACGCCCTGGCGGAGGAGGCCCGGAAGGTCCTGGGGACCATGGAGGCCGCGGGGTGCACCATGCAATTGCAGGAAGTGGCCGACTGGTCGTCCGGGGGGCCGGCCCCGGCCCTGCTGAAGGACTATAGCCTGGTGGCCGTCGCCCTGGAGCGGACGATAAAAAAAGACGATCTCCGCCTCCAGTGGCTGGCCCAGGTGAAAAATCCCCTCATGCTGGTGCTGTATTGAGGACGACGTCCGGGTTCCCCGCCTTTTTTAAGGGGGGTTAGGGAAATTTATCTCACCAGGTGAAAACCCCTAATTCCCCTTTTTTCCATGGGGGACTTTATCTAGAAGCAGGTTGGCCAGGAGTGGCGCGGATTTTCGCACCCAAGTGCTAAGTCATTAAGGATTCAACATGTCTGAGGATACTGAAAAAACCGTCTCTTCTCTTCAGGGCGAAGAGCTCATCAAGGCCATGGAGGAATGGGCCGACCGCCGGGAACACCTGGCGGAGGACCGCACCGCCTTAGCCCAGTTCCGCACGAAGCTGGCCGAGGAACGGACCGCCCTGGCGCACAAGCGCACGGAACTAGCGGGGAAGCGCACCGGGTTAGCCGAAGGCCGCACCGATCTTGCCAACAAAAGAACTGAATTGGCCGAGGGCCGGACTAATCTGGCCAATAAGCGCACCGAACTGGCCCAAGGCCGCACGGACCTGGCCGAAAAACGCACCGGGTTTTCGACGACTCGGACCAATCTGGCCGCAGACCGCACCACTCTGGCGCAGAAGCGCACGGAATGGGCCGAGTCCCGGACCAACTGGTCCCAGTCCCGCACCGAATGGGCGGAAATGCGCAACAAACTGGCCGAGCTCCGCACCCGCATGAGCGGCGCCCGCACCGGCCTGGCCCAATCCCGGACCAATCTGTCCCAATACCGCACCCTGCTGGCCAAACAGCGCACGGAACTCTCCTACCTGCGCACCGGCCTGGGCTTCATCGCGCTGGGCACTTTTTTCACCCGGCTCTTCGGCGTGGGTCCCTGGTCGGGCATCGACGCGATCATCACCACGGTGGGGGTGCTCAGCATCGCCATGGCCATCAAACTCTTCCTGAAATCCTACCGGGTGGAACGCAAGATGATGCCGCGCCTGGAGAAGGAGCTGGCCCCGGAAGCCGTGGACCAGCGCATCGAGGAGTCCATCCAGTCGCATAAATTCGGTTCGTTCACCTAATCGGCTCGGAGGCCGCGGTTCTTGATAGATATGACCATCCGCAGAAGGATTATCATTGCCGCCCTGATTCAGGCCGTGGTTATCTGCTTGATCTGCGGGTTCGGCTATCTATCGGTGAAAGCGGTGCTGACCAAATTGCAGGCCATCGAGGTCATCGACGACTTAAATATTTCCCTGTTGGAGATGCGCAAGGCTGAAAAGAATTACTTTCTCTATAAGGACCTGGGGTCGCTCAACGAGTTGATCCAAACCGGCGAGGAACGTTACAGCGCCCTGCAGTCTTCCCGGCCCTACCTGGTTTCCGGGTTTCGCGGCCTGGGCACGGAACAGTACGATAGCCTCCTCGATAATCTCAAGCGCTACCTGGAATTGGTCAGGCAAGGCGTCATGACCAATCAAATCTCCCCCCATGCGGAGGAGGAAATCCGAAAATTGGGGCATGAGCTGACGGCCCTGTCCGGGTCGCTGCTCACCAGGGAACGAAAAAATGTTAATGATATCGTCAGCTTCATCCTCATTATGCTCATCGTTTCTCTGGCGGTCATTTTCGTCGTCCAGGTCCTGCTCTGGCGGTATTTTTTCCGCTTCATCATTCAGGAAATCAACCTCATGGAAGACATGATCAGGATGGTGTCCGCCGGCCGGTTCCAGGAAGTGACCACCCAGACCATCGCTCCCCATAACGAGATCCAGATTGCCGTCAGGGCCATCGGGGATATGGCCCGGGAACTGGAAAAGCGGGAGCAGGAGCTGCTGCAGTCGGGCAAACTGGCCTCCCTGGGCGTCCTGATCTCCGGGGTGGCCCATGAGTTGGGGAATCCCTTGAACAATATCTCCTTGATCGCCCAGACTTACCTGAGCCTCTATGATTTGCTGGGCGATGACGATAAGAAAAATTACATGGGAGATATCTACACCCAGAGCGAACGCATTAAGAAGATCGTAGAAAATCTTCTGGATTTCTCCCGACAGAAGAAACAGGAATTGCAGGATTTCCAGATCGGCGATATTGTGCAACGCAGCCTCGGCCTGGTGGCCAACCAGTTAAAAATCTCCAAGGTCAAGCATTACGTCACCATCGCCGACCCTGTGCCGCTCGTCTCGGTGGACGCCCCCCAGATCCAGCAGGTTCTGGTCAACCTGTTCGTCAATGCCATTCAGGCGATGGACCACGGCGGCGAGCTCTTCATTGACGCCTCTTACGACCAGGACCGCGATATGGTGGTCCTCACCGTCAGAGATACAGGCACCGGCATCAAAAAGGAGATTCTGCCGAACATTTTTGATCCCTTTTTTACCACCAAGAGCACCAAAGGCACCGGCCTGGGACTGTCCGTGAGTTATGGCATCATCCAGCAGCATCATGGGGAAATCACGGTGGAGAGCGAAGAAGGCCAGGGCACCACGTTCACGATTAAGCTACCAGCCAAGGGCAAGGATAAAGGGGAATAACCATGGCCAAGAAAATTATGGTGATCGATGATGAAAAGATTGTCTGCGACATGGCGAAAAAGATTCTCGAAGCCGAAGGCTACGAAGTGGAGACCTTTACGGACAGTGAATTGGCCCTGCAAAGGATCAAGAATGCCCGGTTCGATCTGGTGATTACCGATCTGAAAATGGAAAATGTCAGCGGCATGGATATTCTCAAGGAAGTGAACCGGCTCTACCCGACCACCCGGGTGATTATGCTGACGGCCTACGCCACCCTGGACGCCACCATCGAGGCCATCCGGGAGCGCATCTACGACTTTTTCCCGAAGCCGGTGAAGATCGAGGAATTGAAGAAATCGGTCAAGAAGGCTTTGGGGGATTAAGCACGGCATAAGCCCGTGCCCCCCCCAGCCGGTGATTATCCTCAAGGCTGCGGCTGCCCCTAAACCTTGAACTTTGAACCTTGAATTTCTCGCCTCGGAGGGGAAGAACCATGAAGATTCTATTCGCCGGAGATGAATATCCTTACAGCTCCTATGCTCTCAATGAAGCCGTCAGGCTGGCCATGAACACCTGGGCCGATGTGACCCTCATGGCCGTAGCCACCCCCGAAGACGCCGCCCAGATGGGCGAAGACCATATCCTGGCCCAGGCCCTACACGGCTACCGTGAAACCTTTCTAGCGGCCGCCGGCGGCGAGGGCTCGCCCTATAGCCTGGGGACGCCGCGCTATGAGTGGATTCCCTTGGGCGGCGGCCGCTGGGAAGAGCTCCTGGTCAACCGCGGGGCCAAAAAGGACGTCAAGGTGCGCCTCCGCCTCGGCGGCGTGGCCCAGGAGATCCTGGCCGAGGCCCAGTCCGAAGAGAGCGACCTGATCGTGCTCGGTTGCACCAAGGGCAAACAGTGCGTCTGGCAAGACGCCGCGCCGCTGCCCCAGCGCGTGGTAAACGAGGCCGACTGTTCCGTCCTGTTGGTCAAAGAAGAGCAACCCTTCAACCGCATCCTGGCCTGCCTGGACCAGAGCTACATCAGCCAGGACTCCCTCGAAATGATCAACCAGATGGCCACCCTACACGGCTCCCAACTGGAGTTGATCGGCCTGTCCCAGGAAGGCTCCATGAAAAAGGACGTCTACCGGCGGCTCATCGAGATCGGCGATTACTATGAGGACCGCCAGATCAAAGTGACTACCCGCTTGACGGAGATCGCCGAATTTGAGAACTTCATCGATAAGGAATTGCAGCAGGATCTCCTGGCTCTCTGGATGGGCAAAAAATCCTTGCTGGACCGGTTCTATCCCCGGGATTGGGCCGGCCGCTTTGTGAGCAAATGCCAGACTTCGGTGTTAGTGATGCGCTAAGCCGGAAAGCCCCTGCCGTTTCGGACGCTCCATACCTTGAGAGGTGAGATGATGAAAATTCTGGTCGCCGTGGATAAGAGTGAAGAGTCGCAGCAGGCGCTGCGCTATTGTTGCCATCTTTTGGAACATTTCGACGCCGACGTGGACGCCCTTTACGTCCAACCCGACCTCATAGAATCAGTGGCGGAAACTTCTTATGCCCCCTTCACTACCCGGAAGGACATAGAAAAGTCCATCGAAGCCGAAGCGGAAAAGACCGTGGAGGAAATTTTCGAGGCCTGTGAGATCTGCCTGGGCGGCAAGGTCCCCTGCTCCCCCCTGGTGGCCGTGGGCGACCCCGCGGACGAGATCCTCAACACCGCCAATGAAGGCATGTACGACCTGATCGTGTTGGGCTCTCAGGGCCGCTCCTCCCTCCGGGGCTTCTTCCTGGGCGCGGTGCACGCCAAGATTCTCCACCATGCCCTGCAACCCGTGCTCATTATGCGCAATTTCCGGCCCATCCAAAAAATCCTGGTGGCTTACCGGGGGTCCCAGTGCGACCAGGGCGCCCTGGAGTTCATTGCGCCGCTCTTTGCCAAGAAAAAGCCGGAGATCACCATCCTCCACGTCCAGGAAACCGAGTTGGGCGAAACCCCGGAGTTCGCCGACGCCTGCCTGCTCACCGGGGAGGAAACCCTGCGGGATTACGGCTTCACCCCCATTAAAAAGATGGCTCAGGGCGACTTTGTGGACGAAATCCTCAAGGCGGTGGCCATTGAACGCTACGACCTGCTGGTCCTGGGGGCTTACGGCCACAAGCGCCCCAAATATCTGAAGATGCTCAGCGACGAGGCCCTCAACCTGGTGCGCCTCACCACCCGGCCGGTCCTGGTGTATCGCGATAAAATCTGACACTGCGGGGAGGGCTCGGTGGTACAGGCTTTCCAGCCTGTACAGGACCTGTGTGGGATATTCGGCACAGCCTGGAAAGGCTGTGCCACCAACTCTGGACGGTCGTAGTCCAACTATAGGCCGGTCCCATTATGGTTTAATTTCAGTTAGATATAGTTTTATTTACAGGTTCTTTTCTCCCCAACCCCGCCTGGTTTAGCCCCTTCCTGCCTGTAATGTTCCTTGACATTATCTGGTCGCCGTGATAATTATTTGTTTTAACTTCTCAATATTACAGGCCTTTCATGCCCCAAGCATCCAAAGCTGCAACCGAACTCGGCACCCTCGAACCTTATATCAGCGCCTGCGTCGCCCTGGCCCAAGAGAAATTGCACCGCTTCTCCTCGATCACCGACATTGGCGCCCGGGAAAAGGACCTCAACCGCTACCCCCGCCTGGCCCGCCTGGAAGAGCCCCGGCAGATCCTGATCCTGAAGGAAAACGACGGGGACTCCGACCGTCAAACCCGGGCCCGGGCCGCCATAGCCCGGGGCGAGGTTCTCTTCGAACATGCCGCCGCGGGCGAGGGCACCCGCCTGATGCTGGGCTCCAAGTATTTCCTCGATATCCCCCAGGAGATCACGGTGGCGCGCACCGCCCACCTCATGAGCCAGGAGTCCGGCCGGTTGTGGTCCCCGGAAGACGTGGCCGCGCAACTGGAGTGCCCCCCCCACGAACTTCTCCCCATCACCCTGGGCAGCCGCCACATGCTCCAAATGGCCTTTGACCTCGAAAACCTGGCCCGGGAGTTGGGGGAGTCGCCCCGGGAGGTGCTGGCGCGTCAGCATTTGCTGATTATCATCGGCCGGGAGATGCTGGCCCACATCGAGAAGGATTTCTACCAGTGGCATTTTTACGGCTTTAAGCCCTCCCAGGTCTATTTCATGGTGCAGGAGAGCTTCCACGGGCTCAACCTCAAGCACGGCCGTTTTTTCTATGATGTCAACAGCCCCGCCCGCCTCCACAACCACGGCCAGATGGTGATGCAGCAGACCCTGAACTACCAGCTTTTCACCCTGACCGGAGGCCACCCCTGGGAAAAGACATTTCGGTCAGGGCGAGAGGTCGCCGACTGGCTGCAGGGTTTTGCCGATAAAATATCGTATAATATCGAAGACCTGGACTATCTGACCAGTTCCCTGGATTTCCACGGCCTGGGGTTGGCTCTGCAGCTCGGGGACCAGGGCTATAATATGGTCATGGAAGTAATGGCCAATAATCCCGCCAAACCCCAGAAAGGCGGCATGCTCGCCTGGGATGCCGAATTAGAGCGGGATGTGATGATCGAAAGCTTTCAACTGGGGGACATCAGCAACCAGGATATCACGTATTTAAATCGTAATTTCAATCACTATCCCAGTCCCGGCGTCTGCTGGGGCCGGATTGGAGAACAAGGTTTGCCCATGCCCATAGCCGTCAAAGACGGTTTTCTCTATTTTCAGCCGGTGCAGGGCGACATCAATTTCCTGGTGAAGACCGCGTTTTTTCGCCGCCAGGAGATGCGCCCCATCCGCAATTTAAAGAGTCCCGCGGCTCTGCCCCTGGCCATCAATCGTCTCTGCGCCCAGGACCGGCAGCCCGGCTTTAAAGAATTCGCCCAACGGTGTCGCCAGGGGTGCTTATGAGTCCTCCCCGGAAGATGTATGTCAATGCCGCCGACCCGGAGGAATTTCGGGTCGCCATCGTCGAAGAAGGCCACCTGGAAGACCTGGCCACGGAGTCCGCCTCCCGGGAACCCACCAAAGCCAATATCTATAAAGGCATCGTGGTCAATATCGAGCCCGGTCTGCAGGCCGCGTTCGTCAATTATGGCGGCGAGCGCCACGGCTTTTTGCCCTTGCCCGAAGTGCATCCCGACTATTTCCTGGAAACGCCCCAGAGCCGGGCCAAAACCAAGATTCAGCGGGTGCTGCGCAAAGGCCAGGAACTCATCGTCCAGGTCTACAAAGAGGAGTCCGCCACCAAAGGCGCCTATCTCAGCACCTACATTTCCCTCCCCGGGCGCCGCCTGGTGCTCTTGCCCAAACAGAGCCACCTGGGGGTGTCCCGCAAGATCGAAAAAGAGGAGGAGCGCCAGCGCCTCAAAGACCTGACCCAGAAATTAGGGCTGCCTCCGGAGATGGGCCTGATTATCCGCACGGCCGGTGAAACCAGCAAAACCCAGGACCTGTCCAAGGATATGAAGTATCTCCTGAAGCTCTGGGAAAATATCAAAGAAGCCGCCGCGGCCCAGGCCGCTCCCTGCCTTTTGCATCGGGACCTGGACCTCATCACCCGGACCGTGCGGGATTATTTTTCCCCGGATATCAACACCATCCTGGTGGACAACAAAGACGTTTACCAGACGCTGCGCACCTTTATCCTGGAAATGGCCCCCCGGCACGTCCAAGCCTTGAAGCTCTATAAGGACAAGCTGCCCATCTTCACCCGCTACCAGTTGGAAGACCAGCTTGACCGTATCTATTCCGAACGCGTGCCCTTGAAATCCGGCGGCTCCATCGTCATCAACCCCACCGAGGCGCTGGTCTCCATCGACGTCAACTCCGGGCGCTGCACCAGCCAGAAAGAGCTGGAAGACACCGCCTTGAAGACCAACCTGGAGGCCGCCGAGGAAGTGGCCCGGCAGCTCCGCCTGAGGGACCTGGGCGGCCTGGTGGTGATTGACTTCATCGACATGAAGGACAAGAAGCACCAGAAGGAAGTGGAGCAGACCCTGAAACAGAGCCTGAAGAAGGACAAGGCCCGGGTTACCGTGGGGCATCTGTCCAAGTTCGGGCTGCTGGAACTCTCCCGCCAACGGCTCAGGCCTACCGCCGAGATCGGCGCCTATAGCGTCTGTCCTACCTGCCAGGGCCGGGGCCGCATCAAAAAAGTGGATATCCTGAGCCTGGGTCTGCTGCGGGAAATCAGCACCCAGGTGGTGCAAAACCCCATCCAGGAGGTCCGGGTGCTGGCGCCTCTGGAGGTGAGCAACTTCCTGCTCAACCAGAAGCGCCGGGATATCTCTACCCTGGAGGAAGAGTTCAATCTCAAGATCGTAGTGACCGCCAAAGAAGGCCTGGGGCCTGAAGACATCCAGGTGGAATATCTCAAACGGGAAGCGCCTGAGGCTAAAGCGGTCGCCGAAGTCAAACCAGCGGCCGAAGCGGCGCCCGAGGCCAAGCCGGCCCCTGAAGCCAAGCCCGGGGCCGAAGCCAAGCCCCGGCGCCCTTCTTCCCGACGGCGAGGCCCGCGCCGTCCGGCTGCGGCCAAACCCGAGGGGGCCGAACCCCAGGAAGCGGCGGAACCCAAACCCGAAGCCTCGGTGGTCGAAGCTGAACCGGTTCCCGAAGCTGAACCGGAAACCAAAGCCGCAGCCAAACCCCGGCGCACTGCGGCACCCAGACGCCGGCGAGGGCCTCGCCGCCCCGCGGCGTCCAAGGCCGCCGCGACTGAATCTTCGGAGGGGGCCGAGCCCTTAGCGGGAGGGCCGGAACCTCAGCCGGAGGTCGAGCCCCCGAGAGAAACGCCGGAGCCCCCCAGGGCCGCAGAGCCTCACTCCGAGCCCGAGTCTTCCGAATCATCTTAAAGGAGCGGTTTCATGCGTAGCAACTTGATGAAAATGGGTCTGGAAAAATACCCCCACCGGTCCCTTCTCAAGGCCATGGGCCTGACCGACCGGGAGATCGACCAGCCCATTATCGGGGTGGCCAACTCCTTCAACGAATTCATTCCCGGCCACCTGCATCTGAATCAGATTACCCAGGCGGCCAAGGCCGGGGTGCGCCTCGCCGGCGGCACCCCCCTGGAGTTCGGGGTCATCGGCGTCTGCGACGGCCTGGCCATGCACCACGGCGGCATGAAATATTCCCTGCCGTCCCGGGAGCTCATCGCCGACTCCATCGAAACCATGGCCATGGCCCATCCCGTGGACGGCCTGGTGCTGGTGGCCAACTGCGACAAGATCGTCCCCGGCATGCTCATGGGGGCCTTGCGCCTCAACATCCCGGCCATCCTGATTTCCGGCGGGCCCATGCTGGCCGGCCGCTTCAAAGGCCAGGAAGTGGACCTGATCACGGTCTTTGAAGGCGTGGGCGCGGTGAAAGCCGGCAAAATCTGCGAAGACGAGCTCAAGGAGCTGGCCGAGTGCGCCTGCCCTGGCTGCGGCTCCTGCGCCGGCATGTTCACGGCCAATTCGATGAACTGCCTGAGCGAGGCTTTGGGCCTGGCCCTGCCCGGCAACGGCACCATCCCCGCAGTTCACGCCGCCCGCTTCCGCCTGGCCAAGGAAGCCGGCTTCAAGATCATGGACATGGTGAACCGTCAAATCCTGCCCCGGGACATCGCTACGCTGGAGGCCTTCATCAACGCCATGGCGGTGGATATGGCCCTGGGCTGCTCCACCAACACCGTGCTGCACGTGCCGGCCATCGCCCGGGAGGCCGACATCGACCTGTCCCTGGATTTTTTCAATAAAATCTCCAGCCGCACCCCGCACCTGTGCTCCATGAGCCCGGGCGGCCGCCATCACCTGGAGGACCTGGACCGGGCCGGCGGCGTCCCCGCGGTGATGAAGACCCTGCTGGAGGGCGGCCTGGTGTCCGGC
This sequence comes from Syntrophobacterales bacterium, assembly GCA_023229795.1. Lineage (GTDB taxonomy): Bacteria > Desulfobacterota > Desulfobaccia > Desulfobaccales > 0-14-0-80-60-11 > 0-14-0-80-60-11. Next base: position 15,935 of record JALNYP010000059.1, read on the forward strand.
GCCCCCTTGTCCGCCACCGGCCACACCGTGGCCGACAACCTGGCCCACGTGACAGTGCTGGACGACGACGTCATCCGGCCCCTGTCCAACCCCTACCATGCCCAGGGCGGCATCGCCATCCTCAAGGGCAACCTGGCCCCCGACGGTGGCGTCGTGAAGCAGTCCGCAGTGGATGAAAAGATGCTGGTGAACGAGGGCAGCGCCCGGGTCTTCGACTCCGAAGAAGCCGCCACCCAAGCCATCCTGGGCGGCCGGATCAAACCCGGCGACATCGTGGTCATCCGCTACGAAGGTCCCAAGGGCGGGCCCGGTATGCGGGAGATGCTCACCCCTACCTCGGCCATTGCCGGTATGGACCTGGATAAGGAGGTGGCGCTCTTGACCGACGGCCGCTTCAGCGGCGGCACGAGAGGCGCGGCCATCGGCCACATCTCGCCGGAAGCCGCGGAGGGCGGACCCATCGCCCTGGTGCAAGAGGGTGACCTTATCAAGATCGATATCCCCGCCAAGACCCTGACCCTGTTGGTGGACGAGGCCGAACTGGCCCAACGCCGGGCCGCCTGGCAGCCTCCGGAACCCAAGATCAAACACGGCTATGCCGCCCGCTACAGCCGCCTGGTGAGCTCCGGCAGCCAGGGCGCGGTGTGTAAGTAGGTTTATTCTGGTTCCCAAGTTGAACTTGGGAACGGAATACGACTCCTTGAACATGATTTATCGGCCTAGCTGTCTCAGGCAACCACATTTCGACACCCCCGGCGGAGGGCTCTGGTCCGCTGGCGCATAACCCGGCTTCACAGGCCAGATAGGAAAGATTCTCTGTCGATAACCTTATGAATAAAAACAGCCAATTATCTGCCTTATCAACAAAGCGCTGGCTCCTTATTAATTCGATTAATTTTCTAATCTTCTAGGAGAAAAGGCTTATGCATGTGAAGATCGATCGGGAAACCTTGTTGAAGGGAGTCGGACGGACCCTGGGGGTGGTGGATCGCCGGGGGACCATGCCCAGCTTGGCCAATTTTCTCCTGCAGACCGATGAGAACCGGGTGGTCATTTCCGCCACCGACCTGGAGGTGAGCTTCCGGGGCTTTTATCCCGCCGAAGTGGAAGAACACGGGGCCCTCACCGTCCAGGCCCATTATCTCTTTAACCTGATCAAGGAACTGCCCGGCGACACCCTGGATCTCATCGGCACGGATAATTCCAACCTGAAGATCCAGATGGGCGATGCCCGGTATCAGCTCCACGGCCTGCCCGCGGACCAGTTCCCGCCGGTACCGGAAATTACCGACCAGGAGCTGGTCAAGGTGGAGTCCGGCATGGTCAAGGAGATGATCGAAAAAACCATCTTTTCGGTATCCGCCGACGACCTGCAATACCACCTCTCCAGCATTTTCTGGGAGCGGGTGGGCATTCCCCGCCATCAGCCGATCACCGAGCAGCCCCTGGAGGAAGGGGCCGAGCCGGAAGAGGATTACTGGCTGCGCCTGATCTCCACTGACGGCCACCGCCTCACCCTCATCGAACGGGCCCTGCCGGAATCCGGGGGGTTCTCCATCGAGAAGGGCATCCTCATTCCGCGCAAAGGCATGGCTGAGGTCATCCGCTTCCTGGCCGAAGAAGAGCACGTCTCCCTGGGGTTGGGCAAGCAGAGCCTGGCGCTGAAGGCCGATGACCGCTACCTCTTCATCCGTCTTTTGCTCGACAAGAAATTCCCCGACTACCGCCGCATCATCCCGGAGAGCTTCGCCTATCGCTTCGCCATCAACCGCCGGCAGTTCTTCGATACCATCCGGCGCATCTCGCTTCTGTCCACCGAACGCTTCAAAGGCGTGATCCTGAAGCTGATGCCGGACCACGTGGAAGTCACCTTCAACAACCCGGAAGTCGGCGAAGGCCGGGAAGTGGTGGGCCTGTTCATGGAGCAGGGCGAGGCCGAAGGGCTGCCCATGGAGATCGGCTTTAACGCCCGGTATTTCCTGGAGCCCTTGAACGCCATGACCAGCGACATGGTCATCCTGGAGATGAACGAAAAAGACCGGCCCTGCCGCCTGGTGGACCAGACGGATCCCCACTACTTCAGCATCATCATGCCCATGAGCCTGTAGAAGACTGTTTTTGGTTTTCTGTGAAAGGCAAAAATAGGCAGTTTGCATCGGTGGAGGGCGGGTAATGCCTCCTGGCAAAACTAACAGGTAAAATATTTTATGTCTAAAATGATAGCCTATTGCGGGCTGGTCTGCTCCAATTGCCCTACGTTTATAGCCACGCAAAACGACGATGACGATGCCAGGGAAAAGACCGCGGCCTTGTACGCCCAAAAATTTGGGCTTAATTTGTCTAAGGAAGAGATCAATTGCGACGGCTGTCTGAGTGCCGGAGGCAAGAAAATTGGCTATTGTCAGGTATGTGAGATCAGACGCTGTTGCAGGGAAAAGGGCCTGGAAAACTGTGCCTTTTGCGATCAACCTCAATGTGAACAACTTAGCCGCTTTCACGAGTTCTCCCCTGAGGCCAAGGCTTCCTTTGAAGCCATGAAAAGCAGACAGCAGTAAGCCGCGTAGGGTGCCTCTCACGCCGTGTTTGGTTGAATTAAGAAACCTAGGGCGGGCCTTGCCCGCCACGAACCAAAATAATGTCGGGGGGGCAGGTGGCCTGCTCAGGCAGGATACGAGGAGAGCAATAAGATGAACATATCGATTAGAATAGAAGAAGAAAATGATTATAGAACTGTCGAATATATGACCAGAGAAGCCTTTTGGAATCTCTACAAGCCAGGATGCGTTGAACATCTACTTGTTCATAAAATAAGGAAGGTACCTGCATTTGTGAAAGAATTGAGTTTTGTTGCACATGATGATGATAAAATTGTCGGTAATATAATTTATTCAAAAGCAAAAGTAATTAATGATAAAGATCATGAATTTGAAGTTTTATGCTTGGGACCTATAGGAGTATTACCATCCTATCAAGGACAAGGGATTGGTTCTTTCTTAATGAATTATTCTATCGAAAAGGCAAAACAGTTGCGATATAAAGCCATAATTCTTTTTGGAAACCAGAATTATTATCATCGCTTTGGCTTTATAAACGCTAAAGAATATGGGATTCAAACATCTTCGGGGGATAATTTTGAGGAATTTATGGCATTAGAACTTTTGGATGGCGGCCTGAATGGTATTTCAGGCAAGTTCTATGCAGATGAGGTCTTTGAAATAGAAGAAGATGAACTGGAAATTTTCGAAAAAGAATTTCCTCGCAAAGAGAAGCTGGTTACGGATACTCAACTAAAATAAAGCTAATAATTGAAAACCAGGGACTGCATTTATGTCACGCATCGGCATTCTTACTTGCTCAAATTGTACCCAGGACACTAACTGCGCTTCCGTAGTGTGTCTGGGTGACATGCGTAAACGCCGGGGCTTCTTTGCACAGTATCCTCAAGATGAACCACTCGATTTAATCGGCATTATTAATTGCGCCGGTTGTCCCACACTGGCCGCGCCGGAAAAGATTCTTAAGAGAGTCCGGGCCCTGGCCGAGTTCCGCATAGATGCGCTCCACCTGTCATTCTGTATGGTGGCGTTATGCCCCTTTATCAAACCTTATACGACATTGATAAAAGGGCAATTTCCTGATATAAATATTGTGATGGGGACACATCAGCCGGCGGATCGCCAACGCTTCGTCCGGAGCGTCAGGGAACTGCTCTGCCAGACCCTGACCCCGCCCCAAACCATGACTGACCTGATTAGAGGCACCATTAAAATTCCCCAGGAATAATTCTCTTTTTGTGGGGAGGAGTAACCATTTGTCTGAATTCGATAGTGAAGAAGCCGGCGTTAGGGAAAACGGGGGCCTGGGGATCGCCGCCGGAGAATACGGCGCCGAAAAGATTCAGGTCCTCAAAGGCCTTGACCCCGTGCGGGAACGGCCGTCCATGTACATCGGCAATACCGGCTCCGAAGGCCTCCACCACCTGGTCTACGAAGTGGTGGACAACTCCATCGATGAGGCCATGGGCGGGCATTGCGACGAAATCAAGGTAACCGTCCATTCGGATAACAGCGTCACCGTGGAGGACAACGGCCGGGGCATCCCCGTGGATATGCACCCCACCGAAAATCTGCCCGCGGTGGAAGTGGTCATGACCCGCCTGCACGCCGGCGGCAAATTCGATTCCGGCGCCTACAAGGTCTCCGGCGGCCTCCATGGCGTCGGGGTCTCGGTGGTCAACGCCCTCTCCGAGTACCTGGAGGTGGAGATTCGCCGGGACGGCCAGGTCTATCACCAGCGCTATGAAAAAGGCAAGACTGCCGCGCCCTTAACCGTCACCGGCAAAACCAAGCGCCGGGGCACCAAGGTGACCTTCCGGCCCGATGCGGAAATCTTCGCCGAGATCCACTTCAGCTACGATCTGTTGGCCCAGCGCCTGCGGGAACTGTCTTTTCTCAACGGCGGGGTGCGCATCCTCCTCGAGGAAGAGCTCTCGGGCCGCAAGAATGAATTTCATTACGAAGGCGGCATCGTCTCTTTCGTCCAGTATTACAACCGGAACAAAACCCCCATCCATCCTGACCCCATTTATCTCTCCGGGTCCAAGGGCGGCATCCAGATGGAGATCGCCTGCCAGTACAACGACACCTACAACGAGCAGATCTTCTCCTTTGCCAATAATATCAACACCCGGGAAGGCGGCTCGCATCTGAGCGGCTTCAAGGCCGGCCTCACCCGGGCCATCAATCAGTATATGGCGGTCAGCGACCTGCCCAAGAATCTCAAGAACAGCCATCTCCAGGGGGAGGACGTCCGGGAGGGTTTGATCGCGGTGATCAGCGTCAAGCTGCCCCACCCCCAGTTCGAGGGCCAGACCAAGACCAAGCTGGGCAACAGCGAAGTCAAGGGCCTGGTGGAGAACCTGCTCTACGAGCACTTCCTGACGTTCATGGGGGAAAACCCCGCGGTGGCCAAAAACATCCTCACCAAGCTCCTGGATGCGGCCCGGGCCCGGGAGGCGGCGCGCCGCGCCCGGGACCTGGTGCGCAAGAAAGGGGCCTTCGGGGATATGACCCTGCCGGGCAAGCTGGCCGACTGCCAGGAACGGGACCCGTCCCGGCGGGAGATCTACCTGGTGGAGGGCGACTCCGCCGGCGGCTCGGCCAAGCAGGCCCGGGACCGGCGCTTCCAGGCCATCCTGCCCCTCAAGGGCAAGATCATCAACGTGGAAAAGGCCCGTTTCGAAAAGATGCTGGAGAATCAGGAGATCCGCACCCTGATCTCGTCCTTGGGCTCCGATCTCTCCCAGGACGTCATCAACATGGATGAGCTGCGTTACCACAAGGTCATTATCATGACTGATGCCGACGTGGACGGCGCCCACATCCGCACCTTGCTCCTGACCTTCTTCTACCGGCAACTGGCCCCGCTGGTGGAAGGCGGCTTCCTCTATATCGCCCAGCCGCCCCTGTACCGCCTGACCCGGGGCAATGAAAAGACCTATCTGAAGAACGACGAGGAATTCAAGAAATACCTGCTGCAGCGGGGCATCGAAAAGAAGCGCCTGCGCCTGGGCCCCCAGCGCACCCTCGAAGGCGCGCCCCTGGCCGAGGCCCTGGAAAAGGTGATCGCCTTCCAGGAATATCTGCAGCGCTTCTCCAAGCGGGGGCTGGCCCGGGAAGTCCTGCAGGTGTTGCTGAAGCATGAAGTGGTCTCCAAAGACGATATGCGCCGCCAGGAGCGCTTGGAAGAGCTGGCCGCGGCCCTGAATGCCAGGCCCCGGTGGACGGCTCGCCTGGAGCCCGACGAAGAGCACCAGTCCTGGGCCGTGATCGTCTCCGCCAAGAAAGAGCGGGACGCCGTCGAGATGCGCCTTGACTGGGAACTGATGGGCAGCAGCGATTTTCAAGCCCTGGTGCGTCTGGATCAGGGCCTGACGGAATTCAAGCACCCGCCCCACCAGTTGGAGGGCAAGGACCGCGTCTGGAAATTCGCCACCCTGGATGAACTGGTGGCCCTGATCCTGGAGGAAGGCCAAAAGGGCATCAATATCCAGCGGTTCAAAGGCCTGGGGGAAATGAACCCGGAGCAGCTCTGGGAGACCACCATGGACCCCGAGACCCGCACCCTCCTCAAGGTCAATATCGAGGACGCGGTGGCCGCGGACGAGATCTTTACCATCCTCATGGGAGACAAAGTTGAACCTCGGCGCGAGTTTATTCAGAGCAACGTACTTGAATTGAACGAACTGGATATTTAACATCTTGAAGAACATCAGGCGCGACAACTGCTTCCACTCATACCACTAACCTCATCGCAAGGAGGGCAGATTATGCAGCGCAAAGCCAGCTTCAAGATTTACGTTACCCGCCGGGAGATGCTTTATGTGGGCGACGTTCCCGACCACACCTTGATGCTCACCGAAATGGAAGGCGAGCCCGTCAATTATACCCCCGGGGTAGCCGGGGAATTCGTCTCCCGCCGCAGCGTCGGCTTCCATGACCGCATCAAAGGGGATGGCCCCATGACCGGTTATGCCACCACCATCTACCAGCACGGCGCGGTTTACTCCCGCTTTCGGGGAGATAAGATGGGCGCCATGACCAAAGGTAAATGGGAGGTTTACAAAGGCATCGGCAAACTGAGCACCGTGAAGGGGGCCGGTACTTTCGTCGTGAAGCCCACGGATAAACACGGCGAATTTCTCCTGGAGATGGAAGGCACCTACGAATTATAGGCGATTAAATGCTCAGTCGGGCCAGGGGCGGCGAGGACGCCGCTCCTGCGTCTTTTCCCGCTCCCGGCAGGTCGGCGAGAAGGCTTAACGATTGCCGGGCTGAGCGCTCTAATTGAAAGAGGTGACGTCGAATGTCGGACAAGACTTGCGCCAAGTGCGGCGCCGCGGTTGACGCCGGCGAAGTTCGGGAATTCCGGGACCAGGAGCTCTGCGAGGACTGCTACATGGAAGCCCTCAGCCCCCTTCATGTCTGCGATCCCTGGGCGGTGCACACCGCCAAGAGCCTCAAGGACCTGCCGGGCGGACAGAACTTGACCCCGATCCAGCAAAAGCTCTACGACCTGGTGAAGGCAAAAGGTGAGGTGCCCATTCCCGAGGCCGCCGCCCACCTGGGCCTGAACGAAGACGACCTGCGGCGGGAGTTCGCCCCGCTGCGCCACATGGAAATGCTCCGGGCCTGCAAAAAGGACGACCTCATCCTTCTTACCCTGTTTTGACCTCCGAGCCTACCGATCTGGATTACGCGGTGCTGCGGCGGGTGGCCAAAGGCGACCAGGACGCCCTGGCCGAGCTCATCCGCCGTCATCAGCCGCGCCTCTACCAGGTGGCCTACCGTCTGCTGAAAGACCCCCTGGAGGCGGAAGACGCCCTCCAGGAGGTCTTTCTCAAGGTTTACGAGAGTGCCCACCGCTTTGAGCCCAAGGCCAAGGTCAGCACCTGGCTGCATCGCATCACCGCCAACCACTGCCTGAATCTCCTGCGCCAGCGCCATCCCCAGGATTCCCTGGACCAGGACGATGCGCCGGCGGTGCCGGACTCCGGGGCCACGCCGCTGCAGGCCCTGGAAGAGCAGGACCTGAGCCGCCGGCTGGAGGCCCTGCTGGACGCTCTCCCCGAAAACCAGCGCCGGGCCCTGGTCCTGAAGCGCTTCGCCGGGCTCTCATATCAGGAGATCGGCGAGGAAATGGGCCTGTCGCCCCAGGCGGTGGACGGCCTCTTAAAACGGGCCCGGCAATTTTTGAAAAAGGAACTGCAGGATTATTTGGAGTAGGGGCGAGCCGGCGGCTCGCCCTGCGTTTTAGACCATGGGCGAACAGGGGATTTACTTTTACTGAAAACCGTCGTTATTTCCCGGTGAGCTCTTTGATCTCCTTTTTGGCGTGCTCGATCTCTTCGACCTGCTCCGCGTCCATCCTGAGGAGCATGGTCTGGAATTCGCCCACGTGGGTCTTTTCCTCCCGGGCGATGTCCAGGAGAACATTTTTAATGTCTTTGTCGGTTGCCAGGGCCGCCATCTGGTCGTAGAGGTTGATGGCATCCAGTTCGGCGATGATGGCCGCGCGCAGAATTTCTTTATCGAGGTCCTTTTTGGCGACTTTGGAAAAATCCACCGGTATTTGTGATAACATGAAGTCCTCCCTTGCCCCCGGGCGGGGGCGGTCATATCCGGTATGGTTGCTTGCAAAGTAATCATGGCTTAAGGCCGCGTCAAGGCGGGGAATCCCCGTGGGATGGCCCCTCTGAGGGCTGCGGCCCTGGCCCGGAGAAAAATTGCGGACGCGACGCCGGATTTTGCAATATCCGGTGTTTATTAAGTAAAGACTAAATTAATCAGGAATACGATACGCCATGGAATGCCAAGAAGTACGCCAACAACTGTCCGCCTGGCTGGACCAGGAACTGGACGAGGCCACCGAGGCCGCCTTGGCGGCCCACCTGGAGGGCTGCGAGGCCTGCCGCCGGGAATGGCGGGGGCGGCG
>JALNYP010000059.1:24437-25891 GCA_023229795.1 Syntrophobacterales bacterium
AGGCCCTGGACACGGCTCTGGGGCAGTTGGCGATCCCGGTGCCCCCGGGGCTGGCCGAGAAAGTCGCGGCCCGGGTGCGGCGGCCGCAGCGCCGGCCCGGCTGGCAGTCCGTGGCCCTGGCCGCCTGCCTGGTCCTGGGCATCGCCCTGGGCGGCACCATGGCCCGAGGTTTTTATACCCCGACGGCCGCGGGCAGCTCCGAGTCGGAAGTGGCCAGCCTGGAGGTCTTCCAAGACTTTCCCCAGGGCTCCATGGGCACGGTCCTGGCTTCCTATCAATCTGACGATAGCAACGGTACCCGTGAATGAAGCGAAATTGGCTGCTCTACGTGGTAATCTTTTCCCTGGCGCTGAACCTGGGAACCATCGGCACCTTTGCCTACCTGCGCCACCAGGATCAACAGGAGAAGGCCGCCATGCCGGTGCCGCCGCCGCCCCTGCCTCTGCGGACGTTGTGGCGGGAGCTCAACCTGGATGCCTCCCAGCGCCAGGCCCTGCATAGCATGTACCCGGAGCACCGCCGCCAGATAGACGAAATCAGGCTGCAGTTGGCCCAAAAACGCCTGGAGCTGCTTGACCTGATCAAGGACGAGGCCACTCCCCTGAGCGCCATCCGGGCCAAGATTCAGGAGATCAGCGCCCTGCAAGGCAGCCTGGAAGAAGAGATGATCCGGTTTATGCTGGCCGTGAAGAAAAATCTTAATCCCCAGCAGCAGGCGGCGTTTATGAGTAAGTTGCAGACCCGCATGTGCGGCCCCGACAGCGCCTGCGGGCCCATGGGTCCCGGTTTCGGGCCCCACCGCGGCCGCAGTATGGGCCGGGGCAGGGGTCCCGGCAGGGGACCGGGGACCGGGCCGCCGCCTCCGGAAGGGCCAAGATAAATAACCCGGCGTGCGGTAAACCATGAGGCACGCCAAGGAGAAGCAAGATGAAAAAGACTAAGTGGATGACAGTCGGTATAGTGGTGGTTCTAACCCTGATCATGCTCTGGGCGGTGCCCGGTTCGGCGCAAATGCGCGGCAGAGGTCAGGGCGGCCAGGGTTGGGGCTGCGGCCAGGGGCAGGGCACGGGACCAAGAGCAGCTTATGGCACCTGTCCGGCCACTAACCAGGGCTACCAGGATAGCCAGGGCAACTGGGTCAATAACCCCCAGACCAACATGGGGCGCCGGGGTCAAAGAGGTCCTGGACGCAATTTTCAGCAGCCCAACACTCAGCCCCAGGCTCCGCCGGCCACTCAATAATCGCCTCAACGATAACTGCCGCCGCCCCTCTTCCTCCCCCCGGAGGGGGGCGGCGGTTTTTTATTGAGGCAAGCTCAGAGAGTCCTACCGGCCGGGGTTGAAAACTTCTAGCATTTGAGCCTCTTGCAAAATTCACCAAAATTTTGCAGTTGTTCTGGCTCTTTTGAGGTTGGATGCAATGCAATCAAATTTTTGGGGTCCAGCTTACTGCC
>JALNYP010000060.1 GCA_023229795.1 Syntrophobacterales bacterium
CGCCGCGGTGGCGGGAATGGACACCTTTAGGGTGATGTTCTTCGTCCTGACCTTCTTCACCATCGGCATGGTGTCCAATTTCAAAAAGCTCTGGGAAGAAGGCATCGGCAAGCTGGCCTTGGTTTACGTGATCTGCCTCTTCGGATTCATCATCTGGGTGGGTCTGCTGATCTCGTGGATTTTCTTCCACGGGGTCCATCCGCCGGTGGTCGGCTAATTTGCCAAAGGAGGAAATTATGGCTGAAGAAATTAAATTACCACCCGAAGAAGAACCGGTGTTGCCGCCAGCGGAAGAAGCTAAGTTGATTGATGAATTGCGGAAGATGGAATATGAGCCGCTCCTGCCCATCGAGAAAAAGCTCATCGGCTGGAGCATCGGCATCGGGGTGGTCTCCCTGGGCTTCCTGGTCTGGGTCAGTTACACCTTCTTCCCCGGCGGCCATTAAGCCGGGCCGTTAACCCGTAAAAAAAGCCCCGGGAGGCAATCGGCCCGGGGCTTTTTTGGTTCAGCATTACCCCCAAGGTCTTGGTTCGGTGGCACAGCCTTTCCAGGCTGTGGCGAAAATTGCCCAGGCTGGAAAGCCTGGGCCACCAAATCTTTTAAATCCACTGCTTACTGACTAATGGGTAAGGTTCAGTCTTGAGGAGACAGGGCAGAGGGAGGGGTGAAAAGTTTTACCCAGCCACCCAGAGCACCGGGGGTCCCGGTGTCTTTGGAGCTATTCTATTCCCCGGGCCAGCACCGTAAACCACATATTCTCGTGCCGGGTCTCCACTTCCCTGAGTGGCGTTTCTTTGAGGCGCGTCAGAAAAACCTCCAACTGCGTCCCCAGGATGCCGGAGAAGATATACCAGGGCTTGCTGAGAAACTCGGGGATGGCCAGGAGGTCCGAGAGCACGTCCAGGTGGATGTTGGCCAGGACCAGGCCGGCGGGCAGGTGGGCGAAATCGCGCACATCGGCCTGTAGCAGGTGAACCTGGGACCGGCGCTGATTGTGCTTGAGGTTTCTGGCCGCGGTGAGCACCGCCAGTTCGTTGTATTCCACCGCGATCACCCGTTCGCTCCCCAGGGCCAGCGCGGCCAGGGTCAGAATCCCGGTCCCGGTGCCCAGGTCCAGGACCCGGCGGGGCGTCTCGTCGTCGTACACCCGGCGCATCAGCTCCAGACAGCGGCGGGTGGTGGGGTGGTAGCCGGACCCGAAGGCCAGGCCCGGCTCCATGCGGATGACCAGTTCCCCCGGCCCGGGGGCCGGGGTCTCCCACACCGGGCAGAGATGAAACCCTGCCATGGAGGTGGCTTGCAGGGGCTGGCCCGCCTCCCAGTCGGAGTAATTCATGACGTTTTCGGAGGAATAGCGGGCGTCGGTGAGGGTGGCCACCCAGGCCTTCACCGCTGCTTCCCTGGGGCTCCCGAAAAAGAGGTAAGAATGACCCCCCTCCCGCCAGCAACCCAGGAAATCCTCCCCGGTGAGGGCCTCCGGCGGATAGACCCGGCCCTCGATTTCATAGATAAAGAGTTTTTCCGGCGGCGGCATGGTAAAAATCCTGATAGCATGTCTATAAAGAAAAACGGCTCGCAGGCCGTTTTGGGCAAGTAATTTAAAGAAGATTATTTATTTTGGGGTGGGACGTTCGGAACCTGAGGTCCTTGTGGTTTAGTCACTGCTTTAACATAATCGGAAAAGGCTTGCATTTGGGCCTGCATACTAGATTGATGGTAATTGAACTGGTTCTGCATGGTCCAAGTAAAGTAACCAACCACCGTAAAGAATAAGGTAGCCAAAACAAGAAAGGTTCCCAAAATCCAATATTTTAGGCCATCGATTTTCCGGCTTTGGTCTTTTATATCTGACCGGATTTCCTTAACATCCGCTTCAATCTTTGCGAATCGAACATCTAAATATTGTCCGAAATAGGAATCCATCGGTGGTTCTCCGCCCGAATCCGAGACGAGGCCGCTATCTGGTTTAATTTTAATGACTTTCTCACCCATTGTCAAACGCGCCTAAATTGAGGAGTGATTTTCAAAGGTGCCATAGCGTGTTGCCGCATGTAACCACAATTATCACAGACCAGCACAATATAATTTAATGAACGCCGGCCGGATGGAGCTAATGCTTCTGGAAGACCTGGGGATCTTCCCCAAGGAATAAATTCTTGCTTAAAATCGCCATTTAATAAGGTAAAACCGTCATGCCCACAGGCTGGACAAGGCTTTGTGGCTTTTTTATCCTTGAGTATTTGGATGATTTCTTCAGAAGTCATACCGTTCTTTCCTCTCCATTTTCATGCCACGGACAAGAAATTCTGTCAATAATTTATGCTAAGAAATTCAGAAATTAAAATGATCTACTCCCCGCGCCACAAGCCCCTTGAAATTGCCCAAAACTTCAGGTTAATATTATTAATTCAGCCCATTGGCTACCAAAGGAAGGTCAGTATGGAACTCAAAGGGAAAGTACACAAGTTCGGCGATGATATCAACACCGATGAGATCATTCCGGCCCGGTACCTGAACACCTCCGATGCCCAGGAACTGGCCAAGCACGCCATGGAAGATGCGGACCCGGAGTTCGTCAACAAGATGAAGCCCGGGGATTTCATCGTGGCCGGCAAAAATTTCGGCTGCGGCTCCTCCCGGGAGCATGCCCCCATCGCGCTCAAGGCCGCGGGGCTCTCCGGGGTGATCGCCCCCAGTTTCGCCCGGATCTTCTACCGCAACGCCTTTAACATGGGCCTGCCCATTTTTGAATCCGATGAGGCCGCGGCCGCGCTGGCAAACGGCCAGGAGATCATTGTGGATATGGACACCGGGGTCATCACCGACCTGACCACCGGGAAGAAATATGCCAGCCGGGCCATTCCTCCCTTCATGCAGGAACTGCTGGCCGACGGCGGCCTGATGGCCTTTGTGAAAAAGCAATTGGAGGCGAAATCAGCATGAGATCGTATAACGTTGCAGTCATCCCCGGGGACGGCACCGGCCCGGAAGTAGTGGCCGAAGGCCTCAAAGTGCTCAAAGCCGTGGCGGGTCCCGGCGGCTTTACCCTGAACTATACGCCTTACGACCTGGGCGGCGCGCGCTACATGCGCACCGGCGAAACCCTGCCGGACTCGGTCATCGAAGAACTGCGGCAGTTCCAGGCCATCTATCTGGGGGCCATCGGCCACCCGGACGTGCCCCCCGGCATCCTCGAAAAGGGCATCCTCCTGAAGGCCCGGTTCGCCCTGGACCAGTATATCAATTTGCGGCCCGTGGTCCTGTATCCCGGGGTGGACACGCCTTTGAAGGACAAGGGCCCCGCGGACATCGATTTCATGGTGGTGCGGGAAAACACCGAGGGCCTCTACGCCGGGGCTGGCGGCTTCCTGAAATACGGCACCCCGGACGAAGTCGCGGTCCAGGAGTCCATCAACACCCGCAAGGGCGTGGATCGCTGCCTGAAATTCGCCTTCGAGCTGACCCGGAAACGCAACCGCGCCAAGAAGCTCACCCTGGTGGCCAAGACCAACGTCCTGACCTTTGCGTCCAACCTGTGGTTCCGGGCCTTTGAGGCCATGGCGGTCCAATACCCGGACGTGACCACCGACTACGCCCACGTGGACGCCACCTGCATGTGGTTTGTCAAAAACCCCGAGTGGTTCGACGTGGTGGTCACGGACAACCTGTTCGGCGACATTATCACCGACCTGGGGGCCATGATCCAGGGCGGCATGGGCGTGGCCGCGGGCGGTAACATCAATCCCGAAGGGGTCTCCATGTTCGAGCCCATCGGCGGCTCGGCTCCTAAATATACCGGCCAAAATGTGGTCAATCCGCTGGCGGCCATCGGCGCGGCTCAGTTGCTGCTGGAACAACTGGGCGAAAGCAAAGCCGCGGTCGCGGTGGAAGCCGCCATCAAGCGGACTGCCGCCAACGACATGGTTAGCATGGCCGCGGGCAAGATGGGCCTGTCCACCAGCCAGGTGGGCGACAAAGTGGCCCAATACGCCGCGGAGTTGGTATAATTCCTGTCAGCATTAGCATCTAGCTTTTAGCAAGAGCGCCCAACCATGTGTTTCCTAATTGCTAATTGCTAACAGCTAACTGCTAACAGCTATCTTCCCAGGAGATTTGTTCTATGGGTGGCACATATAAAGTCGCGGTAGTCGGGGCCACCGGCGCGGTGGGGCAGCAGATGGTGGCCTGTTTGGAGGAAAGAAACTTTCCGGTGGCGGAACTGGTGCCCCTGGCATCCGAGCGCTCCATCGGCCGCACCGTATCCTATAAGGGCCGGGAGATCCCGGTGCAGGTGCTGACTCCGGATTCCTTTGCAGGCGTCGAGATCGCCCTTTTTTCGGCCGGCGGCAGCATCAGCCAGGAGTACGGCCCCATCGCGGCCCGGGCCGGCGCGGTGGTGGTGGACAATTCTAGCGCCTGGCGCATGGACCCGGAAGTCCCCCTGGTGGTCCCGGAAGTCAACCCCCAGGACATCGGGCTCTATCCCAAGACGGGAATCATCGCCAACCCCAACTGCTCCACTATTCAGATGGTGGTGGCTTTGAAACCCTTGCACGATGCGGCCCGGATCAAGCGGGTGGTGGTATCCACCTACCAGGCGGTGTCCGGCACCGGCCAGAAGGCGGTGGACGAACTGGCGGAACAGGTGCGAGCCCTGTTGTCCTGTCAGGACGCCAAGAATAAGGTTTATCCCCACCGCATCGCCTTCAATTGTTTGCCCCATATTGACGTCTTCCTGGAAAACGGCTACACCAAGGAAGAAATGAAGATGGTCAACGAGACCCAGAAGATCATGGGGGACGACACCATCCAGGTGACCGCCACCACGGTGCGGGTGCCGGTGTTCTACGGACATTCGGAAGCGGTGAATATCGAGACGGCCCGCAAGCTTACCCCGGTGGAGGCCCGGGACATTTTGGCCCATGCCCCGGGGGTGAAGGTGGTGGACGACCCGCTCAAAAACCGGTACCCCATGCCCATAGACGCCGCGGGTCAGGACCTTACCCTGGTGGGCCGTATCCGGGAAGACTTCAGCATCGACAACGGCCTGAATTTCTGGGTGGTAGCCGACAATCTGCGCAAAGGCGCGGCCACGAACGCGGTACAGATCGCGGAGATCCTCATCCGGGATTATTTGAGAAAATAGCAGTTAGCAGTTAGCGGTTAGCAGTTAGCAGTTAGCCAAAGAGAATAAAGCTGATAGCTGGCTGCTGAAAACTAACGGTTGACCGCTATTCCAAGGGAGTAGCGGTTTGCGCATCATTGCCGGCGACTTAAAAGGCCGGCGTCTCGCCCCGGTTCGGGGCGGGATGCGGCCCACCGCGGCCAAGGTTCGGGAGGCGGTCTTTAATATCCTGGGGGCCGCAGTGGCCGGGGTGAAGGTCCTGGACCTCTTTGCCGGGACCGGCGCCCTGGGCATCGAGGCCTTGAGCCGGGGCGCGGCCGCGGCGGTCTTTGTCGAAGACCACCCCCAGTCCCTCAAGGTACTGCGCCGCAACCTCGATGATTTGGGCCTGCTGGAGCGCGCCGCGGTCTGGGCCCTGCCGGTGGCCGCAGCTTTGAAAAAACTGGCCGGTCGGGGCGAATGTTTCGGCCTGGCTTTCCTGGACCCCCCCTACGGCGGCGAAGTGGCGGCCGTGGCCGTGGCCGCCCTGGCCTCCTTGAACCTGCTGGCGCCCGGGGCCCGGGTCGTGGTGGAGCACAGCCGCCGGGAGACCCTGCCTGAGGCCTGCGGCCGGCTGCGGCGCCACGAGGTGCGCCGCTATGGCGACACCCAGGTGGCTATCTATCTCTTTGAAGAACAGGAGCAGACCTGACCGATGCCTGATATCGCGGTTTATCCCGGCTCTTTCGACCCCATCACCAACGGCCATCTGGATCTGATCCAGCGGGCCTTAAAGATCTTCGACCGGATCATCGTGGCGGTGGCCACCAATGCCTTCAAAAAATCCCTGTTTACCATCGAAGAACGCATGGAGATGTGCCGGGTCTCTCTGGCGGAGTTCCCCCAGGTTTCCGTGGATACCTTTGAGGGACTGCTGGTCAAATACGCCAGGCGTCAAAATGTCCGGGCCATCCTGCGGGGTTTAAGGGCGGTCACTGATTTCGAGTATGAATTTCAATTGGCCATGATGAACCGCCGGTTGGAACCGGAAATTGAAACGGTCTTCCTCATGACCGGCCTGCGCTGGGTCTTCTTGAGTTCCAGCATCCTCAAAGAGGCCGCGGTGCATGGCGGCGACATCGAAGGCATGGTGCCGGAAATTGTCTTTCACCGGCTGAGAGCCAAATTCGGTTTGGAGTAAAAGGCGGAACCTGTGCGAATCTGCGTTATCGACGGCCAGGGGGGCGGCATCGGCGCCGCGCTCATCAAGCGTTTGAAAGAGGTCTATGGGGAGCAGCATGAGGTCATCGCCCTGGGCACCAACGCGGTGGCCACCGCCCAGATGATGAAGGCCCGGGCCAACCGGGGGGCCAGCGGGGAAAACGCCATTGTCCGCACCGTGGCCACCGCCGACGTCATCCTGGGCAGCCTGTCCATTGTCCTGGCCAACGCCATGATGGGGGAAGTGACCCCTAAGATAGCCGAAGCCATTGCCTCGGCCCCGGCCCGGAAAATTTTGCTGCCCTTAACCCAGGAGGCGGTGGAGATCGTCGGCCTGATACCCGAACCCCTCCCCCACCTGGTGGAAAAGATCGTGAGCCAGAAGTTAAAGGAGATCATCGACCATGTGTGAAGCGACCGCATACCTGTTGAAAGATGGTGAAGAAGAACTGGTTCTCAAAGATGTGGACGTCATCGAACCCGATGGCGACAACGTCAGGATCGTCAATATCTTCGGCGAGCAGAAGGTGCTAAAGGCGGCCATCCACAGCCTGAACCTGATTAATCACAAGGTCATTTTAGTGGCGAAGTAAAGAGACCGTTTTGAGTTTCGAGTTTTTTAGTTTTCAGTGGAAGGTGATGGGGAGGCAAGGTCTCACCCACTGATCTCATAACACCAAACTCGGATGAAAAACAGGCAGGAAGGCCGGGCCGGGAGGTCAGCCTTCCTGCTTTTTCGCTTCATTAGGGCCGCAAGGGTTCTATTTTACCTTGACGTATTTGCCGTCTTTGACCTCTAAAACGTAAATCCCTTCGGAGCCGGCTCGCATCACGTCGTTATTCTGGTCGAAGGAGAGCTTGCCGGTAACGCCGTCGAAGTCCTTAGCCTCCTTCAGGAACTTCCTGATGCCCTCGGAGGTGGGGCCGTTTTTCTTCATGCCTTCCAGGATCACGCCAGCGGCATCATAATGGAGGGCGGCGAACATGATGTTGTAAGGGTCGTTATTCTTCTTGGCCAGCTCTTCGTAATTCTTCTTGAAGGCCTGGTTTTTCGGGGTGTTGTAGCCTTCGTCATACTCGCCGCCGATGACGTGGCCTTCCGCGGCTTTGCCCGCCAGCTGGATATAGACCGGGTCCATGTCGCCGTAGACCCCCAGGATCTTCTGGTTCATGCCCAACTGCCGGGCCTGAGCCGCCGCGGGCGCGGTTTCCGGGGTGTAGCCGGGGATGAAGAGCATATCGGGGTTGGCGGCCTTGATCTTGGTGAGCTCGGCCTTGAAATCCCGGGCGCCCCGGTTAAAGGACTCGGTGGCCACCACCTTGATGCCGTGTTTCTCGAAGAACTTGCCGAAGAGCTCGGCGCAACCCTTGCCGTAAGGCTCGTTGGAGAAAAAGATGGCCACGGTTTTAGGCTTCCAGGTGTCGGCCACGTATTTGGTCAAGATCTCGGCTTGCTTGTCGATGCGGGAACAGCCCCGGCAAAGGGAGGCGCCATAGCCGCTCAACTTGGGGGTGGTGGCGGTGGGGCTGATGGCCACCACCTTGGCGTCATCGGCGATCTTGCCGGCAGCCATCATGTCGCCGGAGGTCATGGGACCGACAATGGCCACCACCTTGTCCACGTTGATGAGTTTCTGCACCGCGTTCACCGCGGCCGCGGGCGAGTCCTTTTCATCCTCGACAATGAGTTGCACCGGCCGGCCATTGATGCCGCCGGCTTTGTTCACTTCCGCCACCGCCATCTCGACGCCCCGGCGAGAGGGGGTGCCGTGTTCGGCCCCGATGGACAGCCGCAGCACGGTGCCGATCTTAATGGGCTCCGCCGCTCCCCAGGCCAGGCCGGCGGTTAATAGGGTTAGAGCCATTCCTAATACTAAAATCTTCCGAGCCTTCGTCATCGCCACATCCTCCTTATCTTTTCCTTATAGGCTATTTCCGGAGCAAAGAAAAATAAAAAGTATGAGAACTAATCACTCAATTGATGAAAATTACCGTTCAATCGCTTCCAGCTCCTTCAGGGTAATCCGGGCATTGATGCCCAGGTTCTCCTGGAGGTGGCGTTGAGCGCGGCGGCACAGGGTCTCCAGGGTCTTGATTTCGTCGGAGAAGAAGCTCTCGGCCACGATCAGGTCGATTTCCAGGACCTCCAGGCCTTTTTCCGTCACCACCCGATGGCGATACTGGGGAAGCGCCCCGCCCATCACTTCCTGGATCAGCAGGTTGATCTGGTCCGGGTGGACTTTGATGCCGCCCACCGCAAAGATGGTGTCGGTGCGGCCGGTGATCTCCCCCAGGCGGGCCAGGGTGCGGCCGCAGGGGCAGGTCGTCTGGAGGAGCGAAGTCCGGTCGCCGCTGCGAAACCGCACCAGCGGGAAAGCCACGGTGCTCAAGGTGGTGATCACCAGTTCGCCGGTGGCGCCCGACGGCACCGGCCCCCCGCTGTCCGGGTCGATGATCTCCGGGTAAAAATGGTCTTCGGAAAAATGCAGCCCGCCGTCGGCCCCGCAACTGAAGGCCAGGCCGGGCCCCATGACTTCGGTAATGCCGTAGGCTGTAGCCGTTTTCACCTGAAAGCCCTGCTCGATCTCCTGCCGGACTTCTCCGCTCAGGGGCGAAGCCACCAGCAGGGCCTGCCTGAGGCTGAGCTCCGCCGGGGTCAGGTCCATGCGGGCCATGACCGCCAGGAGGTGCCGGGCCAGAGGCGGGGTGGTGACCAGGACCGAGGTCTTATAATCCCGCATCACCATGAGTTCTTTGGCGAAATTCAGGGTGGCGGGAGGGATCACCGAGGCCCCCAGATACTCGGCGCCCGCCTGGAGGTCCCGGCGCCAGTTGGCCAGGCCCGGGGGCAGGATGAGCTGCACGATGTCTTCCCGGCTAATGCCCGCGGCGGTGTAAAGCCGGGCCAGGAGTTCCTGCCAGAGCTTGACGTCCGGCGCGGCATAGCCCACCACCAGGGGCTTTTCCGTGGTGCCCGGGGAGGACAGGATGCGGACGATGTCCCTGAGCGGCACGGCAAAGAGGCCGTAAGGATAGTTTTCCGACAGGTCTTCCCGGGTGGTGTAGGGCAGCCGGGCCAGATCAGCGAGACTTTTGAAGTCATCCAGGTTCAGCCCCAGGCGGTCGAACTGGCGGCGATAGAATTTCACCTGACGGTAAGCCCGGGTGAGGGTGCTCTGGAGCCGCTCCAATTGCAGCAGTTCCAGTTCTCCCCGGTCCATGGCCTCAATTTCCGGATGGCGCATGTGCCTTACCTCCTTGGGTAGCCAGTAGTCAGTAGTCAGTAGTCAGTCGGCTAGCTGCAACCGTTACCTCTTCGTAGAAGCTATGAGGCCATTTAAGGTCTTTCCAACTTCATTTGTCATTTCCAACAGTCTGGAAGCCTCAATTTCGCTAATAAAATCGAGGTTTCTGGCTATTAAAACCTGGGTTTCCAACTCTGATAATGATCCTCTGGCATTCCCTAAAAATACTCGAAATTCTCCCTTCGATAGTCGTCCTTGTCCTTCTGCAATATTACTTGGAATTGAAACTGCTGCCCTACGAAGTTGGCTCGTGAGTCCAAAAAGCTCATCCTTAGGTAACTCCCTGGTTATGCGGTAAATCTCTGTGACCAATGTCATTGCTTTCTTCCAAACAATCAAGTCTCTATAATTTTTAGTCATATTTTCTCAACCTATAGCAAGCCAAAACTGACTACTGACTACTGGTTACTGATTACTGGCAACTTACCTGCCCTCGGTAAACTCTTTGTAGTCTCGCCCCAGGTAGGCCCGGGTCACCTGGCGGTCCTGGAGCAGGTCCGCGGCGGCCCCGCTCAGCATGATGCGGCCGGTTTCCAGGACGTAGGCCCGGTCGGCCACCTTCAACGCGGCCCGGGCATTCTGCTCCACCAGGAGAATGGTCACGCCCTCTTGCCGCAGCCGGCCCAGGGTGGCCAGGATGTCCTCCACCACCAGGGGGGCCAGGCCCAGGGACGGCTCATCCAACAATAACAGCTTCGGCTTGGCCATGAGGGCCCGGCCGATGGCCAGCATCTGCTGCTCGCCGCCGCTCATGGTCCCGGCCTTCTGCTCCAGGCGATCCTTCAAGCGGGGGAAAAGCTCAAAGACCCGTTCCAGGTCGGCCTGGATCGCGTCCCGGGAGTCCCGGCGGTAGCGGCGATAAGCCCCCAATTCCAGGTTTTCCGCCACGGTCATGGGCGCGAAGAGCTGCCGCCCTTCGGGCACCTGGGATATCCCCCGCCCCACGATCTCCTCCGGGGCCAGGCCCTTGAGGGAACGCCCGGCGAACTCCAGGTCCCCGTCTTTCTTCACCAACCCGCAGATAGCATTAAGCAGGGTGGTCTTGCCCGCGCCGTTGGCCCCGATCAACGTGACAATCTCGCCCTCCCGGACGTGACAGGTCACGCCGCTGAGGGCCCGGACAGAGCCGTAATAGGCGGAGAGGTTACGGATTCTTAGCATATTAGCAGTTAGCCATTAGCATTTAGCAGTTAGGAAAAGACAACATTCATTAGTCATGTAGGGTGGGCACGGCCCACCATACACTTGCGTGGCAGGCAGTGCCCGCTCCACATCATTTGTCTCCGGTGGAACAGGCTTCCAAGCCTGTTTCGCACCGGCGAGCGCCTATGCACCCAAAGCTTTGTTTAACTCCAGAACCCGGAACCCAGAACCCAAAACCCGCTTCTTCACCCCTGCCAATCCGTTCCCAGATATGCCGCGATCACCTCCGGGTTCTTCTGTATAGCCCGGGGCGGGCCGTCGGCGATGAGCTTGCCGTAGTTGAGCACCGCGATGTCGTCGGCCACCTCCATGGTGAGGCCCATGTCGTGTTCCACCAGGAGCAGGGTAAGACCCTGGTTCTTCAGGGCCAGGATCAGATCTTTAAGGCGTTCGGTCTCCACCGCGTCCAGGCCCGAGGCGGGTTCGTCCAGGAGGAGCAGGGTAGGGGCGGAGGCCAAAGCCCGGGCGATCTCCAGCATGCGCTTTAAACCCAGGGGCAGGATGGCCGCGGGCTGTCCGGCCCGATTCTCTAATCCCACAAACTCCAGGGCCTCCATCGCCTTGGATCGGATTACTTTTTCTTCGGTCCGGGTCCAGGGAAACTGCAGGGCCCCGGCCAGAAGCCCCGACCGGCTCAGGCGGTGGCGCCCCACCATGACGTTTTCGAGGACGGTCATGTGGTCGAAGAGCTGCACCAACTGAAAGGTGCGGGCGATCCCCTGCCAGGCAATACGGTGGGCCGGACGCCCCTGGATCGCTGCTCCCTGAAAGATGATGCGGCCCCGCTGGGGCGCCAGAAACCCTGTCACCAGGGTGAACAAGGTGGTCTTGCCCGCGCCGTTGGGGCCAATCACCGCTTTGATAGCCCCCTTCGCCACCTCAAAGCTCACCTGTTCCACGGCCTGCAGGCCGCCGAAGGCCAGGCTGACCTCCTGCAAGTTTAAAAGTGGTTCAGACAAGGTAACCTTCATTTCGTAGAGGAAGCTTCATAGAACGAAGAGTAAATATTGTTAAATGGCTTTTTCAGTAATATCTATCTTATTTGATATTTCCTTTGATAAAAATAACCTTAATAATTCACTTTCGCTATTATTTAATTTAAAACCAAATGTTAATTCTATAAAACCTTTAACTGTCTCTTTATATGATTTGTCATTAGAATCCAATATAATAGAATAACTATAGAATTCAATCCTCTGGGTTAATTTTTTTGTAAAAGCATCAAATAGATTTTCCATAGTCATGTTTTCTAACAAAAGATAATTGGATATATCAAACATTTGTATGGCAATTTCTCTATTATCTTCTATATACGTAACCCATATATAATTAAATAATTCCTTAATAAACAAATTTACTTGACACTCAGCCACCATTTTATTGCGTTTGCTAAAATAACTTCTTAAAACAATACACATTACAAAGAAATAAATTTCGAATAAATTACTTTTTATTGTTAGCCCTTGTTTATCAATAATCTCTTGAAGTGAATTAACAAAACTTAAGCAAATATTGGTCATCTTTTTTTGATCATTTTTGTATAAAGAACGGATAATTTTAGAAATTAATGACATGATTGATCTCCTCCTCCAGAAAAGCCACAATATATCAAAGGCCGACAACGAGGCAAACCAAAGGTTTGTAACATAATCTTTATTCTTCGCGTCCTTTGCACCCTTGCGTGAGGAAAAATTTCGCTCTAAGGCGCAAAGTGATCAAGTAGAAATAGGGCCTCCTTTCCGCTTATAGCGCCGGAATTCATAGAGGTCCAAAATGCCCCGCACCAGTCCCCGGGGCAGGAAGATCATCACCACCATCAAAATGGCGCCGAAAATCACCACCTCGAAGTCATGGAACACGGTGAGCATCTCCGGAAGCACGGTGAGCACCCCCGCGCCTAACAGCGAGCCCCAGATGCTGGCCATGCCGCCCAGGACCACCATGGTCACCAGTTTGATGGAAAACATGAAGCCGAAGGAGGCCGGCGCGATGAAATTGAGGCTATGGGCGTAGAGGCTGCCGGCCAAGGAGGCGTACAGGGCGCTCCACACGAAGATCTTGAGCTTCATGCGAAAGGTGTCCACCCCCAGGGATTCCGCCCCGGCCTCGCTGTCGTGCAGGGCCCGGATGGCCCGGCCGGTCCGGGAATTCACCAGGTTGGCGCTTAAGGCCAGGATCAGCCCCAGGATAATCCAGATCAACGGGAACAGGCGCTGCGGGGTATTCAGGGCAAAGCCCGCCAGGGACAAGGAGGGAATCCCGCTGAGCCCCGAAGGCCCCCCGGTGAGATGATGGGCCTCATTGAGGAAGATATAGACGATGATGCCGAAGCCCAGGGTGGCCATGGCCAGGTAATAGCCCCTCAGCTTCAAGGCCGGGATGCCGATCAAAAACGCCGCGCCGCCCGAGACCCCCAGGCCCGCCCCCATGGCCAGCCAGGGGTTGACGCCGTAGGTGGCGGTGAAGATGCCCGAGGTATAGGCGCCCAGCCCGAAAAAGGCGGCGTGACCCAGGGAAATCTGGCCGGCGTAGCCCAGCAGCAGGTTGAGCCCCACCACCAGGAGGGCGTGGATGCCGACGAAGTTGAGGAGGGTGTAATAATATTCATCCCCCAAGAACAGCGCCAGACCCAGGACCGCCAGGGCGTAGAGGACCCAGCGGTTGAGGACGCGGGAAAGCGTCATTTGCGCCCTCCCACCAGGCCCTGGGGACGCAGGAACAGGACCAGAAGAAGCAGGAGAAAGGCCACCGCGTCCCGGTAGCCGGAGGAGATGAAGCCGGTAGCCAGGGCTTCGGCCACTCCCAGCACCAGGCCGCCCAGGACCCCGCCCGACAGGCTTCCCAGGCCGCCGATAATGGCCGCGGAGAATCCCTTGAGGCCCAACATGGTGCCCATGTCATAGACCCCGAGGGTGAGGGGGGCGATGAGAATGCCGGCCGCGGCCCCCAGCGCGGCGCTGACCCCGAAGGAGAGCTGGACCATGCGGCCGGCGGCAATCCCCACTAGCCGGGCGGCCCGGGTGTTATAGGCGCAGGCCCGCATGGCCTTGCCCACCAAAGTGAGGCGAAAGAAGGCCTCGAGAGCCGCAACCGACAACGCGGTGATCCCCAGGACCCAGAGGTTCTGGGGCAGAATGGTGGCCGGGCCCAGGTGGATGGGGGTATTGCTGGAAAAGGGCGGCAGGGTGAAGGCCTCTTTGCCCCACAGGAGCATGGCCACCCCTTTGATGAACACCGCGCCGCCTACAGTAATAATGATCAGGGTGATGGGGCTGGGGTCCTTCACCGGGCGCAGGGCCAGGCGCTCGAAGACCAGGCCCACGAGAGTCACCAAAACCACGGCGCCCAGAAAAGCCACGGGCAGAGAGGGCGTTAGTTGGTAGATACTGATGGCGCTCAGGGCCCCCAGCATGACCATCTCACCCTGGGCGAAGTTGATGATGGTGGTGGTGTTGTAAATAATGCCGAATCCCAAGGCGATGAGGGCGTAAATCGCGCCGTTGGTCAGGCCGGAGATGAGATACTGCAGCAGATCGGCAAAAATCTCCAAGGGGAGTGAACTGCCTCCGTGAACAGAGATAGGGATCAGGGAACAGGATCAGAGGGCAGGGGCCAGCGGTCGTCACCCTCGACGGCGAAGCTGCACGAAGCTGACCCCTGACCCCCAATTGCTAACTGCTGACTGCTAATCGATCAATTGGAACTCGCCGTTGTGGATCTTGACCATGACAAACGCGGCCGGCGTCAGACCGTTGTGGTCTTCCGGGCTCATGTTGAAAATACCGCTGACACCCACGAAGTTTTTCAGGCCTTCGAGTCCGCTGCGGATCTTTTCCCGGTCGCTGCCCGCCGTGACCAAAACCTGGTTCAGCATGCGGAAGGCGTCATAGGCATAGCCGCCAAAGCTGGATTCCGGAGCCTTAAATTTGGCCTTATATCTTTCGGAGTATTCTTTGCAAACAGCCTTCTGGGGATCGGTGTCAGGCAACTGCTGCCAGACCACCAGCTTGCCCGCGGGCATGATAATGCCTTCGGCCGCGTCGCCTGCCAGTTCGATAAACTTCTTAGAGGCGGCGCCATGGCTCTGGATCAGGGGAATAGTAAAGCCCAGTTGCTTCATGTTCTTGGCCACCAGGGCCGGGGCCGGGCCGACGCCCCAGCAGATTATCGCCTGGGCCGGCAGGCTCCGCATCTTGGTAAGCTGCGGGGTCATGTCGGTGTCTTTATCTCCGAAGACCTCTTGTCCCACCACTTGGATGCCATTATTAGGGGCCTGGGCCAGCAGTTGATCTTTGCCCGCCACTCCAAAGGCAGAGGACACGGTGATGAGGGCCACCTTGGTGATGCCGTGCTTCTGGCAGTACTGGTAGATGCGCGCCACCGCCATCTGGTCGGTCTGGGCCGTCTTGAAAGTCCAGAAGCGGTCCTTGACCGGGGAGGTGATACCCGCGGCCGCGGCGCACGAAATCAAGGGCAGTTTGGCCTTTTGGGTCACTTCCAGCACCGTCATGGAGGCGGGAGTTATGCTGGGGCCGATAATGGCCAGGACGTCTTTATCCTGGGTGAGCTTGGTGGCATGGAGGCGGGCCTTGGTCACGTCCCCTTCGTCGTCATAAATGGCCACCTTCAAGGGATGCCCATTAATGCCACCCTTGGCGTTGATTTCATCGGCTACCATCTGCATGGAATTGCGTTCAGGCTCCCCGAGATACGAAGCCGGACCGGTGATGGAAAAGATGCCACCCACCACGTAGGGCGCGGTTTTCGACGAGCCGCCGCAGCCGAAGAAGATGAGGGCCAGACTCGCCAGGGCCAGGGCCACGCCAACCAGAACTGCCTTTGATTTCATTTCTTCTCCCTCCGCAATATGAAATTATAGCCGATAGACTTCCTCACCCTTATAGATGTGAATGCCCTGCTTCTGGAGCAATTCAATGGCCTGCTCCAGGTTGTCGAAGCGGAAGATGATGACCGCGTTCTTGCCGCTGTGCTGCACGAAGGCGTACATATATTCCACGTTGACGCCGGCGCCGGCCAGGATTTGCAGCACCAGCCCCAGTCCGCCGGGCCGGTCCGGCACTTCCACGGCCACGACTTCGGTCTTGCCCACGGTGAAGCCCTTGCTCTTCAAGATCTCCCGGGCCTTATCGTATTGATCGACGATGAGGCGCAGGATACCGAAATCAGTGGTGTCGGCCAGGGACAGGGCCCGGATGTTAATCCCGGATTCGCCCAAGACCCGGGTGACATCGGCCAGGCGGCCAGCCTTGTTCTCTAAAAATACCGAAATCTGTTCAACTTTCATGGGGTTCCCCCTCAGTTGTCAGTTGTCAGGGGCCAGTGGCCAGTAGAAAAACAAAAAAACCTTTTCCCAATAAAATTCATTTTATATCTTTATTCCTGAGCGCAGCCAGGAGTCCGTTTAGAATTCGTCCTGCCTCTGCCGAGAGATTCAAAAGAGCCTTTAAAACCTCGTCACCGATATAACCGAGTTTGTGAGCGATTAAAACCTGCGTCTCCACCTCCGATAAAGAACCTTTGGCATTTCCCAAGAAATATATAAATTCTTTTCTTGACGATCTTCCCTGCCCTTCGGCGATATTGCTCGGGACTGATACTGCTGCCCGACGAAGTTGGCTGGTCAGCGCAAAGATCTCTTCTCGTGGAAATTTATGACTTGCCTGATAAATTTCGGTAACCAAATCCATGGCCTTCTGCCAGGCCATTAAATCCTGATAGGATCGCACCGGCTTATCCAAGAAAGCCTCTGCTTCTACCGGCCACTGGCCACTGGCCACTGACCACTACAACTGCCGCTTATCGATGACCCGCTTAGCTTTGCCTTCGCTCCGGGGAATGGTGCGGGGCTCCACCAGCTTGACTTTGACGGAGACGGTGAAGTAGTCCTTGATCTGCCTCTGGATGCTCTGGGCCAGGGACTGCATGGCCTTGACTTCGTCCGAGAAGGTGGCTTCATCCACTTCCACCTGGACTTCGAGGGTGTCCAACTGTCCTTCCCGGTCCACAATGAGCTGATAATGAGGCGCCACGCCCGGAGTCTGCATGAGCACGGACTCAATCTGGGACGGGAAGACGTTCACGCCCCGAATAATCAGCATGTCGTCGGAGCGGCCCCGCAGGCGGTTCATCCTGAGAAGGGTGCGGCCGCATTTGCAGGGGGCGTAATTCAGCGAAGTAACGTCCCGGGTGCGGTAACGCAAAAGCGGCACGGCTTCCTTGGTGAGGGTGGTGATCACCAACTCGCCCATCTCCCCGTGAGCGACCGGCGACAGGTCGGCGGGGTTGATAATTTCCGGCAGGAAATGGTCTTCAGCCATGTGCAGGCCGGCCTTCGCTTCGATGCACTCCACGCTCACCCCGGGACCGATGATTTCAGACAGACCGTAGATATCCACGGCCTCCAGGCCCAATTGTCTTTCAATTTCGCTGCGCATCTCTTCGGTCCAGGGCTCGGCCCCGAATATACCAACCCGAAGTTTGAGTTTGGAAAATTCGACCCCCATCTCCCGCCCCACCTCGGCCAGGTACAGGCCGAAAGAAGGAGTGCAGACGATGACCGAGGGGCCAAAGTCCTGGAGCAGCATGATCTGCCGCCGGGTCTGGCCGCCCGATACGGGGATGACCGCGGCCCCCAGGCGTTCGGCGCCGTAGTGGAAACCCAGGCCGCCGGTGAACAGGCCGTAACCATACGCGTTATGGACGATATCTCCCCGGTGGGCGCCGGCCGCGGCCAGAGTCCGGGCCATCAGCTCCGACCAGGTTTCCAGGTCCCGCTGCGTATAGGCCACGGGGGTGGGTTTGCCGGTGGTGCCGGATGAGGCGTGTATCCGGACAATCTGGTCCATGGGGACGGCAAACATGCCGAAGGGATAGTTATCCCGCAGGTCCTGCTTGGTGGTGTAAGGCAGATGGCGGATATCCCCCAGGGTGCGGACGTGTTCCGGCTTGACCCCCAGCTCATCCATCTTACGGCGATAAAACGGCACCAAATGGTACACGCGTTCTACCACGGCTTGCAGACGTTTGAGTTGTAGGGTCTCCAGGTCCTCCCGGGGCATAGTTTCATGTTCGACATCGCGGATCATTGAACTCTGTACTCCTCCCTGATTGACATTCGTACAACATAGCACAAAGTCAAGCCGGGGGTCAAACCTGCTTTGCAGTTTTCTTGAGGATCCGGAAAAACCCGGAGATAAAGGAGAAGTCGAGAAATTCGATTCTCTAGAGCTGCAGCCAGCAGCGAGGCAACCGAAACTGCTCGCTGACCCCGTTCTGACACGTTACTTCCAGCAAGCCGGCGCCTTTCAAGCGAGTTGTGAGCTCCTGACACTGAAGAGGTTCCAGGCTTCCATGCCACTCTTTATCCCAGAAGGCTTCGCCGCCGGTGGCGATCAGCCATTGGCTGACCTGGCCGGCCAGGCTCTCGGGCAGGCTGGACAGGGCCTCTGCGACCCTGGGTTCCAGGAGGTCGGCCCGGACCCTCAGGAAAGCCGTTGCCAAGGCATAGCGAACCGCGGCGGAGCGCCCCTGGTTGTGGCGCAACAATTTGGCGTGCAGTAACTTCTGGAGGTATTCCCAGGCGGTTTTGCGATCCACCCCAAAGTGTTGTTCGAAGACTTTGAGCCGGAACCAGCCGCCCTGGGTGCGGTGCAGAAACTCCCGTAGTTTGTCGGGATGGAGCTTGCGGTGTGGCCGACGCGGCAAGAGGTCCCCGGCTTCCTGCTTAAACCAGGCTTGCAGGAGGTCTTCCCGGAGCGCCCGCCTCGGGGGAAGAGCGGGCGCGATCTGTGGCGTCCCCCCCTGGCGAACCTCCGGGGGCGCGCCGTTGATCAGAGGATAATAAAGAGGAAACCAGTGGTCCACCTTACGCAGGAGATGACGGAAGCGATCCAGAGTGACTCGTCCGGCCAACTGAGTCACGAGGGCATCTTGGAGACGAGCCTTGACGAGGCGGCGGCGGGCCCGAGGATCCGCCGGAGAGCCGGAGGTCTCCAGGATCACTTCCAGCATCAAGCCGGCCACCAGAGCCCGGTCTAGTTTCTCACTGTCTGACTTGGGGCTCTCCTTACCCTCCTCCCAGAGCCCGGCTATCTCAGGTCCACCCATGATTTTGGCCTGGCGGGATGCAAGGCATCCTTTTGCCAGCTCCTAGATGTGATCTCGGAATCGCGAGCGTGGTCGCCTCAGGCTCCGGTAAATCTAAGCGGTGCAAGAACCCAGCCAGAAAAGCTAAATAGATATTATCATGATATCACAAGTAAATTAGGTGAATCCCTGAATTTCCTAGATAAAATGTCCTAGGGCCTGTCCCAGGTCCTGTCCCGCTAATCCGAGGGCTGGACTCCATGCAAGATCATCTGGGTAGGCGGTCTCGAAAACCCGCTATGGTTCGGCCTATCCCTACAAGATATATGGTATGTTTCAGAATAATCCGGTAAAATCATTATATTAATTTAAAGAGCTTGCCTATTGGCTGGCCTTTGAGTCTGATGACCTGACGGTCAAACCGAGGTCCGAAGATTAACCAGGTAATTTTTAAGGAAATTATCAGGAGATGACCCCTTTCCCTCGCTGGATTAATTTCAAGTTACGGACAAAATTGACTCTATTGATTGAGAGTTTAATCATAATTCTCATCGCAGTTATTGGGGTTATCACTACTGTCCAGCAAAAGGGAACCCTGGAAAGAGAGCTGCAAAAACGCGGGGTGGAATCGGCCAAAGATTTAGCCAGATTTATGTCAATACCATTATTAAGAAAAGATTTACGATTAATGAATCGATTTGTGAATCATGCCATGTCGGAAGATTACGTGCGTTATATCAGCATATTAGATCTTAACGGCATGGTAGTGATGCATAGTTACCTGGGAGATGTCGGCAAAACTCCCGGAGATCCTCTCACTAAGTTGGCGATCAATTCCAAAGAAGCTGGGTCTGCCCCCCCCAGCGCCAGCGAACCAAAGGAAATGAATTTTGATATCTTCGCACCTGTCTATGGCCCCAAGGGTCGAATCGGCACCGTCCTGTTGGGATATTCCTATATGGCCGTCGCGGCTGAGGTCCACCAGGCCCAACGCCAAATCTTTCTGATCGGGCTGGTGACGATCATTATCGGCGGGGTTATCGCATATCTGTTAGCCACTTATATTTCCAGGCCGATTAATAAAATATCTTATGCCATGGAGAAAATATCGAACGGCGATCTGGATACCTTAATTGAGGTGAAGAGAAACGATGAAATCGGGGCCTTGGCAAATTCCTTTAATAAAATGGCGGAAGATTTAGCCAGGCACCGCAAACATCTGGAGATTTTGGTGGAAGAACGCACCGCCGAATTAAAGGCTGCCAATACTCAACTGCAGCAGGAAATCGCCGAACGGTTTAGAGCGGAAGCGGAATTAAACCAATCACAGGCGCGTTTGCGTGACCTCGCGTCTCATCTGCAATTTATCCGGGAAGAAGAGAGAACCCAAATCGCCCGGGAGATCCATGATGAGCTGGGACAGGCCTTGACCGCGCTAAAAATGGACGTGCACTGGCTGGGCTTGAGATTACCCGCCGAACCACCCTTACTCTCTGACAAAACCAAGTCGATGGCCCGGCTCATTGACGCCACGGTGCAAGCGGTGCGCCGGATCTCCTCGGAATTGCGGCCCAAGTTGCTTGATGACCTCGGTCTTTCGGCCGCCATGGAATGGCAGGCCAACGAATTTTCCCAGCGCTCCGGCATCCCTTGCGATTTCAGGTCCGAGCCGGAGGATATAATCTTGGACCAGGCTCGTTCCACCGCGGTTTTTCGCATTTTTCAAGAAACCTTGACGAACATCG
Organism: Syntrophobacterales bacterium; assembly: GCA_023229795.1. GTDB lineage: Bacteria > Desulfobacterota > Desulfobaccia > Desulfobaccales > 0-14-0-80-60-11 > 0-14-0-80-60-11. The sequence goes on from JALNYP010000060.1 coordinate 20,686, forward strand.
CCCGCCATGCCGAGGCGACCGAAGTTGAAGCGGTTCTCAAAGAAAACGCTGGTAAAATCGAATTGTTTGTGCACGATGACGGCAAGGGGATTACCCCGGAACAGAGTTCGGAGTCAACTTCCTTGGGGATCATCGGCATGCGGGAACGCGTGCTGTCACTGGCAGGGGAATTGAACCTCAGCGGTAGCCCCGAGACCGGCACCACGGTCCAGGTGAGCCTTCCCCTGGAAGGGAAAAGCAAGTCGCTATGATTAAGATCCTGATTGCCGATGACCATACCATTGTGCGGGAAGGGATTAAACAAATTCTGGCCGACACTGCCGATCTGGTGGTGGCTGGGGAAGCGACCAACGGCCACGAGGTTTTAGAGCAAATCAGAAAGGAAGATTGGGATGTGGTGGTCTTGGACCTGGCCATGCCCGGCAAAGACGGGCTGGACACTCTCAAAGAATTAAAGATCGAGAAACCCAAGCTCCCGGTGCTGGTGCTGAGCATGCACCCGGAGGAGCAATATGCGGTGCGGCTCTTAAAGGCCGGGGCCTCCGGCTATCTAACCAAAGAGAGTGCGCCTGAGGAATTGATCGCGGCGATTAGAAAAGTCTCCCAAAAGGGCAAGTACGTCAGCTCCTCCTTGGGTGAAAAACTGGCCTTCTATCTGGAAAGCGAAAGCGAAAAACCCGTTCATGAAGTCCTTTCCGACCGGGAATATCGCGTGATGCTGATGATTGCCTCGGGTAAGACGGTCAAAGAAATTGGCGAAGAAATGTTCCTGAGTATAAAAACCATCAGTACTTACCGGGTCCGCGCCTTAAAAAAAATGGGGATGAAGAATAATGCCGCGTTTACCTATTATGCGGTCAAACACAACCTGCTAAAATAACGATTTAAATTGTCCTGAGCTGCCGAAACCTGTTTTTTATCAGAGAGCCTCGGACCCCTGTCGGCTTGTAGGACAATTCCTACAAAAAAAATAGGTTTTCTCTGATTTACATCTTGCCTCAGAAATATTAACGTATACATGAACACTGGAGCCGAGCTTAAACGCGACGAATCCTCTGTTCATGGTAATATCCCCGAGAGGCGGGATGGGCTGCAACCCCTTGCACAGCCAATCCCGCCTTATTTTTGTTCCCCCTGCCGCATGGGCAATCTCCTCAAAACTGACCCTAAGAAGTAGTCTCGCTAAGGCGTTAATCTGCCATCACTTTGGGGTTAAGGGGGGGCTCACCGGCTGGCGGCCTCACCACGGCCCTGCCGCTGGGCCAGCGCCAGTAGGGGCGCGGCCGCCGGAAAGGCTGGGCCAGCATGGGGAGCACCCGGTTGTCCCGGGGCGCCAGGTAGCCGGGAACCCCGATGATGATGTCCGTCTGCCTGATATTGAGACGCAGGCTCCGGTTCAGCCGGTCCCACCAGCTAAAAATCACCGAATAATTGGAGTTGGTCTCCCTCCCGATAACGGAGTGATGCACCCCGTGCATGCGGGGCGTGACGAAGATCAGGTTCAGGCGGCGCTCCCACGCCACCGGCAGCCGCAGGTTGCTGTGGTGGAACATGGTGGCAGCGTTGAATACCACCTCGTAGGCCACGTAAGTCAGGGGCAAAACGCCGATCAGCCCCACCTGCAGGAGGCGGAAGGCCGTGGAGTAGAGCACCTCGCCCCAGTGAAACCGGAACGACGTGGTCACATCCATGTCCGGGTCGTCGTGGTGGACGTTATGGAAGCGCCACAGCAGGGGGCGGGTGTGGTTGAGGCGGTGCCAGTAATAGAAGGTAAGGTCCATGAGGACGACCCCGGCCGCCACCTGGACCCAGAGGGGCAGGGCCCCCAGGTGCAACAGCCCGAAAGAGTGAGTTTGGGCCCAGGTCGCGCCTGCCAGCGCCACGGGCCGGACGGTGAGCACCCCGGTGATGAAGCCCAGTCCGGTGAGCGCGGCGTTTACTACATAGCGAGGGCCGCGGCGGCGTTTGCGCCGGCGCAGAGGCGAGAGGGTTTCCAGCAGCAGCAGCAGGAGAAAGAGGCCGGGTACCAAAAACGGCGTAATTTGGCGCGAAATCATCATGACGTCAGCCATCGGCAGCCTCGGGAGAAAAAGGTTCCCGCAGTGGTAGCATAATCAGCCTCCTCATCCCGAGCCCCCCTCAGCCGTGGGCCCGGCTGACTTTTTCCCAAAAAGACCAGGATTTCAGATCCTTGCCCAGGTGGTAGCGGAGAAAGGCCTTGAAGATCAGCAGGCTCTGGTCCCGCTGCTGGGGCGGGAAGCGCAGACGGGGGAGCTTATGCCGGGGCAGGTCCTGAGCCAGGCGCAACAGCTTCCAGGCACCGGGGGACAGGGGCAACAGCGGCCCGGGGGCCTCCTGGCGGCAGGCGCCGCAGACCACCCCGCCCCGGGGAAGACTGAAGTTAAGGGGTGTACCGGGTTCGGCGGCGCAGGCCACACAGCGGTGCAGGCGCGGCCGGTAGCCCCCCAGGCCCAGGAGGTGGAGGAGAAAGGCCGGCAGCAGGGAGTCGGGCGGCAACCCCTGCTCCAGGAGGGCCAAGGCCTCCTCCAGGGCCGTAAAGATTTCCTGGTAGGCCTCCGGGGGGCCAGCCAGCAGACCCGCCACTTCGGCCAGCAGCGCGGCCGCGCCCAGGCGTTTCAAGTCCCGGCGCAGGGTGGGGAAGGACTGGACTAGCTCCCCCTTTTGCAGGAACTCCAGGTCCCGGCCGCGGCGCGGCGACAGGAAAAACAAGACCCGGCTCAGCGGCTCCAGGCAGTGGGCGAAACGGCGCCGGCTCTTCCGGGCGTGTTTGGCAATGCCGGTGAGGGGACCCTGCTCCGGGGTGAGAAAAGTCACCAGCAGGTCGGCTTCGCCATATTCTCGCACCGTCAGGATAATGGCCGGGGTCTGACGCTCAGCCATGGGTCATTCCAGCCGGTACTTGTCCCGCAGGCGCCTCGACACCTCCCGGAGCCAGGCATAGGCCTCGGCCACGGTCTTTTCCCGGTCGGGATTGATCAGACAGCAGGTGGCGGGGGCGAGCAAACTCTGGGCCAGGAGTTGGTCCCGGTCAATGCCGGCCTTAAACAGGGCGGGCCAGAGGCCCTCCAGGTAGGCGATGAGGTGATCCTGGGACTCTGTGGTAAAGGCCTCGCAGCCGGTGGGAACCAGGCCCCAGGCCAGCACCCCGCCCCGCTCCAGAAAGCGGCGAATGGCCTGGCCATAGTACTGGAAGACCTCCCCGTTGGTGTAGATATCCATAGACAGGATGTCCAGGTCCCGATTGAGGAGAAACTCCCAATCAGGGTTGCCGCACAGATGGATACCGCGGGGCCGTTCGATCTGGGAGAGGAACCGGTCCAGGTCGTCTTTGGCCCGGGTGTCGGGATAGCCTGACACCGAACTGAAGATAAACTGTAGCCCCGGCTCGTCGAGGAACATAAAGGCCCGGGGATGCTTGGCCTTTAGGCGGTGCAGTTGGGAGGTGACCCGCCGGGCCATGAAGTCCATCAGGATCGGCCGCACTTCATCGTTAAAGATCAGAGGCCGGTCGTTTTCATCCAGGATCTTCAAACCGAAACTGATGGGGCCTTCCAGTTGCCCCCGGATGGCGATATAGCCGCTGAGGTCCAACTCGAGAAACCGATGATAGACCACGGAATATTGGGGGGAGATGTCGAAATAGGCCAGATCGTCCCAATGGTCCAGGAGTTGGGGCAATTCTTCCACAAACTTTGCCATATCGAACCGGAGGCGGTTTTCCGCCGGGAACAGCTGAATGCCCGGGAAATGCTCCGCGGCCTGCACATACATATCCTCATAATAACTCAGGTGAGGCAGTTGCGGCCAGAAGGGAATGTCCAGGGAGAGGGCCAGTTCCAGGGCCGGCTCCGGCCGATCATGGGGCAGGATGGCCATGGCGGTGGTATGAAAATTACCGGGGATCAAGGCAGTCATCACACGGTTATCCTGACCGCGGGGGATGATTATGGATCATAGTTATTTTCAAGAATCCGCTTAGACAAATATCATTATTTCTCATCAATAAAATAGTATTGTTATCAATAATAATTTTAGCAGGAAACCGTAAGCTTAGTCATTGAATATCTTCCTTACAATGGTTAAAAGAATACATGAGAATCGATCATAGATCTCTCGAGCCTGATCAGGCGGGTTCGAGTCACTCCTATAATCTAAGCGACTATAACGCCATGGACGCGGTAACCCCCTTCTCTTATGAAATCCTGCTGGTGGACGACCATCCACTGGTCCGTCTCGGCGTTAAACACATTCTCGAAGAGAATTCCGAACTGAAGGTGGTGGGAGAACTTCGTAATGGCTTGGAATTGCTGGAATTTCTCAAATTCAGCCTCCCCCGTCTGATTATCCTGGATGTTTCCATGCCCCATATGGGGGGTCTAGAAGCCACCCGGATGATCAAGGCCAGCCACCCCGAGATCAAAATCTTGATTCTCACTTTACATAACCGGCCGGAATACCTGGATCAGGCCAGGTTGGCAGGAGCCGACGGCTATCTCCTGAAAGAAGAGGTGGATAAAGAGCTGTTGTCGGCTATTAGCAGCATCAGGCAGGGACGGACCTATCTTTCTCCCCTCATGACGGCATAACCCACAGGTTCTCCCGGCGGGGCCAACGCCGGCCTCAGCCGGCCATCACCCTCACCTTCAGACTTACGGGCTGGCGTCAGGATTCCAATAGGGCGCAGTGTACCACTGCTCCAACATCGGGTCATTGCCATAAAAAGAGGGCGGGACATTGCTGATATAGGAGCCTTCGTAAGACCTGCCGCTCTGGTAGCCGCCTCCCGCGGCGCACCCGGCTGTCACCGCCAACAGCATCAACCAGCCAATTATTACCCCATAACGCCTATTCATGACCTGGTTTCCTATTTTCTCCTGATCTGGATAGGGAAATCGTAATCGTTCAGGCCGCCTCTCCAAGTAATGTGGCCACGGGTAAGAGAGAAGGGGCAAGTTGACTGGTCCGATGAGCTTGAATCGCCGCCACGACATACTCCACGATATTCCGGTC
>JALNYP010000135.1 GCA_023229795.1 Syntrophobacterales bacterium
ACGGCGGAGTTCGTCCGAGGTACTGAGGCCCAGGTAATCATTGGAGGCGAAATTCAATACCTTCCGGCCATCGAAGAGAAGGTGCTTCCCCTCTTTGCCCGCCACTTCCGGCGGCAGACGATAAAGTCCGGCCTGCTTTTGGCTTAGCAGTCTATTCCGATATCTTTCTGCAAACATGAAAAAACCCTCCGGTAATGCCTCTCCAGGATTTCCTTTCTGAAGGTGGAATCATAATCCACCACGGCAAATAAAAAAACGCCCTCCAGGATGGTTTCATCCGCCAATTTCGCCCGCAGGAGATGGGTAAAGGCGGAGGCGCTGCGGCCCTGCAACTCTCCGGAAAGGGTGTAGAATCCCGCCGGCATTGGGCTTGCCGGCAAGCGACAACTCTTAATTTTCAGGAGAAAGGCGTGTTTCTCAAAATTGGCGAGATAGCGCACATGATAAGCCCCCAATTGGGCAAGGCTCTCAATAGCCAGGGCAAGGGATGGCGGGGAGACAAAATGTTTGCTCCCGGCAATGTTACCCGCCGCTGCCTCCCCAATCCGGTCCAGGAGGACGAAGCCGGAAAGCCCGGTGTTGATACTGATTCGTTTACTCACCTCGCCGCTCCACCTTTGACCACCAGGGCACAGTTCTGGCCACCGAAACCGAAGTTTTCCATGAGCAGCGTCCGGGGAGCGCATCTCGTCCCTTCACGGACAAAATGGATATCGGGACTACAGGGCTTGTCCAGATTTCTAATCGGAGGCAGGTAATTATCCTCCAGGCAGGTCAAGGCGATGGCCAGTTCTACGGCCCCGCAGGCGGCAGCGATGTGTCCGATCCATGATTTGAGGGCGATGACGGATGGTTTGTCACTGCCCCCGGGTAACCGCACGGTGCTGACGCTACCGAAGATGCGCTCGATAAGAGCGGCCTCCATGTGGTCATTGAGCTGTGTCCCCGTGCCGTGGGCAGAAACGACATCTATTTGCGACGGCTCCAGGGACGCTTCGGCCATGGCCTTACGAACCGCTTCTTCTTCGTGCTTTCCCTCCGGATCGGGGGCCGTCAGTCCGCCGCCGCCGAAGGTGCTGCCGAAACCGCAAATCTCCCCATGGATACAGCCGTCCCGACGCCGGGCGTGTTCCAGTTCTTCGAGGAGGAAGAAAGCCCCTCCTTCACCGGGGATAAAACCGGCTCGCTCTTCATCAAAAGGACGGCTCGCATTGTCGGGGGCGCCGGCGTGGCGGGAAAGGGCCTGGGCTTTTTTATAGGCCAGGATGCCGCCGGGATGCAGGCGCGAGTCGCCGCCGCCGGTCAGGGCAACGTCGAGATACCCGTCTTTAATCTTGCGGAATGCCTCGCCCATGGCTTGCAGGGAGGCGGCGCAGGCGCCCCCGACGGTTAGATTTTCGCCGTGGATGCCCAACAGGTCGGCTGTGACGGCAGCGGCTGTGTTCGGTAGAAACCTGAGGATCCACAGGGCCATCAGATCTTGCCTGTCCATCGCGCCGTCCCTAATGTCCGGAAACTCACCCCCGATATCGAGATTCGGTCCGGCACCGACGAAAAGACCGGCCTTCTTTAGTGAATCATGATTGATGCCGGAATTTTTAACAGCCCCCAGGACGGCAGCCACGCTAAACTGTGCGCCCCGGTTCAGATAGCGCCGCTCCTTGAAGGGACCGGTATAATTTCTCACCTCAAATTTACTTACCGGACAGACAGCGATGTCTTCATCAAACGGTGGTCTTGCAAAGGCCGTCCTGTCCTGCCGGATATTAGCCATGATCTCCGGGAAGCTTGCTCCCAAGGAAGAGACAACGCCTACGGAGGTTATTACGACCCTTCTTGCCATAATCAGATCCTGAGGTAAATATCGGTGACGGGCATTCTCTCCGGGCCGGCCGGGCTTTCATCAGGGAAGCCGACGGTGACAAAACACTTAATCACGATTTCCCTGGTCCCGAAGATACTGCCCACATCCTCAATAAAGGCCAAGGGCGCCGTGAGAACACAAGTTCCCAAGCCAAACTCCCTACCTTTGAGGAGAAATCCTTGCAGGGCAAGACCGATGGATATGTCTAGATCCGTATCGTCTCTTTTGTCTCTGGTAATGATTCCCGCCTGGAAAAGATGACTGGACAAGCTCCCCTCCGGGGTAATTGTGCCGCCGGCGAAGAGAACGGGGGCACGGAAAATGAACTCCGAATAGCGCCAGTAGGCGTTAATCCAATTCCTCAGCCGCTTGGGATGGTTACAAGAGACGGCTTTATTTAATAGCCGCTCCCGGCCGCTAAGCATTGCTTCTTGAAGTCGCTTTCTTATTTTGGGAGACTCAATTCGGATAAACCTTACGGGCTGGCTGTTCCGGGGGGAAGGAGCGCAAATCGCCGCCTGGACCATGCTCTCCAGGCAGGCTTCAGGGGGACTGGCCGTGGTGTATCTTCTGATACTGCGCCGGCCAGCTAATAAGTTATCAAGATCAGGCATACTTTTAATTTTTCCCATGCCAGGTGATGTAGCTGATGATATCCTTCATCCGGAGAACCGGTCCTCCTCCCATATCCGCCAGGATTTCCCCTACCCGGGAGACAGTGAGGGCGGGATATTTTTCCGCCAGATAACCGGCGGCGTCTCTTCCCTCCATCTCCGCTGCGCGGAGATGGGTCCTCAGGGTGCGGAGAAAGAGTTCGTCGTCATTGACTTCAATATTAAACCTGGAATTAATCGCTACCGAAAGCTCGAGCAGGTCTATAGACTCCGCTCCCAATTCCCTTATCAGATAAGTTTCAGGTGTGATTTCGAGTCCTTCCATATCAAGGATCTCTGCCAGTATGATCGTGATTTCTTTTAAGACATCCATTTTAGTTTCCTAAAGATTATTTGCAGGCCGTCATTCCGCCGTCCATGGTCAATTCCGTGGCGTTAAAGCCCGCGGCACTCTCGGAAAGAAGAAAGAGAATTGTTTCCGCCACTTCTCCTTCCGTAAGGAATCTCCTCGTGGGTACCAGGTGCAACGCTTCCTCTCCGTGAGCCTCCAGGTAAGCCTTCCCCCGTCCCGCCCGAATATAGCCGGGGCGCAGGGTAACCGCAGTGATACCCTTTCTTCCCAGCTCAAGACCGAGATTTCTGTAAAGGGCCTCGGAAGCCAATTTCGCCGCGGCGTAGAACCCCTGACCGGGGTTGGTTCTCCCGGCGGCGACGGAAGAGATGAAGACAAATCGCCCCTTTCCCCGTTTCAGCATGATCCGCGCAACCTTTTTCAACAGCTCCGCCCGAAAGGAGACATTATCGTTGAAATATTGATAAACTCGCGCCTCAGCGGCGGCAGCCACGTAACCCTCAAAATCCCCCTGGGCAAAATCGACAACAAAATCTATCTCATCGCCCCCTTGGGCAAGGAGGGAGGTCAGGGAATCGCGATCGCCGAAGTCGAGATAAGCGGCGCCATATTTTCCCCCTAAAGGCGACAGACGGGCGTCGATCTTTTCCCTGCCTTCTTCGCTGCGGAAGGTCAGGAGGGGAAATATTCCCGCTGCCATCATGGCGGCGGCCAAGGTAAGGGCCAGATCGCAACTGCCGCCCAAAACAAGGGCTTTTTTACCTTGAAAATTAAGGATCATTTTTTGATTGTTCCCGTAACCATGGTTTTGCTTCCTTCGTACAGGCGGCAGACAATCCGGTCCGCAAGGACCTCCATGCTGAAGGGATATTCGCCGGGGGCCAGGAATTCCCGAAAACCGAAATTCTCCAGTTGACGGCAGGGGAAGTCCAAACCGAACCTTTCCGCCGCCTCGATAAAGGCATGAACGATCAGACTGCCAGGAACGACGGGATTCCCTGGAAAATGGTCGGCGTAGATCCCGTCGGCGGGGTCAAAGAAGATCGTCCCTGCGAACACATCCTTATTGCCGGGTGACGTTGAGGTCATTACTGGTTCTGCCCTTCCGTAACCGTCCGGATGGACTGGGAAGTAACCGCGCAGAGCCGGTCCAACTGGTCCGCCGTGATGGCAAGGGGCGGCATCAGGACGATAACATCGCCGAGGGGCCGGATGATCACGCCATGCTTCCGCGCCTCCTTGATCACCCGGTGGCCGATCCGCTCCCGGGGGGCGTAGGGGGCCTTAGTTTCCTTGTCCGCCACGAGCTCAATGCCTACCATAATCCCCCGCTGACGGACCTCACCCACATGGGGCAGGAAAGCGAAAGGTTCGAGCGCCCGGGTG
>JALNYP010000061.1 GCA_023229795.1 Syntrophobacterales bacterium
GGCCAAGAAAAAAATATCCTATGACATCCTCTTCGAGTCCCTGGATGGCGGGGACCGGCTGGTGAGGCAGTCGCTGACCGCAGCCCTTTTTTGCCAACCTGAAAACGTCAGTGGTGCGGTGGCGAACATGCAAGCGTTTTGGCGGGAGTCGGGCATCCAGCTCCTGGAAGACGGGTTTATCTCTCTGCCGTGGTTTCTCAACAACCTGCCCTTCGGAGCCGAGCCGGAGGCCGTGACGCAATCGAATCGTTACCGCACCATGACCTCTCGCCAGGCCCTGGTCTTCATGCCGGTCTTCGGGAGTTGGAAAGGCACTCAAACTCCGGCCATGCAGTTCATCGGCCGGGACGGGCAAGTGATGTATTTTGACCTGTTCGATTCCACGACGAATTACAACGCGGTGATTGCGGCCCAGAGCGGCAGCGGCAAGAGTTTTCTCACCAACGAGATCATCATGCAGTACCTGTCCTTGGGGGGCCGGGCCTGGGTCATTGACATCGGGCGGTCCTATGAGAAGTTGGCCAATGTCCTGGGTGAGACCTTCATAGTTTTCGATGCCAAATCGGATATTTGTCTGAATCCCTTTAGTATCGTCCAGGATTACAACGAGGACGCCGACGCCCTGGTGGGCCTGGTAACGGCCATGGCGGCTCCGACCGTGCCGCTGGATGATTTTCAGACCTCGGGGTTGCGGCGGGTGCTCAACAAGGTCTGGCTACATGAAGGCCAGGAGATGAGCATAGATTCGCTGGCCCGGGCCTTAAAGGATGATCCCCCCGCCAGCCCGGGCGACACCAGGATCAATGACATCGGTGAGCAGCTATACCCCTTTACTTTGAAAGGCGAATACGGCCGGTTTTTCAACGGGCAAAACAACGTTGATTTTCAGGGTCGCTTGATCGTCATCGAGTTGGAAGAGCTCCGGGGTCGAAAGCAGTTGCAACAGGTGGTGCTCCTGCAAATGATCTTTCAAATTCAGCAGGAGATGTACCTGGGCGAGCGCAATCGCCGGAAGATCGTGATCATTGACGAGGCCTGGGACCTTCTTACCCAGGGTTCCGCCGCCAAGTTTATCGAGCACGGCTATCGCCGTTTCCGCAAGTATGGGGGTGCGGCCATAGTCATCACCCAGTCCATCAACGACTTGTACAACTCCTCCAGCGGGGAGGCGATTGCCGAGAACTCGGCCTGCAAGATCCTGTTGGGCCAGGCCCCGGAAACCATTATGAAGCTGGAAAGGGAAGGCCGGCTGGATGTGGGAGGAGATTACGGCTTTGCACTTCTCAAGAGTCTGCACACCGTGCCCGGGAAGTATTCGGAGCTTTGCTTCGTGAGCCAGCAGGGGATGGGGGTGGAACGGCTGTACGTGGAGCCGTTCAAGCAGTTGCTCTACTCCACTAAGGCCGAAGATATTAACGCGCTTAAGCAGTTGCAGCAGGACGGCATGAGCTTAATGGAGGCGATCAACACCCTGACGGCCCAGCGGGAGGCTGCATGAGTTGGTGGCGGCGTTTGGTCAAAGCCAAGAAGCCCTGGCCGCTATTTATCGCACAATGCCTGGCCATCCTGGCTGTGGCTTATGTCCTGGGCTGGTGGTTTTCCAACTTATATGAATTTGGTATTGCCCAGGGCAAACCCTGCATGCCCGGCGGGGTTTACTTCATTGAGCGTCGGGTTGAGGGTCGGATGCCGCCGGCGTTCCAGCGGGGCGATTTGATCGTGTTTCGCACCGATAAGAGGACCGCGCCGCATTATCAGCCTGGCACCAGGTTTGTGAAAGTGGTGCGGGGGGTGCCCGGGGACCGAGTACATATCGACCCCGGGGGAAAGGTAGAAATCACGGGGGAAGACTATCGGTTCGAGACCGCCTTGGAGCCTCAGGTGGTGGAACTGCTGGTCAAAGGAAAGACCGTCAATGATGAGGCAGATTTCGTAGCGGACTATGCGGTTCCGCCAGGGAGCTACTTTGCTATGGGCACTCTGAAGGATAGCTACGATTCGCGTTATTGGGGCCTGGTCCGGCCGGACCAGGTGGTAGGCAAAGGCCTGGCCGTTTGGGGCCGCTAAAATAACTTCATTCTAAGTAGTCATCAGACTAAGGAGGAACCATGAGTGCGACGGAAGCGGCAGTGAACAAAATTTTTCAGCCCAAAAAGCCTTCAGAACTGCAACCCACGGACCAATTGGAGTTAACCGCGATTCAGGCGAATATCCGGCGCTACGCCTGGCAGGCCCTGGCGGTACGCCTGACGGCCTTCGTACTAGCGTCCTTTTTTATTTTGTGCGGGAGCTATCTAGGCTGGCAGGTGTTCCCCACCTCGTTCCGGATCTGGCCGGTGGTGGTCCTGTTCTTGCTGTGGATGCTGGACGGCCATTACAAGATGATGCAGGGCAAATACGTGGACCTGTACCCCAAAGCCGCGGACGGGGCCTTCACGGACCTGGCCATTCAGGTGGAGGACAAGTACAACGTCGCGTCCCTGTGGCGGCCGCTCACCATGGTGCCTTATGTGACGCTCATAATGCTGATTGCCTTGGCCAACCTGGGGTTTTAAGGAAAGGAGGTGATCCGAAAGAAACCTCATTGGGAAAGGAGGTGAAGGGCACAGGTAAATTGGGCCAAAAAATACAAAGGAGGTTAAAAGTTATGAGGGCGAGGATATCCGGCACAATGCTTGTTATCCTCGCCCTCGGTGTTTGGGCGGGGTACGGCCAGACCCAGGGGGATGTTGCAGCGGAGATCGCCCGGCAGACCCCGGCTCGGATAGAGGAATTTCAGGAACTGGCTAAAGGCATCACCCAGGGAAAGTCGGCCCGTCTGGAAGAGTTTCAGGAACTGGCCGCCGAAATGGCCCGCAAGGAGCGCACCCGGGTTAAAGGCCAGGCAGAAAAGATGGCGCCTTCGCCTGCCCCTGCCGGCAACAGGATGTTGCTCTTCGTTACACTCGGGGATAAGCCGGAAGATAATGTTGAGGCTAATCGGCGGATGCTGAAAGAGATCCAGAAAATTTCCCCCGATGCAGTGGTGGTGTTGCGGGGGCTGCCTAAAGGCTCCCGGACCCTGGGGGACCTTTTTAAATATATCCGCCAGATCACCGGCAAGGAAGGCCCTGCCCCCATGTTAAATCCGGTGCTTTTTCGGCGTTATGCCGTCAGTGTGGCCCCGACCCTGGTGTATGAAAGGGACGGGGCGGCTGTAGCCTGGGCCCGGGGGATCGTCAATTCACAATGGTTACGCCGCCGGGTGGAACAGGATAAAGCCTCCGGGGACCAAGGCAAATGGGGCCAGACCGTCGATATTGCCGAGCGGGATTTTATTGACGAAATGAAATCCCGGCTGGCTGGGATCGACTGGGATGCTAAGAAAGAACAGGCAGTGGCGAATTACTGGAGGAAGCAGCGGTTTTTAGATTTGCCCAAGACCAAGGAAGAGAAGGTTTTTTATTTGGATGCAACTTACAAAGTGGAACAAGACTTCATCCTGCCGGACGGCAAGGTTATTGTCTGGGCCGGCCAGAAAATAGACATGTTCAAGATCGTGCCCCCGACCTTCCTACTGGTGGTGTTCGACGCCACCGACCCGCAACAAGTGGAGTGGGCGGTGGCCACCGGCAAGGAGCATGGCGGCAAATACCGAGTGAAGTACATCGCCACCAGGATTCCCGATCATAAGGAGCGCGGTTGGGAGTCGTTGTCACGGTTATCCAAGGTCCTGAACGCCCCGGTGTATTTATTGAACGAGCCGGTTCGGGACCGCTTCAAGCTGGCGCATGCGCCCAGCACGGTGCGATTTTCGAAACCGCAGCATAAATTCGAGGTTAAAGAATGCGTCGTCAGATAGCCCTTCTCCTGGTCTTTACCCTGCTGTTTTCCTCAGCGTGTCCTGCGCATGGGAGCAACGTCTGCCCCGACGCCAAGTTATGGTCCCAGAGGTTATTTACCGATATATGTTGGGACTGCATTTTTCCCATTATGATCGGCGGCTTCCCTCTGGCCGGCGATGCCGGCAACGCTCCCAGCGGCCGGGCGGAGAGCCAATTTATATGTCTCTGCGAGGATGGGGGTCCCATGGGCATTAGCATTGGCACGCCGGTTGGTTTTTGGGAGCCGGCGCGCCTGGTGGAGTTGGTGCGGTTGCCTTATTGTTCCCCGCTCTTGGGGGGCTTGCGGTTACAGATTACCCAATCCCGGTTGTTGGGCGGCGCCTCGGAGGGTCAGGGGGATGACAGCGACCTGACCTTTTACAACTTTCATTACTTTGCCTTTCCGCTCTTGGTGATCATGGAATTGATGACCATAGCGGAATGCAATGCTGACGGGTTTGTGGACTTCGACATGATGTACCTGTCGGAACTGGACCCCACCTGGAACGACGATGAGTTAAGTTTCTACACGACCCCGGAGGTGACGCTGTTCGCCAATCCCTTCGCGCAGATGGCGTGTTTGGGGGATGCGGCCATGGGATTGGCGGGCAATACCATGGACAGCCTGTTTTGGTGCGCCGGCAATTGGGGCGGGTTGTATCCCTTCACCGGCAACGTCATCCAGAACGATTCGCGGCCCCTGGTGACCAGTCTGGCGGGGGCCCGGGCCATAGCCGCCCTGCACCGGCGGGGGCTGGCCTGGAAGACCATGGGGGATGACGCTCTGTGCGGCGGCTACATTTACCCCACCATCCCCAAGAGCCAGTATCGCATGGAGATGTTTTTCCCGGTGGCGGAGAGTAACGACAATCATGTCATTGGAGAAACGCCTTTCCGGTGGGGGGAATGGCGGAATATTCCGGGATATGAAGATTACGTGTATCTGGTCTGGCGCTGGAAAGATTGCTGTGTAAGGTGGAGATGAAAGTCAGAATTAAAATAATCGTCATCATCCAGACCCTCATGCAGATATGGGTACCAGTCTGTCTGCTCTACTGGTCCGTGGCCCGGCCCCTGCCGGCCTATGCGGATCGGTTCAGCGATGTAGCGCGCCAGGGGCAGAACATGGGCCGGGGCCTGGTTCCTAACCCTTCCACCCTGGGGGGCCAAGACGCGAATGGCAATATCAATCTGAATTGGAAGGGCCAGACCTCGACTTTTGATCCCGGCGCGCTCTTTCCTGACCAGGAGAACACCAGCGATCCCCATGCCGCCGAGGCCTTTGGAAACGACGCCCAGTTGATGAACCGCGCTCATGACGCGACCCAGACCATGGGTAACAGCAACAGTTTCACGGGGAAAGCCTACCAGACCATGACAGGCTCTATCAACCGGGCCCGGGTGGACATGAGCAACGACCCCCTGTGGAACCAGACCGACGCCGCCATCGAGCGGGGTTTTAGCGGGGTGGACACTAACTGCGAAATCATTACCACCAGCGAGACCATCACCAGTCAGGCGCACGTCCCAGATTTGGAAACCTGCGAGCGGGTCTATTATCCAGGCGGCGATTGCAATTGCCGCCATGACTACACGGTGGAGTTTGCGGGGCAGTATAGCGTCGGGGCCTGGGGGCAATCGAGCAACAGCATTACTTTAACGGTCAACGTACAAACCGGTTCGGTTAGTTGTAGCGGCTGTCAGGGGGGCTCGGGAGTCGAAAATTGGTCTCCGCCGCCAGCGAACGTCTGTGGGGCCTCGGGCGAGGGGGTAATGAGGATTGCGGCTTCGACCTTCTCTCCTTATGCCGGTGCCAGCCTTTCTCAAGCTCCGACCTGCGCCAACGGCATGATGGCCTCTTTCACCATCGAGAATACCGGTCATAACCCGGAACAGTTACATGCCGGAACGCTAGCGGTCAACATGTATCACATTGTGGACCACGGCTGGACCTGCGATCCGGGCTGTGAAGTCCTTTTGACCAATGTTCATGGAGATTCAATCATCCGGCCGGAATCGTATAGTTGCACCTTGGGCCCGTGTGAAGGCGCCACCATGATCGCCGGGGCCTGGGTCGATCAGGGGATGTTGTATTCCACCAATCCTTTCGCATCGGTAGGGATCAGCAACCTGACACACAAGGTGACGATATCCCTGGAGGATTTCAACCAAGGGGTGCTGAACTGCTGGACCGACGCCCAAGGGGTAGTTCATTGTCCGGAGAACCCGGGGAACCTGCGTGACACCTGTGAGACTCTGCAAAACAATCCCAATTGTTCTTTCGTTCGGCAGGAGTGCATCGAAGGGGCGCAGGACCCGGAGTCTGACATTTGTTATGCGTGGACCGTGACCTACGACTGCGGTAGCGAGGTGGGGATCGACGAAGTTACCACCACCATGGGCTATCAATGCGATGGGGTCATCCGGTGCCTGGGGGAAGAATGCGTTGACGGGCAGTTCGACCTTAACAATACCGGTTTTGCCAAGGCAGCGGTCCTCAGTCAGGTGATGCAGTACGCCGGTATGGACATGGATTGCACCGGGGGGGATTGCAAAATCTGGGCCGGGAATTTGATGCGGTGCAAGAAGGCCTTGGGGGGCTGGGTGGACTGCTGCACCAAGCCGCAAGGCGTTTCCCTGGTGGACTACATGCAGGTGCTGGGGTCAGCCCCTGAACTGGCCAGCGCCAAGTGGGATTTTACCGCGGTGATGTCTGGTCCGATGGCAACCAACCCCCTCAACGGCGCCTGGTCCGCCCTGTCCGAATATACTGGAGGTGTTACCGACTTCCTGAGCCAACCGTTTAGTTCGGCCTGGGACAGCCTGGTGGGTGCTTCGGAATCCGTCACCGGAACCGGCTCGTCGGTTATGGGTTCTCAACTCAGCCAGGAATTGATGCTCAAGGCCTACGAGTTTCTCAATAACGTATCGCCCGAGATAGCAGATGCTATATTCGGCGGCGGCACGATGATCGGGGAGATCGCATTTACTGAAGGCGTTCAGTTGCTCATGAGTGCGGCGACCTTCATCATGTGGATTTATACCATTTACAACGTCCTGGACATATTGGTACACATCATCTGGGCCTGCGAGGAAGAGGAGTTGCAGCTTGGGGCCAAACGCCAGTTGAAAGTTTGTCACTATGTCGGGTCATACTGCAAGTCTGATTTCATAGGTGTCTGCATCGAAAAAGATGAGTCCTATTGTTGTTACAATTCCCCGCTAGCCCGAATCGTACAAGAGCAGACACGAGGCAAGCAGGGGATAGCAGGTGGTTTTGGGAGCGGCAAGAATCCCAGATGCGATGGGCTGACGGCGTCCCAGTTAAGTGCGGTTAACTGGGACGCGGTGGATTTGAGCGAGTGGCTGGCGCTGCTGTCCATAGGCGGGCAGTATCCGACCCAACGGGACGTCAGCATAGATAGTCTTACCGGCTCTGGGTCGGCGTTCAATTTTCAAAACACTAGTTCACCGCGTTCCGATGCGGCGACGCGGACGCAGGACCGGATCGATCAGAGTGGGGAAGATTTAGAGCAGTTGCGGATACAAGGTGGATTGAATCTTTGGGGACAAGGAGGATCTCAATGAAAAAGTCTCATTTGGTGATTCTTTTGGTTTTGGGGCTTTGCGCCCTTTTTCTGGTGGGCTGTTCCAGCGTCAACCAGGCCAAATTCGACAAGGTGAAAACCGGCATGACCATGGCGCAAGTGACGGCCATCCTGGGGGAGCCCACGGAATCCTCCAGTGTGGACGTAGGCGGAAGATCCGGAACCGCGTCAACATGGAAAAAAGGCGATGTTACCATCATTATCCAGTTCGTCAACGGCAAGGTGGTTGCCAAACAACTATCCAAGTCGTCGAAAACATTCTGAAGGAGGTTTTCGATGTTTAAGAAAAAAGCGCTGTGCCTGCTGTTTTGTCTGGTTTTTAGTTTCGGTTGCGGGGGAGTGAACACCAAGAGCGCTGGGCAAATTACTCTGGCGCCGGCAGCGTCGCGAACCGTCTGCATCCAGACGGACCCGGCCAAACCTGATACGGCCGTCCTCGTCCAGCCCTTAGAGGCTCAGTTGAGATCCAAGGGCTATAGGATAGTCGCAACCCCGCAAGAGGCTGCATACACCATACGACTGCGGTTAGCCGCTTTCGGCTTGAACGCCAGACGTCCGAGCACCGATGCGGGGCCAAGCGTTGGGCTGGTTGCCGAGAGTTCTTCTGGGAAGGGGTCAAATGTGGGGAATGCGCCGCTGGTATTGGGTTCTACCGGCACTGCTATTGGAGGGGCGGTGTCTGGCAGTTCGTTACATGCCGCCAGGACGACGGGCGGTGCTGTGGGCGGTTTTGCCGGGTTGGGCGCTGGGTTAGTCATTGGGTCCCTGTTGGGGGGTCCGAGCGGACCCGACTTTAAAACCAACCTTCACGTGCCGTTTAATGCCGAAGTGGATATCATCATTACCGATTCATCCTCTGGACAGCAGCAGGCCACTGTGCTCGCAGCCTGGAAGAAGGTAAGCAGAGAAGGCCAGGCGCCGGCAGCGCGCGAGGATGTTGTGAATAAGTTGGCCGGCCAGATAGCGGCGTTAATGCCGTAAAAATCATACATTCCAGCCTTTTGGGGGGAGGCCGGAAAAGGAGATTTTTGATGTTGAAACGATCAGTTATCGTTCTCAGTTTGGCCTTGATAGTTTCGCTTGGCGTCCCCCCTCAATGTCAGGCGAGTCCAAGTCAAAAACCTATAAGTATTGAAAACAAAACCCGAGCAACCACCCCGCCGATAAAGATTACCCTGCGGCCGGACGGCAAGTTTTTGCTGGAGCCCCTCACCCCGCCCCCGAAGGCCCTCGTCATCCCGCCCTCTCCGCCGACTCAAAAGGGGGAGAGAACCGGCCGCATTCCTCCGACATCATATAATCAAATAGAAAGCGGGAGTTTCATTCAATTGGTCTTATCCAAAGTTCGCCGTGCCCGTTATGCCTGGGGCGAGTCCCTGGAGACCGGATCTGCCACGGATTGTTCCGGCTTCACCCGGTTCATCTATCGCCTGTGCAAGATTGAACTGCCCCGCACCAGCGCCGAACAGTCTCGGGTGGGCCAGGAGGTGACTCACCGCCTGGATTTCTCCAAGCTGCAAGCTGGCGATCTCCTCTTCTTCCGTGAAGGAAAGCGGTCAGTGGGCCATGCCGGCATCTACCTGGGAGAAGGGAAGATGGTTCACGCAACCAGCAATGCGGGCGGGGTTGTGGTCAGCGAGTTGGACCAGGACTATTACGTCAACAACTTTGTAGTGGCTAAGCGGGTATTGGAGAAACGATATAAGTGGGCAGATTTTCCGGGGTTAAGCCCGGCGGCCAGAAACCGGGATTGGGATTCCCCGGTTTTGACCCCCTCCCCTCTTCCCAGGCCTCTGCCGCCACCTTTGCCCAAGCCCCTGCTGAAAATGTTTTGGCCTTGGGAATGCCAGGGTTTCAAGCCTTGCGCTTAAGAGGGCTTGACGGGTGCTATTTATGACGATCAATAGAGCCTTAGATGTGCCCTTACACCCCCCTCCCCTTTTCAGACCCAGGGGGATCTATCCTTCTTCTCTCCCGCCTCGTCATCGAGTTTTCCTTCCAAACATGTATCAATCATAGGTCCTCCATGGAGATCAGATAAATGGGCCTCCCGATGGCAAGCATTTTTTCTCTGTCTCGGCCGAGGAGTGTAGCCTAAAAACGAACATTAAAATAAATCTATACTGTAGCTTCTAAATGCTTTATTTATAGGCTACGTTATAGTATGTATAAAATAATTTTAGTCGGTTTTCACCGACAGAGGTCGAAACCGGCTTCAAAAGTCTCCTGAGGCAGGGAAATAATGACAGACTCCCCCAAAGTAATCGGCTACCTTCGTGTCAGCACTCAGGACCAGGACCTGGAAAAAAACAAGGCCGACATCCTATTCTTTGCCAACGAGCGACGACTCGGCAACGTCGATTGGGTGGAAGAGAAAATTTCCGGCACCAAGGATTGGCGCAAACGCGAGCTTGGGCAGGTGGTAGCTTCCCTGCAAAAAGACGACTGGCTCATCACACCGGAGTTCAGCCGGTTGGCCCGGTCAACCTTGCAGATTTTAGAGATTCTGGCTGATCTGAAAAAGAAAGGCGTCCACGTGTACGTGCTCAAGGGAGCGCAGCATATCAACGACTCCATTGAGTCAAAAGTTTTTCTGACCATGATGGCGCTGTTCAGCGAGATTGAGCGGGACTTGATTTCGGCCCGAACCACAGAGGCCCTCAAAGCCCGGAAAGCCGCCGGCGTGAAGCTTGGTAGGCCAAAAGGTGCTGGCAAAAGCAAGTTGGACCAACACCGGCCGGAGATTGAGGCCCTACTCAAAAACGGCTCCTCGATCAGCTTTGTCGCAGATCGCTATAATGTTGCCAGGTCCACAATGCACGATTGGCTTAAGAAGAAAAAAATTGATAGGACGCCGCGGCCGTAGAGGACGAAGCACCTTGCTCACCCTGAGAATCGAGAACCGGATCACTCTCTTCCCCCTCGGGGAGTTGCCCCAATCTGCGCTGGATCTCCTCAAGGACCGGCTGAGCTTCACCAATCCGGCCTGGCTGGAAAACCAGAAGCACGGTTATTCCAACTGGCGGGTCCCTATGGAACTGAGCTTCTGGCGGGAGGCCGACGACGCCCTAGTGATGCCCCGGGGAATCATCGGGCAGGCTATCTGGATTCTCCGGGACGCCGGCGTCCAGTTTCAGGTTGACAATCAAACGAGGCGGCTCCGGGAAGTGGTTTTCCGGTTTACTGGCAAATTAAAAGGCTTTCAGGACGAGGCGGTGGCGGCCGTGATGCACCGGGATTTCGGCACCCTGTCAGCGCCGACCGGCTCCGGCAAGACGGTCATGGCCCTGGCGGTGATCGCCAAACGACGGCAGCCGGCCTTAATCGTAGTCCACAACAGGGAACTGCTCAACCAGTGGGTTGACCGGATCGGGGCTTTCCTGGGTGTCCCGGCCGACCAGGTGGGGGTGATCGGCGACGGCAAACTGACGGTTGGAGAGAAGATCACCGTGGCCTTGGTCCAAACCTTATACAAGTGTTCCCATGGGGTTGCACCGCATATCGGGCACCTGGCGGTGGATGAATGTCACCGGGCCCCTGCCCGGACCTTTACTGAGGCGGTCACGGCCTTCGACTCGAAATTCATGCTGGGCCTGAGCGCCACTCCCTGGCGGCGGGACGGGTTAAGCCGGCTGATCTATTGGTTTCTGGGAAACAAGGTGTACGAGGTGGAGCGGGACGGCTTGATTGAGGACGGTCACATCCTGGAAGCGGAGGTGGTTATCAGGGAAACCGAATTTGAGCCTTTTAGCGACCCGTCTAAAGCCTACTCCCAAATGTTATCGGAGCTTACCGGGAACCAGGAGCGCAATACGCTGATAACTGAGGACGTGGCGCAATAGGCCGGGAGCGGTGTCGGGGTGTGCCTGGTACTGACTGACCGGAAGGCGCATTGCGAGGTCTTGGCGGCTATGCTGGCTGGCCTTGGGGTCCAGGCCGCGGTACTGACCGGGGACCTGAAAAACGGAGAGCGGGTTCGCATAGTCAACGATCTGAACGCTGGTGAGGTTAAGGTGCTGGTGGCGACCGGGCAACTCATTGGTGAGGGATTCGACTGTCCCGCACTTTCTACCCTTTTTCTGGCGACTCCCATCCGGTTCAGCGGTCGGGTGCTGCGGCCGGCGCCGGGGAAAGAGAAAACCCGGGTTTACGATTACGTGGATGAGAATGTTGGTGTTCTGGTCAATGCGGCCCGGGCGCGGGCGCGGGCTTATGGACTCGCGGAGAAGGATCGCCAGGAAAGCCTTTTTGGATAAAGGCAAGGAACAGGGCAGATGCAGCGGATTATCTCCTTACTCATCGCAATCGGACTGCTTTCTTCATGTACAGAGGCCCAGGTACGTGACGGCCTACAAGATTTTTTTAACGGTCATAAGACCGGCCTCGAGGAAGTGCACTATATTCCCGGCGGTCCAACCCTATGGGAACAGGAAGCGGAATTAAATAAGGCCTGGTACAAAAATCACGACTACCCGATGCCGGCCAAATACATAAAGGGTGCTTGGGATTTTGGGATTTAGTGGCGCCCCCAAAGGGAGAGGATTCCGATTTTGTTATGATAAAATTATTGCGTGGGCGTATCATATATGATACAAATCTTAAGGGCTATCTATGACAAGCGAACACCTGAGCGAGATACCCATTGTTTTCTATCGCACCTCGGTCGGCATTGAGCCGGTATGTGATTCAAGGATCATTAAGGAATAGGCGGCGTTTGTTTGAGTGTGGCGTAGAAAGGACTAAAGCATGAAGGAACTATACTCGACTCGGGAAGAAGTTATAAAGTGTTTACGGCGTACCCTGCCATATCTGCGTAGGCGGTACGGAGTGGTTCGTCTTGCCCTTTATGGGTCCTTTGTGCATGGCTCGGCGGATAAGGACAGTGATGTGGATTTGATAGTGGAACTTTCCCGCCCCCTTGGATTGGGGTTTGTTGGTCTGGCTCAATATCTAGAAAGAAAGCTGGGCCGCAAAGTTGATTTGGCAACCATCGAAACCTTGCGGCAAAGTTTGAATTCGCCACGTCATCGCGACATGGCGGTGAACATACAGGAGTCCATGGCCGATGTCCAGGAAGAGGCGTGAGAAGGAATACCTATCGGATATGGTAGAGGCGATGCAGCGCATTATCGATTATACTGTTGAGCTTACTTACGAGGAGTTCCTGGCTGACCGGAAGACCCAGGATGCAGTGCTTCGCAATCTGCAAGTAATGGGAGAGGCGGTGAAGAAACTCTCGGCTCCTGTAAAACAGGCGCATCCGCACTTGCCTTGGAAGGAAATGGCCGGAATGCGGGACAAGGTGGTGCATGATTATTTCGGCATCAACTATGATATTGTCTGGTCGATAGCCAAGAGGGAACTTCCGGTGTTGTTGCCATCTTTAACCGCCATACTTCCCTGAAGTGAGAAGACAATATGAGCGAAAAAGACCAACATTGGGGATCTAAACTTGATGACTTCCTGCACGAGGAGGGCATTTACGAGGTAGCGAAGGCGGAGGCGCTTACACGCGTGATTACGTGGCAGATTGCCGAGGAAATGCGCAAGCAGGGCATTACCAAAACGCAAATGGCCGAACGGATGAAGACAAGTCGTGCGCAGGTTGACAGGATTCTCAAGGCAAAAGGAAACGTGACAATTGAGACGCTGCAACGCGCCGCCGCGCTTGTTGGACGTGAACTTCGCCTTGAATTAGTGTAGGCAGACTACTAATCGGTGGCGGCCCGCAGGGTTCCAGAAATACGAAAGCGCCGCAGTGCTGCTGGGCCGAGCGGTTACACCTCGGTTCTTCTCGATCATGATCCCGACGCATTAGCGATTCTTAAGGTACGGCAAGACACAATCAAGGCCACCGGACCATCACAAGTGTTCACCTCTGATAGCCTTTAGCGCCTTTCCTTTCCCTCCCCATCCCCCACGGCTCGACAAACCAGAAACCCGCCACAAGGTGGGCCGTTTTTTATAAAAGATATTGCTTTCTTCTTTTCGTTCCTATATGTTGTGAAGAAAGAAAAGACGATTGCAGTTTATCTTTTAAGATCGATAGCAAGAAAACACGAAAGTTAATCTATGAAAACTATTGTTCTCGCAAGCCAGAAAGGGGGAGCCGGGAAAACCACTCTCGCCGCCCATCTCGCCGTGGCCGCTGAAAAGGCCGGTGACGGCCCC
Organism: Syntrophobacterales bacterium; assembly: GCA_023229795.1. Taxonomy (GTDB): domain Bacteria; phylum Desulfobacterota; class Desulfobaccia; order Desulfobaccales; family 0-14-0-80-60-11; genus 0-14-0-80-60-11. Next base: position 13,643 of record JALNYP010000061.1, read on the forward strand.
TGTGTTCTAATTGACACCGACCCCCAGGCCTCGCTTGCCGCCTGGTGGAATGTCCGGGAGGAGGAATTGCCCAGCTTCGCTCCCGCGACCCTAAAAGAGCTACCCGGCAAGCTAGAGGCCTTGGCCAAGGCTGGATTCGTCTACGCCTTCATCGACACGCCCCCGGCTATTACAGAGTCCATTCGAACCGTGGTGGCCCAAGCCGATTTCGTTATTATCCCGACCCGCCCCAGTCCACACGACTTGCGCGCCGTCGGGCGCACGGTCGAACTGGCCGCCGACGTAGGCCGCCCCTTTGCCTTTGCCGTAACCCAAGCCAAGTCCAACAGCCGATTGACCGTTCAAGCCATGGCCGCCCTGTCCGAGCACGGCGTTGTGGCCGGGGCCATCGTGCATGACCGGGTTGACTATGCCGCCTCGATGATCGATGGCCGCACGGTCCTTGAGACCGGACCCCGGGGCCGCAGCGCGGGCGAGGTTATTGAACTTTGGGCTTTCGTGAAATCTCGATTTATCGACAGCAAGAAAGCCAGAAACCAAAAAGGAACGCAGAATGGCTAAGAAACCCGCTGATTTGTCCTCATCCCTGGTTGCCGTCAAAGGCCAGGCCGCTGCACCCCTCGACGCTACGGGGCGGCTGGAGGAGGCCGCACCGCCGACGTCAACAAGAAGCGCGCCGTTAAACTTCAAAGTTGACGCAGAGTTTCGCCGCCGCTTCCGGCAGCGCGCCGCAGAAGCTGACCTTAAGCTCAATGAGCTATTGCGCCAGGCCCTGGATGCGTGGGAGGAAAAATACCGAGAGGGACGATAGTCGATGAGGTAGGATGAATTTGCGAAATTAATGCAACGCCCCTCCGAAAATTCAAGAGTGGCGTTTTTGCTCTAAAGGCCGTTTGCGGGACTCATCGCCAGCGACCCCAAATTTCGAAATAGTTAACACCTTGGCGTATGATCCAGGATTTCCAACATCATTTTTTCGCGACGGCGATCCGCCTCCCCGGCGATGATGAGATAGGAAACCATCAAGATCCCCGAGGCGAATAGCCAAAAAAGGTTCCCGTCAAAGTAGTTGATAGCTTCCACTGGTTTACTCGCTTTCAAATCTTCCAGAGGTTGGAGAATCAAGAACGTTCAGGCAGGCACTTACCACATCGGGATCGTACAAGACTCCCTGATGCTCAGATATTTCCTCAATGGCTTCGTCCAGGCCCCGGGCCGGATGGTAGGGACGATGAGAGGCCATGGCCTCCACCACGTCCGCTACCGCCAGGATGCGGGCCTCCGGGATAATCTCGTTACCTGAAAAGCCGTGAGGATAACCGGACCCATCGAGCCTCTCATGATGTTGCAGCACCGCCAGGGCCACCGGCCAGGGGAATTTAATTTGCACCAAAACGTCGTGCCCGACCTGGGGGTGCATTTTGATCAGGTCGAATTCCTGCCGGCTTAGGGTGCCGGGCTTGCTGAGAATGGCGCTGGGTATGGCGATTTTCCCCAGGTCATGCAGCAAGCCCATGACATGCATCCCTTCGACAAAATCTGGGTCAGCGCCCATCTCCTGCGCCATGCTGCCGGCCAATTGCGCCACCCGGCGCTGATGGTTGGCCGTATAAGGGTCTTTCGCGGCCATGGTAGCCGTCAAGACCGTCAAGGTATCGTTCAGCATCTTGCGTAACTCTGGAGACATCAGCTAACCGGAAAAGACAGGCGGCTGAGGCTCAGCCAGCAGAGATTCTTGCGGTTGAACCAAGACCGCCCCTACTGCCGCCAAAAGACATTTGACCTCCGGCCATTTTTTCCGCTTAGCCGCTCTCGCAATGCGCCTTTCCAGACGATGCCAGCTGTCTTTTTGATCGGGAGCCATAATTTTCCCCTACCCGCAGCCCTTACTGCATTGAAAAGGGCGAAATGACTTTACTGTCCTCCGCGCCCTGCATAAGCGGGGCTCCCGGACCTTTTCCCTGGTCTTCATCCTTCGGTTCCGGGGCCGATGCGGTTCCCGCGGCCTTACGGCCTTTCCGGCCAGTCGCCTTGGTGATGTCCTCCGGGGCCTCCATAGAAGCGCCGGATGCGGCCATGGCTTCTATGCCGGCTTCCATCTCAGCGTCTTCCTGTTGTTGCCGGGCCAGGTTAACGGCCTCACGGGCGATGTGGTCAATGCGTTTTTCGCTTTCTTTCAGGCGATCCCGGAACCCCTCAGTGAGCCTCAGATATTCGGCGTCCCCGATCTTCATGCCGTGCCACAGTTGATGCACCCGGAACAGCAGTTGGTCAAAATCAACCAGGAGGTTCAGGAGCAGTTTGGCGCGGGGGTATTGGATTTCCGCGGTGCCCGTAAAGGGTTTCGTAAATTCGGCCACCTTCGGATTTCCGAACTGCAGCTCAAGCCTGGCGATCTCTTTGGAGAGGTCTTCCTGCAGCGGCTTGATGATTTCATCATAAACCACCCGTTCCGTCTGCTGGACCTTCTCTTCGGCGACGCTGAGCTTACGGAGGTTAATACCGATCTTGTAAATGGCGGCCGAGGTGAAATTATAATGCCGCAACAGCGATTGGGCGTCGGCACTATACAAGGTGACATCTTGTTTTTCAGCGGAGACGCTATACCCTAAATTAGAAGCCTTCCGTAACCTGGGAATATCCGATCTTTTTCGGGGCATGGAACTACCTCCTTGAATTTTTGTATGCGATGCTTTATCTGGAAGTTATCTTTTTATTGCCGGTTAATGACTATGGAAATAGGCCGATTTTGAGTCGATTTCGGGGGAAAAAAGGTTGATGCGGAGCAAAAATCGAAAAAAGAAGTATTCAGTCAAAAAACCTGAGAAAGAGAGCTTCGAGGCCTACCGCGTTATCGTCGAGGGCTTCGACCCGCTTTCCATATTTGCCGGATCTGCAAATGCGGCTGAACGGGTGGCGAGGAGAATACTGGGTGGAGTTGACCAGAGCTACGACGGGCCTTTGAAAGTCCGAAAAGAAAAAGAACCGGACACTCGCAGGCGGCGTCCTTGATGTCTCTCCTCCGAGAGAAGGCAGCAGGAAATCATCAAAATTCGATTTTCCCTCGAAAAAGATACCTGAATCGTTAGATTTCGACAGACACACCCAAAAATTTTTTTTGTATAGTCAGATTACCCGGCTCACACTGGGGGCTGCAAAATATTTTATGGAGGCATCAAGGTCGCATTTTAACCACAACCAGTTGTTCCAAAGGGATTTTTGGGTATCCCTTGTCTGCCGTTGGGCAGGCAAAGCTATCCTGGTGATAGTAACCCAGCCAAAGCTGTGCGCAGCTATAAACGCACGCGAGCCGGCGTCAAGGCTAGCCTAGTGGGTGCTCGGGTCAACCCTTAGCCTGTTTGAAAGCAGGCGACCCGCGAACCGAAAAGCTGACACGGCGCAGGGCGACGCCGTGGGCTCAGCGACAGAAATTTAAACGAGAAGGTCTCTGCCAGAAACACATCTGGTATGAGAAAAGTGCTTTTACCCCACAGGGGGCCGAGAAGTTATCCCCCTGTAGGGGATAAGTTTATCTGCCTCCTAACATTTCAAAAAGGAGGTAGAGAGACGTGAATCAAAAAAGTAGTTCTTCAGAAATTCCTTCCAAAAGTGGGGGGGCAGTAAAAATACCAGAGCGTTCCTCAGTCATGCAGGATGAAAAGGAAATCTCCGGTGAGCTGCTTCTCAGTCCCAACGCCCTCGTAGTCTTAAAAAAGCGGTACCTGAAAAAGGACGACGAAGGCGCCGTGATCGAAGACGCTTCGGACATGTTCTTGCGGGTGGCCGAAACTATCGCCCAGGTGGACCGCCAATATGATCCCGAGGCGTCCGTGGCGGCCACAGCCAGGAAGTTCTATGAGATGATGACCGGGCTGTACTTTATGCCCAACTCTCCCACCCTGATGAATGCAGGTCGGGAACTGGGTCAGCTCTCTGCCTGCTTCGTGTTGCCGGTAGATGATTCCATCGACAGCATCTTCGAGGCCATCAAGCAGACTGCCCTGATCCACAAATCCGGCGGCGGCACCGGCTTTTCCTTCTCCCGCATCCGTCCGTCAAACGACCCGGTGATGTCCACCAAAGGGGTAGCCTCCGGGCCTATCTCTTTCATGAACATCTTCGACGTGGCCACGGAAACCATCAAGCAGGGCGGCACCCGCCGCGGCGCCAACATGGCGATCCTGCGGGTGGACCATCCGGATATCGAAAAGTTCATCACCTGTAAGAATGACACCAAGCGCCTGACCAACTTCAACATCTCGGTGGGCCTCACCGACGCCTTCATGGAGGCGGTTAAAGCCGAAGCGGAGTTTTCCCTCATTAACCCTCGGACGGGCGAGCAGGTAAAAAGGGTTAAGGCCCCTGCCCTCTTTGATCTCATCGTCGAGAGCGCTTGGTCAACCGGCGAACCCGGGATCATCTTCCTGGACGCTATCAACCGACACAATCCCCTGCCCAACTTAGGGGAGATTGAATCCACCAACCCCTGTGGCGAGCAGCCCCTGTTTCCCTACGAGTCCTGCAACCTGGGGTCGCTCAATCTGGCCAAGGTGGTCAAGGACGGCCAAGTGGATTATCACAAGCTGTCGGAAATTGTTCGCACTGCCGTCCATTTCCTGGACAACGTGATTGACGCCAACCGCTTCCCCTTGGATCTTATCAGGGAAAATACCTTGGCAAACCGCAAGATCGGCATGGGGGTCATGGGGTTTGCGGATATGCTCTTGAAGCTGGGCATTCCTTATAACTCCGAAGAGGCGGTCCGCGTGGCCGAAGAGGTCATGGCCTTCATCGACAAACAAAGCAAAGCTGCATCCTCGATCCTGGCTGACAAACGGGGCAATTTTCCCAATTTCCCCGGATCTTCCTATGACAATCTGGGTCTGGAGCGCATGCGCAATGCCACGACCACCACAATCGCGCCCACTGGCACCATCAGCATCATCGCCGGGGCCTCCAGCGGCATCGAGCCGTTGTTTGCGGTCTCCTATGTGCGCCGGGTCCTGGAAGGCGAAGAATTGGTGGAAGTCCACCCGTACTTTGAGGAAATCGCCAAGAGACGGGGGTTCCATTCCGCGGAATTAATGCGCCGGATCGCTGAGAGCGGGTCTATCTGCGACATTCAGGAGATCCCGCAGGACGTGCGGCGGCTGTTCGTCACTTCGCACGACATCACCCCTCAGTGGCACCTGCGTATTCAGACTGCCTTCCAAAAATACACCGACAACGCCGTTTCCAAGACGGTGAACTTTCCTCACCAGGCCGAGGCTGACGATGTACGGGAGGTTTACCTCCAGGCCTTCGAGTTGGGCCTCAAGGGCGTCACCATCTACCGGGACGGCAGCCGGGACCAGCAGGTCCTGAGCTTCGGTAAAGAAAAACCTGAGAAGCAGTACATCGCTCCCCGGCCTCGGCCGCAGCGCACTACCGGAGTCACGGAGTACATCAAAACCGGATGCGGCAAACTCTACGTCACGGTGAACAAAGACGATCTGGGATTTTGTGAGGTTTTCGCTCAGATGGGCAAAACCGGTGGTTGCGCTTCCTCACAGATTGAATCCGCTGGTCGTCTCATCTCCCTGGCCTTGCGTTCCGGAGTAAAGATCGAGGCCATCATTAAACAGATCAGCGGCCTGCGCTGCCCCAGCCCTTGTTGGAACGGCGGGGGCAACCAGGTGCTTTCCTGTCCCGATGCCATTGCCAAGGTTCTGAGCCACGTAGCCGAGGTTGATCCTCCGGCTCCGGCGCTGACCACAATGGGGGCTTGCCCCGATTGCGGCGGCTCCATGGAGCAGGAAGGCGGCTGTGCCGTCTGCCGGGCCTGCGGGTTTTCCAAGTGCTAACCTCCGCCTAATCAGAAGAAATCATTAAAAATAAAAGGACCCCGCTGGGGAGGCGATTATCCCCGGATGGGGACAGTTGCCTCCTAGCAGGGGAACCTCTAAAAGGAGGTGAAAAGCAATGATGTCCGAGATGTCCGACATGAGAAGTATAATCTGGGCTTCGTATGTCGGGGGGTGTGCAGTAATCACTATTGTGCTGCTGTGGTTGCATGACTGGACCCATAGGGAAAAAACACGGAAATAGCGGATTTCGCCCCAAAACCCCATATCCGGGGAAGAGCATTCCCCGATGACACTTCGTCCCTAAAAATCCCTATAAATTGGTGCGCTGCAAGGCGCAGCTAAAACAATAAGTGAGTAACTAACCGGCCCATAGGTCGGTAAAAACCCGCTGGGGGAGAACTGCGTTCTCTTTCAGCCATAGGAGGAAGTATGGCTATCAAAAATCTGGAAACCCATGGTTTGCCTGAGTGGGGGAAGATCAAAATCGGCTACAAGGGCGAAGAGAACATCTCGGGCCAGGGCAAGAAATTCGGCCAGCCCACCAAACTCGACTGCTTCCTGATCACCACGGTTCAAAGGGACGCCGCCGGGCGGCTCATGGCTGACCGAGCCTTGATGAACAAATTCGCCAAGGAAGAGGGCCTCACAATTCCCGAAGGTCCCTACAAAGGGTTGCCCGTGCTCAAAGAAATTCCGATACGCCTGCTCTATGACGACATCGACCTCAACTTTTTTACCCGTTACGCCTCATACAGGGGTAGTCGCTGCTGGTGCTCCGGAGACGGGGAAATCGCCCAGCGCCAATCCGGTAACAATGGCAATTACGAGGAGGTCAAGTGTCCCTGTGAAAGGCTGGATGCCTTATACGACCCCAAGAAGGGTGACAAGTGCAAGCCCATGGGCACCCTTCAGGCGCTTATCCAGGGCACCGACCGCATCGGCGGGGTATGGAAGTTGCGCAGCACCGGATGGAACACGGTCCCGAGCATATTGAAATCTCTCGGATTCATAAAGACCCTTACCGGAGGGCCTCTGGCGGGGATTCCACTCTGGATGGTGCTGTCCCCTAAAACCGTCGATGCCCCCGGCTTTGGTCGCACGGTCGTATACGTGGTGAGCTTGGAGTACCGGGCTATGGACCCCAACAAGAGGCCGAAGTTCATCGGACTGGATGAGGAGGGCGATAGACTGTATATCAGCGCTGCGGAGCAGGAATTGACCGAATGGGGCTTTCATATTGCCCAACGCAGGATCAAGAACCAGATCAATATGGTTAAAATCGAGGCTGATCACAAGAAGCTGCTTATCGCGCCCCATAATGAGACCATCGAGGAACAGGCCGAAACCGGCAAAGAGTTCTACCCGGACGGCTTTTTGGACAACGCCGGCCCGGAGCCGGGGACCACGGAGGGCGCTGCGCTCAACAGGACAGAGATGCCTCCTGACCCCGACCCCTTGAATCTGGATGGCGGTGAGGCGGTGCCTGAACAGGTCTTTACCATCCCCCGGGAAACCAAGCATACCGAAGAAACCGTCCCTCCGGGATATGAAGGTCCGACTGAGACTCACCGGCAAACCAATGATTCCAAGAACGGCGGGCGCAATCGGGGAAATTCGCTGTTTTAGGAGACCTTCGGCCCTTAACTTCGCAAGGAGATAATAGCCATGCAAATCAGCATCGAACAAGAGACTTTAAGCAAGGCAATCGGCCACGTGTTGGGCGTTGTGGACAAACGGGGCACCCTGCCCATTTTGAGCCATTGCCTATTGCAGACAGATGGCAACGGGGTCTTCATTTCGGCTACCGACCTGGAAATCGGCTTCCGGGGTTTTTACCCGGCGGAGATAACGAAGCCCGGCGATCTCACGGTGCCGGCCGACTTCTTAAACAAGCTCATCAAGGGCCTCCCCAAAGGGACCCTGGCCCTGGTGGGGACGGACAATGCCGGCCTGCAGATTCAAACAGGGGACTCCCAGTATCGTCTGTACGGTCTGCCCGGGGAACAGTTCCCCAGCCTCCCCGAAGCTGCGGGAGCAAGTCTGGTGGAAGTCGAAAGCCCCTTGCTCAAAGAGATGATCTCCAAGACCATTTTCTCGGCAGTCGGAGGCAATAATGATCTGCCTTCTAACCTCTCCGGCGTCTTCTGGGAAGAGGTTGAAGTAGAAGGGAATAACCATCTCCGCCTGGCCTCTACGGATGGTCATCGCCTTACCCTGATTGAGCGGCCTTTGCCCGAGGGCGAGCAGCTGAACCTGGGTAAGGGAATACTGGTTCCCTGTAAAGGAATGCGGGAGATCTGCCGGTTTCTGGAAGGTCAGGAGAAGGTGACTTTGGGTCTGGGCGAGAAAACCCTGACTGTGCAGGCCGCGGACAAACATTTGTCGGTTCGGCTCCTGGATAGAAAGTTTCCCGACTACCGGCGTATTATCCCGGAAGGTTTCGCTTTCCGCTTCTCGATCAACCGGCGGGAGCTTAACAATACCCTGAAACGCATGGCCCAGCTTTCTTCGGACCGATTCAAAGGAATGATCTTCAACCTGACGGCGGATTCCGTGGAAGTCACCTTTGCCGACCCGGAGGTGGGAGAAGGCAGGGATAAGGTTCCGGTGATTTTGGAATCGGGCGACGCGGCCCAGCTTCCTCTGGAAGTGGGCTTCAACGGTCGCTATCTCATGGAGCCGCTTCAGGTGATACCCGGCGACACCGTTATCCTGGAGATTAATGACCGCGATCATCCCTGTCGCCTCATGGGCAAAGATGATCACCACTACCTCAACATGATTATGCCCGTGAGTAGTATCTAAGGGCTACTAAACAACCACCTCTACTAAAGGAGACAATTTATGCCTGAATATCCCGAAAGAATAGTTCTTGGTGAAGGTTGGCCTCTTTTTGGAAAGAAAAACAGGGGCGTTTGCCTGGAAAATGATAAAGGATCTGCCTTAAAACGGCTCAACAATCCCCATCTGGAAGACGGTCCCGAAGCTGAGGGCATTACCTACCGGCTGGTTCTCGAAAGAGTGGCGAATAACCGCCCTCGCCGGTAAGTCCCTAATTTATTCACCCCGCCGGCGGAGAGCTTTCCCCGGCAGGGGACAGCTTTCCTCCGGCCCAAAAAACCAGGAGGAAAATTCCATGAAAAAGCTGTTGGTTCTTATGCTGTTGTTAGCGGTCACTCTGGCCAGCTATGGTTGTACGGCACTCAAGGTTGCCAGCCACGCAGCGGCACTCAGCGGTGTTGGAGTCCGCCAGGCAGCGCCAGCCAATACTGCCAAGCAGGCGGCAGCCGTAAATGCTGCCGCCAAGGTTGCCAACCAAGCGCGGGCAGTAAGTGCTACTGGGATGATCGCAAATCAGTTGCTCCGCCTCATCCCATAACAAGGTCTAAAACCAATACTGTTCACTTAATAATATTTTTGTGCTATCCTGGGGCAACCTAACAGAGGAGGGCCGCAGATGGCACGGACACTTGCAGAACTCCCCAAAGGGAGCCGGATCACCGATTACATCAGCCTGGGGGTCGTGACCAAGACCTTCCCGGAAGCCACCGTGAAGACGGTGTTGGAGGCCACCGGCCGGAGCAGCCAGCGTCAGCGGGAACTGCCGGCGCATGTGGTAGTTTATTACGTTATCGCCCTGGCGCTGTATATGCAGTCTTCCTATCGGGAGGTGCTGCGCTGTTTGTTGGAAGGGATTCAATGGTTGCTGAATCCCACCGCCCGGATTAAGGTGACGGGGAAATCCGGAATTTCGCAAGCCCGGACGAGATTGGGAGTGGAGCCGCTCAAGCAACTGCATGATCAGACCGTCCGCCCCATCGCCGTAGCGGCCACCAAGGGGGCTTGGTACCGGGATTGGCGCGTGGTGAGTCTGGACGGCAGCACTCTGGATGTGGCCGATGAGGATGCCAACGACGCAGCCTTCGGTCGGCCGGTGGCCCAACGTGGCAAAAGCGCCTTTCCCCAGTTGCGCTTCGTCTCTTTGGTGGAAAACGGCACCCACGTGCTGTTCGGCACCCAGATAGGAAGCTACGGGACGAGCGAAATGACCTTGGCCAAAGGCGTGCTTCCCTGGCTGGGCCAAGGTATGCTGTGCTTGGCGGACCGATATTTCTTTAGCTTCGAGTTTTGGAACCGAACTCAGGACACGGGGGCCGAACTTCTCTGGAGGATCAGAAAGAACCTGCGGTTGGCCTGCGAGCGCCGACTGGCCGACGGATCGTACCTGAGCCGCACCTATCCGTCTCAAGAGGACCGCAGGCGAAACACCAACGGCGTGGTGGTGCGAGTGATCGACTATCAGTTGGAAGGCGTGGCCGGAGCCGAACCCCTTTATCGTTTGATCACCACTATTCTCGACCCCGAGAAGGCTCCGGCTGCTGAACTGGCGGCTCTGTATCACGAACGCTGGGAGATTGAGACGGCCTTGGATGAATTGAAGACCCACTTGCGGGGCGCTCGCATCGTCTTGCGCAGTAAGACGCCGGACCTGGTGCGCCAGGAGTTCTACGGCCTCCTGATGGCCCACTTCGCCATTCGAGGGCTGATGCATGAAGCCGCCCTCAAAGCGGATGAAGACCCCGACCGGCTCTCGTTTGTTCACGCCGTGCGAGTTATCCGCCGCAAGCTCCCTATTTTCCACGCTATTCCCCCCAGGGGAGAGGCTGAAGTTCCATGAGAGCGTGTTGGAGGAGATCATAGATGAGCGAGTGGTCTCAAGCCGAAATCGGCGCAACCCACGAGCCGTCAAGCGCAAGATGAGCAATTTCCCTCTGCGGCGTCGCGGCTCTGATCCAATGTTCAAACTCAACCCCCAATTGGCAATTAAGATAATTAAGTGAACAGTATTGG
>JALNYP010000136.1 GCA_023229795.1 Syntrophobacterales bacterium
GAGCGCCTGAATTTCGGGGCCTCCACGGACACGGCCCTGACCCACCTGGAACACCTGCACCGGTTGTTCCGCAACTGGACCCTGGCCCTGGCGGCCTACAATGCCGGGGAAGGGCGGGTGCAGAAGGCCATCGCCGCCCAGGGGGTCAATAACTTCTACCATCTGAGTCTTCCCGAGGAGACCGAGCGCTATATCCACCGCATCCTGGCGGCCAAGATCATTGTGGAGGATCCGGGCCGCTACGGCTTCGCCATTCCTGAGGATCAGCTCTATCCGCCGCTGGCTTATGACGAGGTCCAGTTTACCCTGGCGCAGGAGATGCCGATCAGAAGACTGGCGGAGGCCAGCGGGACTTATTACAAGGTCATCAAGGACCTCAACCCCTGGATCAGGGGTGATTCTCTGGCCCCGGGGACCTTTCGCCTGAAAATTCCCTCGGGGACGACTCCCCGCTTCCAGGCAGCCATGCGCCAGCCGGAGCCGGCGGGACCGGCCGGGGCCGGGACTAATAAGAAGTGAGGTTATAAATGATGCAAGAGATGACCAGTCCGGGGCCGGAACCGGTTTCCCTGATCATCCAGGGCGCCTGGGTGTTGACCATGAACCCGCAGCGCGAGGTGTTCTCTCCCGGGGCGGTGGCCTTGAAAGGCGCCGAGATTGTCGCGGTGGGGCCCCCGGCGGAGCTTCACCAGCGCTACTCCCCGGCCCAGGTACTGGATTACCCCCAGGGGCTGATCCTGCCCGGCCTCATCAATGCCCACACCCATGCCGCTATGTCCCTGTTCCGCGGCCTGGCCGACGACCTGCCTCTGGAAGAATGGCTCAATGATTACATTTTCCCCGCCGAGAGGCGCCTCAACGGCGATTTCGTCTATTGGGGCACCAAGCTGGCGGTGGCCGAGATGCTGCTCTCCGGCACCACCACCTTTACCGACATGTATCTCTTTGCCGACCACGTGGCCCGGGCTGCAGCCGAAACCGGCATCCGGGCGGTGGTGGGCGAGGTGCTCTACGACTTTCCGTCGCCCAACTACGGCCCCCCCGAGGCGGGCCTCAAGTTCAGCGAGGACCTCTGCCGGGCCTGGCCGGATCATCCCTTAATCCAGGTGGCCATCCAGCCCCATGCGGTCTACACCTGCTCCCCGGAATTATTGCAGCAGTGCGGCGAGTTGGCGGCCAAGTATAATACCCGGCTCATCATGCATCTGGCCGAAACCCTCCGGGAAGTGGAGGACTGCCAGACCCGCTACGGCGCCTCGCCGGTAGCCCACCTCCACCGGTTGGGGCTGCTCAACCACCGGCTGCTGGCGGACCATGCGGTGGTCCTCTCCGACGCCGATAAAGAGCTTCTGGCGGCCAGCGGGGCCGGGGTGGCCCACTGCCCGGAGTCCAACATGAAGCTGGCTTCCGGAATCGCACCGGTGGCCGACCTCCTGCGCCGGGGGATACCGGTGGGGCTGGGGACGGACGGCTGTGCCTCCAATAACAATCTGGACCTCATCCAGGAAATGGATACCGCTGCTAAGCTCCAAAAGGTGCACTGCCTGGACCCCACCGTGCTGCCGGCGCCCACCGCTCTATCGCTGGCTACTTGTGGCGGCGCCCGGGTTCTGGGGTTGGAAAAAGAGGTGGGAAGCCTGGCCCCGGGCCTCAAAGGGGACCTGATCGTTATCGACCTGGATCAGCCCCATCTCACCCCCCTCTATGACCCCTATTCCCACCTGGTTTACGCCGCCACCGGGGCCGATGTCCAGACGGTTCTGGTGCACGGCCGGCTCGTGGTACAGGACCGGCGTCTCCTGTCCTTTGACCTGGCGGAGACCCTGGCCCGGGCTCGGGAATTGGCCGGAGGCTTGCTGGCCAAAAAGGTGGGCAACCTGACATCCCGTCCGGGATAAGCCGCCTCGCACCAGGTCCCCCGGCCGTGGCCACCTTCCTGAGGCGCGGCCCCTCTACCACCTCCGAAGATCGGCCGCTATTAATCCCTCCGCCTCGCGTCGCCGGATTGTTTTCATCATCCTTAAGAAAAGACGATAACGTGCCGATAAATCTATTGTCAGGCGTGGTGGGCCGGGGTAACCCGCGCTTCAAGGCCGGGCAAGGCCTTCGGGGAAAAACCTGGGGAGAACTGCGAATTAAGCGGCTGGCGGGGTGAAGGTGACGCCCTGGCCGCCATGAGGGCGCCCATGAGTGTTAAGGTCATCAGCCGAAAGATTAATGCCCGCAAGATTACCGTCAAGATGGTGGATGGCTCCCTGGTCCAGGGGAAGGTCAATATATATCATGATGAAGAGGTGGTCCAGCGGGTGAGCGACATCTTCACCAAGGTCAGCGATCCTTTTATTGTGGTGTTTGATGTCACCGCGGAGGGCAAAAGCGGGCGGGTCCTGATAATTAATAAACGCAACATTGCCTGGGTATCACCGGAGGACGATCCGGTGCGGAAGGAGCGCCAGGAGGACGAGGAGCCCGCGGAGTCACGAGGCTCCTGGATGGAGCGGATGCGTTCGTCTTAGGTCTGGCTTTGATCCGGGCGCGGCCGGACCATCCGCCAGCGCCGCCGGGACTGGCGGCCTGATTATCAATGCTCCTTGGATACCAGGTTGCTCTCAGAAAATTATTTTCAGGTCCGGAGAATGGTTTTCCAAGGCATTAAAATCCGTAGGGTGCGTCTCACGCGCCATTCTTGGTGCGTAGGACGCACCCTTGTATCTTAGGTTAAGATAGGCTTTATTGAAGTCATGGTCATGGTTAACGTTGGCAAAGGGACATTGTGGTTTGGACCACCCCTGGGGCAGGCCCCGGGGCCGCCGGCTTGCCTCAGGGTTAGCTCGCCCCCCTGCTCCCGTAAATCCCTCTGGACCTGCTAACTGCGGGCAATCAAGAACACCCCCAAACAGGTAATGACTATGCCCGCCATGCGCATGAGGCCCACTGCTTCGCCGAACAGGGCCCGGGCCAGGATGGCGGTAAAGACGTAGCCCAGGCTGATCAGGGGATAAGCGTAGCTGACTTCCGCCTTGGACAAGACGATAAGCCAGACCATGAACCCCAGGCCATAACAGAGGAGTCCGAAGAGCACATGGAGATTGGTGGCCGCTTTGAGAAAGACGGGCGGCAAGGTCGACAGAGAGAGAGAAAAATTGCCGATCTTGGACATACCGTATTTTAAAGACAACTGCCCAGTGACATTGAGGATGACATCGATTAAGATCAGGATCAGAACTGCGTATTTGACCATTGCACCGTCCCTTGAGAAAATGGAATATCTAGTTAGATTCTGATTTTCGGAAAAGTTAAGTCCCGATGCAAGGAAATAAATTTTCCGGGGCCCCTCCGGCCCTAACCTGGGTGCGCCGCCTCGATCCCCGCACCAAGCTGTGCCTGTTGATGGCCAGCTTTGTCATGGTGCTGTTGCCCGAGAGCCCCCAGGTGGTGGCCCTGGCGACCCTGATGGTGCTGGGACACGTAACCCTGGCCCGGTCCTGGCGGGCTTTGCGGCCCATCCGCTGGCTTTTGGCGCCCCTGGCGATCTTCAGTCTTGGAGTCTGGTCCTTTTTGGCTCACGGTCCCACCCTCCTGTTCTGGGGCGTCAGCCGGGAGTCCCTGGCCTTTGGCGCCGCCAACTTTCTGAAACTGGCCACCATGATGGTGGCCGGCCTCACCCTGCTGGCCACCACGCCGCCGGAAGAGCTCTTTCTCGGGCTGGTGAAGTTGCGCCTGCCGTATCCCGGGGCCTTTGCCTTTGCCCTGGCGCTACGCTGGGTGCCCGAGGTCTTCGCCACGGCCATGCGGGTCAAAGAGGCCCAGGAGGCCCGGGGCCTGAGCTGGGAGCAGGGCAACCCCCTGGACCGCCTGAAACGCCACCTGCCCCTGTTGGCGCCGATTTTCCTCCTGACCCTGCGGCGCAGCCAGGCCATGGCCTGGGCGTTGGAGGCCCGGGGTTTCCAGATGAGTCCCCGGCGCACCTATCTCCTGGAGGTTCATATGGCGGCCCGGGATTGGCTGGCCCTGGCAGTGGCCGGGCTCCTCCTGGCCGGCTGCATCACCCTCCACCTGCTCCACTGGGACCGGATTCCCGGATTACGGGTCTGATGCCGATTGGCGCCCGATCATATAAGGGGGGGCCT
>JALNYP010000062.1 GCA_023229795.1 Syntrophobacterales bacterium
TAACCGGCAAATTCGCTCTCATAGATTTTGATTAACCTGAGCGCCGGCTAGAAATGGCCCGCCGACGCTAAAACACCAACATGAAATCACGACTTTCTGGATGAGAACGAGTTAAGACCTCTGCGAAAAGTCATTCTGTCATCCTGAGCGCAGCGAAGGATCTCGCATTTCCTTTTATTCAAGAAATTCTTCAGTTGCTGCACTCCCTCAGAATGACAGGTGAGGCACCTTCGCAGGCCCCCTCCCCTGCTCCTTCGCCCTCTCCCCCAGCCTTCGCTCCAGGACCAGCACGCGCCGGGTCATCTAAAAACTTGAAATTTGCCGCAGGTTTAGTATGATGGCGCAAATGCCATGGATTTTACGGTAGTTAGCCGGTGAGGAGGAATCCCATGCCCGAGTGCGCCTGCGGCTGCGGCGAGCAGACCAAGAAGGGAAAATATCTTCAGGGTCATGAACAGAAACTGCGCAAAGAACTGGAAGAAAAGGTCGGCAGTCTCCAACTGCTCTCCTCCCTGGTGAAAGTAACCCAAAAGTACGCCCAGGAGCAGATGGGTCTCACCGACCTGGGCCGGCTGGTTAAGCTGATTTACAGTAAGGAGTAGCCGCTATTTGTGGCTGCGCCGGCGATGCCGCGCTTATCGCGATTGCCGAGGTTCCTGCCTGTGCTCCCCACTCCCCTTTGAGAGGAGCGGGCAGTATGATAACTTTGGTAATGAAGTAAAGCCATTATCGTCCTGTGGCCTACCCTACCCTCCTCTTATGTCTGAACATCTGATCGGGGTGATCTCCGACACCCACGGCCTCTTGCGGCCTGAGGCCGTCAAGGCCCTCAAGGGCGTGGAGCTGATCATCCACGCCGGGGATATCGGCAACCCCAAGGTCCTGGCGAATCTTTCCCGCCTCGCGCCGGTGCATGCGGTGCGGGGCAACACCGACCGGGCCGACTGGGCCGCGGACCTGCCCCTGACCCTAGTCGTGGAGGTGGGCGGCGTCCTCCTCTATGTCCTCCATGAACTCTTCACGCTGGACCTGGACCCGGCCGCGGCGGGGTTTGCCTCGGTCATCTACGGCCACTCCCATTCCCCCCGCCTGGAACGCAAAGACGGCGTGCTCTTTTTAAATCCCGGCAGCGCCGGACCGCGGCGGTTTACCTTGCCGGTGAGTTTGGCGCGCCTGAAAGTAAACCACGACTCCATTCAGGCCGAATTGGTGGAATTGAAGGTTTGAGCTGCTAATATCATTTTTGACATATCATCTTTAGCATGATACGATTATTCAAATGCAAGGAAACTGAGAAGCTTTTTAACCGGCGGCCGGTCAAGAAATTCCCGGCTCCGATGCAGAAGGCGGCCTTGCGGAAGCTATGGATGCTGGACGCTGCGGCCTCGCTCCAAGACTTGCATAGTCCGCCGGGAAACCGGCTGGAAGCCTTGAAGGGGGACCGCCAGGGCCGATATAGCATTAGGATCAATGATCAATTCCGTATCTGTTTTGTCTGGCAAGGGACTAACGTCATCGACGTCGAGATCATCGATTATCACTGAGGAGGTTGCCATGACTGCCGAGAGCCTGCCCCCGGTGCATCCCGGGGAAGTTTTGCTGGAAGAATACCTCAAACCGCTTGGGATCAGCCAGAACCGGCTGGCCCGTGACCTTGGGGTACCGGCCCAACGCATCAATGACATCATCCGAAAGAAGCGCGCCGTCACCGTAGACACGGCCCTGAGATTAGCCCGGTATTTCCACACCACGCCCCAATTCTGGCTCAATCTCCAGATGCACTACGACCTGGAACTGGCCCGGGACTCCCGCCTGGTGGAGCGCATTAACCGGGATGTCCGGGACCATGAGACTTTGCGGGAGCGCCCGGTTTAAGAGAGGCAACCGGCTTGCGAAACTCGCCGCAACCACCTAAGACTCAATCCCCTTCCTCCCACCCGGAACGCCAAGTCGGCGTGCTTTATCTGAACCCCCGCAGCCCCCGCGATTTACCTTTACGATCACCCTGGCTGGCCGCTGCACGGCAATTTGCTGGAAACCCGGTTAGTCGATCCCTTTGCTCCGCGCCCCTCCACTCTATGATTATTGATCTGGTTTTTGGGCTTTCCAGGAGATTTATAAGCCCTTTTATGGCCAATGAATTGTTGACAAGCGAGGGGAAATATTTTTGTATAAATAATTAGTGAAAAAGTCCGCGCCATAAGGAGGATTTATGCCTGCCAGCATTGCCCACATGCTCCTTTCGCAACTCTGCCGTAAGAGCCTAAGCCGAGAGCGCTACCAAGAATTCACCGTGATTTTGGAAAGGCATAAAACCTACATGGAATTAGGTTCCGTGGGGCCGGACCTGCCATACTACGAAAATGCCGCCAAAGCCACCCTCAACCTCTTGCTGGACCGGTCGGACAAACCCATGGGGGTGGATCAATGGTCCTATCAACTCCATTCCAAGAATCCCAATATCTTTCCCCTCAAGATGATCGAGATTGCCTGGCGGGAATCGAACCTCAACATTGAAGAGTGGGAAGAAGATGACGATCAAAAATTCGCCTTCATCTGCGGCTTCCTCACTCATATTGCCGCGGACCAGATCATCCATCCCTGGGTCAATCAAATTGCGGGCCCCTACTACAAGGGCGGCGACCACCGGGAACGCCATCGGGAGTGCGAAGTCTATCAGGATGTGGTGATTTACCAGGAAGTGAACCCCGGCCAAGACCTGATGGACGTCAGGCCCAATACCTGGTGCGACCTCAATCTGGGGTTCGGCAGCAATACCCCGGTGTGGTTCAGGTATTTCCTGCAAAAAGCCTTTGTCGAAGCCCACTCGGTGGCCCCGGCGGAAAGCAGCATCGAAGATTGGGTGGACGGCTTCCTCCTCACCCTCAGAGGTCTCAATAACGTCGGGCCCTATGTCAAGGCCGCCCGGGATTTCAGGGAGCTGGGACAAGCAAGCGACCGCTATAAACAATTTTATCAGGATATAGATTACTTCAGCCGCTTCGGGGAAGCCGTGGAATTGGGCTGCATCTACATCCAGACCGCGTTTGAGCTTTATAATGTCAAGCACCTGGCGAATGAAGAGCGCGATTTTTTCCTCCGGGTGGTCCAGGACGCCGACCTCTCTTCCCCGCTGCAAAAGGATATCTATAAGACAGCCCTGGATAATTTTCGGAATGGCCTGCCGCTGGTGTTGAAGAGAAAAGATTAGAAGTCATTTCAAAACCTCAGCCCGTAGAAATGGTCATTCTGAGCGCAGCGCAGACTCTCGTTTTTTCAAGAGATTGGGATCATTCACTGCGTTCAGGATGACAGAAAAACCCGTTATGAAATGGCTTCTAGTCCGGCCGTGGGGTTGTCGGCATCGAATTTGCGGCCGGACCTCTCTCGGGAGCCGGGCGAGTTGCCTGCGGCCAACCGGCAAATTGGGTCAACCTTCCTGCCTTTTCTGGCCATTCCCCTGACCTGACCTTTATGGTGAACCAAAATTGCTGGCGCAAACGTCTCGCCTGCGCAGGTTGCAATATAAGCACGTAGTCCATAGTCTGTAGGGCGGGAAAGCGAAGCGCATCCCGCCTCTTTCGCTGTGCAGAGAGCCTTAGGCAATCAAAGCAATAGTTACTCCTTTTTCCCCTCTCCACCCAGCGGAGGGAGAGGGTTAGGGTGAGGGGAGAGGCAATTTTGCTCCCGATCCCAACGTTACGGCGGCTGGATTTTCCTATGACCTCTTTAGCCAGATTTATATGCCGAAATACTCGAACTCCGATTCCCGCCCGGCCGCTGGCGAAACGCCCTGCAATTCTGCGGCCCTGCGGCGGCATGAGGTCCGCTACCCGCGGTACATCATCCGGTACGCTGCGGCACGTAAGCCGGCGCGAATCGGCAAATTTGCGGTTTCAAGAGCACCAGGTAAGGCATAATGTGCAATATAATAGGTATGTTATGCCTCTACCACCGGACCGTTACCGCAACATTTTCCCGAAGTGGAAAATCACAAGGGTGCAAGTTACTCTTCAAAGACGCGAAGTCCCCTGCCAAAACGCTTTTTGGCATATTCCGAGCGCCGCGCTTTGCCTAAAACCCATTGAAAAGACGGGATTATTCGCTAAAGTCGGGATAGTCTTTAAGAAGACTTATCATGTTACCAAGATTTTTATGGTTATGTCCCTGATATGACACGCATAAATTCCTCCGCTCACCCGGGGCCTTGATTTTTGAGGTCCGTAGGGCGGGAAAGCGCAGCGCATCCCGCCTCTTTCGCTTGATTTTGAGAAGGAAGGTGTACGAAACGGCGGCTTCAGTCCCGATGAACTAAAGCTCTTGCCCAAGCTCATGAAAATATAATAAGATTTCCCATTATGACCCCTAAACGCCCCGTTTATCCTTTCGCCGCCCTGGTGGGCCAGGAGCGGCTGAAGCAGGCCCTGATTCTCAACGCGGTCAATCCCCTTATCGGCGGAGTGTTGATCCGGGGCGAGAAGGGCACGGCCAAGTCCACCGCGGCCCGGGGGTTGGCGGAGCTCTTGCCCCCCATGGCGGTGGTGGCGGGCTGCCCGTTTCACTGCGACCCGGAGGTGGTCGAACTCATGTGCGACGCCTGCCGGAAGCGCCATGAGCAGGGCGAGGCCTTGCCCCGCCGGGACCGGCCCATGCCGGTGGTGGACCTGCCCCTGGGCACCACCGAGGACCGGCTGCTGGGCACCATTGATCTGGAAAAGGCCATCAAGAGTGGCGAAAAGCATTTTGAGCCGGGCTTGCTCGCCTCCGCCAACCGGGGGATTCTCTACGTCGATGAAGTGAATCTGTTAGACGACCACCTGGTGGACGTATTGTTGGACGCCGCGGCCATGGGGGTCAACGTGGTGGAGCGGGAGGGGATTTCCTTTACTCACCCGGCCCGCTTTATCCTGGTGGGCACAATGAATCCGGAGGAGGGCGAGCTGCGGCCCCAGTTGCTGGACCGCTTCGGCCTGTGTGTCGAAGTGAGCGGCCTACAGAACTTGGACGCCCGCATGGCCGTGGTGGAGCGCCGCCTGGCATTCGAGGCCGACCCGGAGGCGTTCGTGGCCGAGTGGCAGGGGGAGCAGGAAGTCCTGCGCCAGGATATCCTGGCGGCCCGCGAGCTTTTGCCCCGGGTGCGCTACTCTCATGACCTCCTGCGGCTCATCACCGCCATCTGCGTGGACCAGGGGGTGGACGGCCACCGGGCCGACATCTTCATGCTCAAGGTAGCCCAGACCCTGGCAGCTTATGCCGGCCGGGAGGAAGTGACCGCCGCGGACATACGCCAGGCCGCGGCGCTGGTGCTGCCCCACCGCCTCAGACGCAAGCCCTTCAGCGATACCGAGATGGACGAAAACCGCCTCGAGGAGACCTTTAAGAAACACGCGGCAGAGATGGAGCAGCGCCGGCTGAATCAGCCGCCGTCCCCCCAACCCGCGGGCGCCGCGCCCGACGGCGATGAGCCGGCCCTGGTCGGCGAGGTCACGGTGGCGCCCGGGGCCACGTTCCCGGTGCGGCCGCTGGATCTGCCCCATGACCGCCAGGCCAAGAAGGCCCCGGGCAGCCGCACCCGGGCCCTCAGCGAGGATAACACCGGCCGCTACGTCCGCCCTACCCTGTTCCGGTCCGACTCCCCGGACCTGGCCCTGGACGCGACCCTCAGGGCCGCGGCTCCTTACCAGGCCGTGCGGGAGCGCGGTAATCTGGCCCTGGCCATCCGGGACCCGGACCTGCGCTATAAAGTCAGAGAAAAGCGCATCGGGCGTCACATCCTGTTCGTGGTGGACGCGTCCGGCTCCATGGGCGCGGCCGAGCGCATGGCCGAAACCAAGGCGGCCATCCTGTCGCTCCTGATCGACGCCTATCAGAAGCGGGAACAGGTGGGGCTCATCGTCTTTCGGGGTTTCGAGGCGAAGGTGGCCCTGCCCTTCACCCACAGCGTGGAGATGGCCCAGCGCTATCTGACGCATCTGCCCACCGGCGGCAAGACCCCCCTGCCCCACGCCCTCTACCTGGCCCATGAAGTCCTGAAAAAAGCAAAGCTTAGGCATCCCCGGGACGCCTTTCTGCTAGTGCTTATCACCGACGGCCGGGCCAACCTCAGCCTGGGGCCGGCCGGCGCCCCCATGGCCGAAGTCAAGGAGTTGGCGGGGCGCCTCCACGGCCTGGGGATCAACTCCCTGGTGCTGGACACGGAGCGCTTTGCCCCCTGCCTGGACCTGGGGTGTTTGCCCGAGTTGAGTCAGATCCTGGGCGGCCGCTATCATTCGATGCAGAGCCTGCGGGCCCCCGAGGTGGTGGCGCGGATCGCCGCGGTCCTGGGTGCATAAGATCACGGGAGTTGTCATGGCGGAACCACAAAAAGAAAGCTGGCTCAAACTGGTGGCGCTCACCGTCATCATCCTGGCAGTGGCCTCGGGTCTGGCGGCCTTTAAATCCGCGGCTTATGCCACCCGGGTGCAGCTGGACACCGCCCGGGAGGCCCGGCTGTGGCAAGATTACCAGGTGGATAGCATCTCTAAAGATACTATTGGTATGAACCGGGACCTGCTGGGGTTCCTCAAGCCGCTGGAAGGCAAAACGGTCAAGGGGCACAAGCCTTTGGCCGCCAAGATCAAGGAATACGAAGACGAAATTAAGCGCCTGAACCAGGAACGGGATCAAATCAAAAAAGATGCCCAAATCCTGGGAATGCAGGAAGAAATCTCGGCGAAGAAGGCGGGGCAACTGGGTCTGGCCATGATCCTGTTCCAGTTGGCCATCATGAGTTCCGCCACCGCGGCCCTGATCCGCAAAAAAATCTTGTGGTTGGCGGGGCTGGGCTTGGGAGTCTGGGGTCTGGTTTACCTGGTAATGGGGTGGGTCCTGTGAACGCGGCGCGGCGCGTCTAAGGATACGTTGAGGGTGTCGCTTTTTTTTCAACGACTGATTGCGGCAGGCTCCGCCGGGGCTCAGAGCCCCTTTACTTTTTTAGGTAAAGATCGGGATACAAGTTCTTCAAGCACTCCGGGCAAATGCTGTGGGTGAATGCCACCCCGGTATGGGCATGGAAATACTGCTCGATCTGGTTCCAGTAGCCCTGATCGTCCCGGATCTTCTTGCACGAGGTGCAGATGGGCAAAAAGCCCTGCAAGGTTTTGACTTCGGCCTGGGCCGCCTGGAGTTCGCCGATAAGGCGCTTCAGTTCGGCGTTTTTCCCGGCCAGTTCTCGCTGCAGCCTGACCAGTTCCTGGTTGACCCGGCTGAGTTCCTCATAAATGGCCAGGTCGGAGTCGCCGTGAGCCTGGGCTAGGGCCGCGTGTTCCTTGATGATCCGGTCCAGGCGGCTTACCAGGTCAGGCTCCTCGGTTTTTTGGACCGTAACCTTTTGAGATGGGCCACCCGGAATGGGAGGAAGCCTCAAAACCGTGGCCGTCTTATCAGCAGGCTGTTGCGGTTCCACCTCCGCTAACAATCGAGAATCGGCCGAATGATTCATGCGCGGTTGCACCGAACTACCCCTCCCAGAATTGAAACTCGCCGGGCCCGAGAGAGCGCCGGCTCACGCGGCAAAAAAATTGTAGGGGAGAGTTCCTCCTCCATGAGGATAGAGACTGCACTGGACAGGATGAAGACTTGGGAACCTCACCGAACCCCATTTCGTCGAGACTATATCAAATTTTTTATCAGGTTTGGGTCATATTTTCTAAATTAAAATAAAATACTATAGAAATAAGATCAATTAAAATATTTTTTATGATCAATTTAATCGACGCCAGCCCATTTAGCTGCAGGAATTATCCCGGCCGGGCTCTTCAACCTCCAGGCCGCGGTGCAGCCTCTCGGGAGGCGTCCATGAATTCCCGGATCTTTTTTACCAGGTCCAGAGGCCGGAACGGCTTGGGAATAATCATTTTCGGTTGATCCAGGACCCCGTAAGGGGCCAGGTCCTGGTCGGCGTAACCTGTCATATAGAATACCTTCATTTCGGGATGCAAAGGGGTCAGACGATCAACCAGGTCCCGCCCATTCATCTGGGGCATAACGATATCAGTCACCAGGATATGGATGGGCCCCCGGTGCCGTTCACAGATCAGCAAGGCTTCGCCGCCGTGCCGGGCCTCCAAGACTTCGTACCCAAACATCCGCAAAACCCTGCATAACAAGGTCCTCAGGGCAGCCTCATCTTCCACCACCAGGACGGTTTCCGATCCTTCCAGCTTTTCGGCCAGGGGAGTCTTTTCCCGGGGCTCTTCCACCGGGGCCTCGAGGCGAGGCAGATAGATGCGAAAGGTGGTCCCTTGTCCCGGCAGGCTGTCTACATCAACGTAACCGCCATTCTGTTTGACTACCCCGTAAACCATGGGAAGACCCAAGCCGGTGCCTCGCCCCGGTTCTTTGGTCGTGAAAAAGGGTTCGAAAATATGGCTCAAGGTTTCTTCGTCTAGGCCTTCACCGCTGTCGCTGACCTCAAGCATTACATAGCCCCCCGGCGGGGTCTTCTCAAAGTGGCAATTATGAGGGGCGGCAAACTCAACATTGCCGGTTTTCAGTATGAGCTGGCCGCCCCTGGGCATGGCATCCCGCGCGTTCACCGCCAGATTCAAAATAATCTGCCCGATCTGGCCCGGATCGGCCTTCACCACTCCCAGTTCGGGGTCTGCAATTATCTGCAGGTCGATGTGCTCTTCGATCAGGCGTCGCAGCATTTTTTCGAGGTCAGCCACCACCCGGTTAAGGTTGAGCACCTGAGGCTGCATCATCTGCCGCCGGCTGAAAGCCAGCAACTGTTGGGTCAGCGACGCGGCCCGCTCCGCGGCTTTCAGTATATCTTCGAGATATCCATAGTGCGGGTCATTTTTCGCCAGACCGGTGCGTATGAGTTCACCGTAACCCATGATGGCCATCAACAGATTATTGAAATCGTGGGCTACTCCACCGGCCAACCGCCCCACCGCTTCCATCTTTTGGGCCTGCATGAGTTGAGTTTCCAGGGCCTTGCGTTCGCTGATGTCGATTCCCAACTCCAGGATCATGGGAGAGCCGTCAATATCGGCAAAGGGGTAATCATAAATCTGAAAAATCCGGCCCTGGGGGTGGGTCCACTCCCACTCAACCGGCTGATGGGTGTCAAAGACACTCAAGGTCTGACAACCTTCGCAAGGTTCTTGCGTGCCGCTAATCAGGCCATGGCAGGTGCGGTCGCCGGGATCTCCGAAAATCTCCCGGAATTGGCGATTGACGAAGGGCAGGGTGTGGTCCGGCGCCACGAGAGCCACAAAGGCCGGCAGCATATCCAGGAGGGAAAAAAACCTCTGCCGTTCCCGCATAAGAGTGGCTTCCGCTTCTTTGCGGGCGGTGATGTCTTCCATCACCCCCATGACCTCAATGATCTCTCCCTGGGCATTATACAAAGGAGCACTAAACAACCTCACGTCCAGAAAAGAGCCATCCTTCCTTTGGCGGCGCAGCTCGAGCCCGGTCAGGGATTCACCCGCCAGTTCCCGGGTCATTAATTGCCGGAATTCCCCTTCGTACCCCGGAGGAATAATGGGGTTAGGCTGCCCTAACACCTCTTGCTCCTCCCAGCCGAAGGTGCGCTGGGCCGCCGGGTTCCACATGGTGATGCGTCCGTCCCGGTCCACGGCCGCGATGGGCAGAGGCGAGGATTGTATCAGAGTCCTGAGCCGGTTGTTGGTGGCTTCCAGCTCTTGCTCCATCTGTTTGCGGGAGGTGATATCCATCCAGGCGCCACTGGCTTCGACCGCATTGCCGGCGTCGTCCCGTCTTAGATTGATTTCATCGTGCATCCAGTGATAAGTGCCGTCCCGAGCCAGAAAGCGGTATTCTTTCGTCAAATGAGCCGAAGTCGCAGGAAGCTCCAGAAGGTTGGGGAGACCTGGGAGATCCTCGGGATGCACATGGTCGAACCAGAAAGAGGGGTCTTCCAGAAAATTTGGGGCTTCCCACCCCAACAGGGCCTCGATATTTTCACTCATATAGGAAACGCTCGGCTTATCCTTCAGGTCAAGGCTATAAATAGCCGCCGGACTGGAGCCCAGCAAATGTTCCAAACGCTTCTTGGTTTCAATGTGCTCGGTGATGTCCATGGCGTTGAGGCCGATCAAAATCGGACTGCCCTCAGGATCTAAAATGGGAAAACGGTAGGAGATCCAGTGGTGCAAACCGTCGGGGTGCCGCAAGGTGCCCAGGGTCCGTAACGGTTCCCGAGTCCGGATGACCAATTTATCCTGCTCTTTGAATTTCTCAGCAACTTTTTGAGGCCAGAGATCTTCCGTAGTCTTTCCCAACCACTCGCTGCGGACTTTGCCGAAGGCCTCTTCCCAGGCCTGATTGGCAAAGAGGTAGCGCCCTTCCAGGTCTCTGATCACCGCCACACTGGGCAGGTGCCCGAGGAAGGAGGCAAACAGCGTCTCAGACTCTCGCAGCTTCTGTTCCGCCTGTTTGAGATCGCTGATATCGGTGATCGAAATCCGGCACACTTTGCCGCCGGCCGAATCATTCCCGATAATACCATCCAGCCGGGCGTAGAACTCCCCCGTCTGGCGTTTCAGCCTTGCCTCACAATGCTGCTCCTCCGGTGCTTGAAAAACCCGGCGCAGATAGCGACGGAATAGGTCCAGATCCTGGGGCACGATATAGAATCGGAGAAGCGTATTGACCAGTTTTTCCCTGGTTTTCCCTAACAGTCCGGCCGCGGTCAGGTTGATTTCTTTGATTAATCCGTTTCGTTCCAAGGTCAAGAAACCGACCGGCGCGAAGTCATAAAAATCCACATATTTTTGACTGGCAGCTTCCAACTCGCTTTGAGACCGCCGCAGTTCTTCATTCTGCATTTCTAATTCGATTTGATGCACTTCCAACTCATGGATCAACGCTTGGATTTCTTCGGGGGATTCGTTCCGAGATTCTGATGGGCTTGATTTTGGCGCGGCTTCGCCTTTTTTGCGGGGGTTTTGGGTCACTGAGGTGATCTCCTATCCTCTCCCATGGCGCCCGTCTCATCCGGGGGAGTCATTCTCTTTGGGAATCTGTGTGTCCGGGCACTCATCTCTTCTGTCCGTTTAAGAGATCGGCATTTACCAGGAGATCATAATTTTATAATTTTTTCTTATGTAGAGAAATCTATCATCGCACTCACTTAAGGTCAGCCGGTCCAGCCCACTATACCGTCAGAACCTGCTCGTACCGATGTTGGAAATGCCAAGCGGAGCAGGAGAGAGAATCCCCCTGTTGAGGTGGCGCCTATCCTTGGCCCAAATCGCGGATATATTAATGACTGCCGGCTTGTCGCAGGCGGGGTGCCACGAATATAATTCTATTTTTCATGAGCTTATTAATTATGTCAAGTCATTTTACTTAATGTAATTCCAACTGATTATCGATCAATCATAGCGAAGTGCCTTATTTGCGGCGTTCCGGCCAAGATGCTCCCTACTTCAGTGATCGATAGGATGTGGGTAGTTGAACCCCTCGACCAAAGTATGATTGCTATCCACCGCAGAAACGAAGAGATGTGAGAGCGCTCCTCCAGGTTTTTTCCCTTGACTAACGGAATAATCGGGGACACAATCTCAACGTTGTCCATAGTTGTCCACTTCCTTAGACAAAGGTCTAAACCATGCAGTTGGGTGTCAGAGACGTAGCCGGGCTTTTCAACGTTTCCGAAAAGACAGTATACCGGTGGGTCAAGCAAAGGAAACTCCCGGTTTACCGCGTGAACGAGCAATACCGTTTCAGTCGGGCGGAACTGCTGGAATGGGCCACCGCGACCAAAACCGGGGTTACCCCGGAAATCATGCATGAGCCCCAAGAGGAGCACGTGCCGCAACCCCGGCTCCACGAGGCCCTGCAGGCGGGCGGGGTGCATTACCGCGTTTGCGGCACGGACAAGGCTTCGGTGCTGCGTGCGGTCGTGCATATCATGCGACTGCCGGAAGAAGTAGACCGCGGCTATCTCTACGAGGTGCTGCTGGCCCGGGAGGCCTTGGGATCGACGGGTATCGGGGACGGGATCGCCATTCCCCATGTGCGCAATCCGATAGTTTTACACATCTCCCGGCCGATGATCGCGGTTTGCTTTTTAGATCATCAAGTGGATTTCGGGGCTTTGGACGGCCAGCCCGTGGGAATCCTCTTTACCTTGATCAGCCCGACCGTGCGCGCCCACTTGCACCTCCTCTCTAAACTGGCTTTCGCCCTGCGCGACCCCCGATTCAAGGAGGTCATCATGCGCCACGGCTCCCGCCAGGAGATCTATACCGAAGCCTGCCGCATCGAAACTAGCCTGCCCTCTGCTGCGACCAACCCCGCCATGATTACCTAATAGACAGACCCGGGCATTTTGCCTGGATGGCCACCCCTTTTACCCAAAGAGGTAGGAGAGCCTCACGCAGGGAGCAATTATTCCCGCTTGAGGATGGGAAGGGTATGGGGATAGCCTTTTAGCCTCGAAGCATCGGCCATCACGAGTTTCCGTCAGCAAGCAATGACATCGAGAGTATCGCCATGTTTTTGGTTCTTTCTGCAGTTAGTATCCTGGTTATGAGCGGAGTCCTGGCTCTGGTCCTGGGCAGGGAAGCGCGCCGCGCCACCGTGGTGGGAGTCGGCGGGGCAGTCCTGGGGGGGGTGATCGGTCTGGTCCCCACGGTATCGGTATTGTGGACCGGGCGCATGGAGTCCTGGCGGGGGGCCTGGCAGGTCCCGTTCGGCTCGTTTTTCGTGCAACTGGATGCCCTGTCGTCCTTCTTCCTGCTGGCCATATTGGGGCTTGCCATCGTCGCGGCGCTTTACGGCAGAGAGTACTTGAGGGCCTACCGTTCCCGAAAGAACCTGGGCGCGTCGTGGTTTTTCTTTAATCTGCTGGTGGCCAGCATGATGATGGTGGTCCTGGCACACAACGCGGTCCTGTTTCTAGTGGCCTGGGAACTCATGTCGCTGGCCTCCTTTTTCCTCGTGACGTTTGAGGATGAGCAGGAGAGCGTGCGCCAGGCCGGCTGGACCTACCTCGTAGCGACCCACCTCGGCACGGCCTTCTTGCTCGTATTATTCCTGGTTCTCGGCCGCCAGGCCGGATCACTCGATTTTGACCGGTTTTTGGCGGCCGGGGCCGTGATCTCCCCGGTGGCGGGGGTGGCCTTTGTTCTCGCCTTGATCGGCTTCGGCACCAAGGCCGGTTTCGTGCCGCTGCATGTCTGGCTGCCCGAGGCCCATCCCGCGGCGCCCAGTCACGTGTCCGCGCTTATGTCGGGCGTCATGATCAAGACCGGCATCTACGGTCTGCTGCGCACCTTGACCTTTCTGGGCCCGCCGGAATCCTGGTGGGGCTGGGTCCTCATCGGCATCGGGCTGGCTTCCGGCCTGGGCGGGGTGCTCTTCGCCCTGGCCCAGCATGACCTCAAGCGGTTATTGGCCTATCATAGCGTCGAAAACATCGGGATTATCGCCCTGGGTCTGGGGATAGGCGTGCTGGGGCTGGCCCTCAATCAGCCGGCCCTCGCGGTCCTGGGATTCGCCGGCGGGCTGCTGCATGTGTTCAACCACGCGCTGTTCAAGGGGTTGCTGTTTCTGGTGGCCGGCGCCGTGATCCATGCGACCGGCACACGGGAGATCGACCACCTGGGCGGACTCATACGACGGATGCCGTGGACTGCAGCCCTGTTTCTCACTGGCTCCGTGGCTATCTGCGGCCTGCCGCCGCTGAACGGCTTCGTGAGCGAATTCCTCATTTACGTCGGTGCGTTTGCAGGCATCGGCCTCTCTGGGGTCTCGGTCTGGAGTGCTGCCACAATCGCAGGGCTGGCCATGATCGGGGGCCTGGCGGCGGCCTGCTTTACTAAGGCCTTTGGCATCGTTTTCCTGGGAGAGCCCCGCAGTGACCACGCCAGGCACGGGCACGAGGTTGGCTGGGCCATGCTCGCGCCCATGGCCGTCCTGGCTCTCGGCTGCGTGGCCGTGGGATTTTTGGCGCCGCAGGCAGTGGCGGCGCTGCAGCCGGTCATCGGCAGCCTGACGGGTTTGGGGGCCAGCGAGATCGCCGGCGGCCTGGCCCTGGCCATCGAGCCGCTCAGATGGGTCGTGCCGGCTTCAGGGATCTTCGTTTTGATGTTGGGCTTGCTGGTGTGGCTGCGTCACCGGCTCTTGGCGGGACGGGAAGTCGCGCTGAGCGGGACCTGGGATTGCGGTTATGTCCGGCCCACGGCGCGAATGCAATATACGGCCTCTTCTTTTGCCCAGCCGCTCACGAACATGTTCGGCTTCCTCCTCCGGACCCGCCGCCGCGTCCAAGCGCCCGATGGTTTTTTCCCGGTGCGCGCCGCCCTGCATACGGAAACCGACGACCTCTTTCAAAATAACCTGTTCCGGCCGGCCTTGCGCGGGATCGAGGGGTTCTTGCTCTGGTTCCATTGGCTGCAACAAGGCCGGGTGCAGCTCTACATCCTGTATGTAGCTGTGACCCTTCTGGTCCTGCTGGTTTGGAATCTGAGGTGACGCCATGACTAGCCTATCCCTACTCCAACCCGCGGCCGCGCTGATTCTGGCCCCCCTCCTGACGGGAATTATCAACCGGACCAAAGCCTGCTTCGCAGGCCGCCAGGGTCAGCCGTTGCTGCAAGCGTACTTCGACCTGGCGAAGCTTCTCCGCAAGGGCGCAGTTTATAGCAGCACCACCAGTTGGGTGTTTCGGGCCGGTCCCCTCGTCGGGCTGGCCGCCGCCTTGACCGCCCTGACCGTTCTCCCTCTGGGAGGGGCACCTGCGCCGCTGCATTTTACCTGCGATTTGATCTTTATGGCTTACCTGATGGGCCTGATGCGCTTTTTTACGGTGGCTGCGGCCCTCGATACGGGATCAGCCTTTGAGGGGATGGGAGCCAGCCGCGAGGTCCAGTTTTCCGTCCTGGCCGAGCCTGCTCTGCTGCTAAGCCTGGCAGCCCTGAGCCGGGTGAGTGGCGCCTCCCTGTCCGCTTCATCACCTATAAACCTGGAGCATCTTTCCCTGACCGGCATGTACTCGGGTCTATCTCTGTCCGTGTGGATGCATTCGGGAACTGCCCTGCTGCTGATCGCCGGCGCCCTCCTGGTCGTCCTCCTGGCCGAAAGCTGCCGGATTCCCGTCGATGATCCCACCACGCACCTGGAGCTGACGATGATCCATGAAGTGATGGTCCTCGATCACAGCGGCCCGGATTTCGCCATGATCCTTTATGGTGCGGCGCTGAAGCTCTGGATCATGAGCGCGCTGCTGGCGGGCGTTCTCGTGCCGGTCCGCTCGGGGCAGCCGCTGCTGGACGCGGCGGCAGCCATCGGCGGGATTTTCGCGGTGGCCGTAGCCATCGGCATCATCGAGTCTTCTATGGCCCGGTTGCGGCTGCTGCGAGTTCCTCAACTACTGACTGGCGCGGGAGCGTTTTCCGTGCTGGCGCTGATGCTAGTGCTCTGGGGGTGAAAAGATGGAACTGTGGATCGACCTCCTGATTGTCGTGCTCATCCTGACCAATTTTAAGCTCATCAGCTCGAGCCGCTTGAGTGCCTGCATCCGGGTCGTAGCCGTTCAGGGGGTTTTGCTTGGTGTACTGCCGCTCTTCGTCGGGGAGGGGAATCCCACGCTCCGGGTCATGGTGCTGGCGGGGATTACGGTTTTGGTGAAGGGGATCGTCTTCCCCTGGCTGCTTTTGCGAACGCTGAGGTCGGCCGAGGTGCGGCGCGAGATGGAGCCTTTTGTGGGCTATACGACCTCTATCCTGGTGGGTTTGGGCCTGATTGCCTTTTCCCTGTGGATAGGCGGCCGCCTGCCCTTGCCGGTACCGGCCAAATCGCCGTTAGTGGTCCCCTTAGCCCTGTTCACCATCATGGTCGGCCTGTTCGCCGTGATCAGCCGCCGCAAGGCGCTGACCCAGGTGTTGGGCTACCTGGTGATGGAAAACGGCATCTACGCCTTCGGACTGGCCTTCGCCCACAATGAGCCCCTGCTGATCGAACTGGGAACGCTCCTGGATGTTTTCACCGCGGTCTTCGTGATGGGTATCGCGATTTTTCATATCAATCGTGAGTTCGACCACATCGATACTGACCTGCTCAACACGCTGAGGGACTAAAAGAATGATTGCGGCCTTGATACTTCTCCCGATCATGGCGGGTCTGATAACCTTCGGACTTCGTCCCTCTGGCCCGAGACGGGCGCTTTTCCTGGCGACCGCCGCTGCCCATGCCGGATTGACCGCCCTGGCCTGGGTACACCGGCCTGCTGCCCTTCTGGATGGCTGGCTGCTTCTCGATGCGCTCGGCCTGCTTTTTCTGAGCATCACGAGTGCGCTCTTTCTGGTGGTAGCGATTTACGCCCTGGGCTACTTTCGAAGAGAAGATTGGGGCAGGCGGAAGGACTTCCAGGAGGGCTCCCTGTTTACCAACGCCGGAGAGCGCACCTTCACGTGCTGCCTGCTCATTTTCCTGGGAACAATGACGCTGGTGACCGTAAGCCAGCACTTCGGGCTGCTCTGGGTAGCCGTCGAAGCTACCACGCTGGCCAGCGCCCCGCTGATCTATTTTCACCGGCATCGCCGCTCCCTTGAAGCCACGTGGAAGTACATCATGATCTGCTCGGTCGGCATTGCTCTGGCCTTGCTGGGGAATTTTTTCCTGGCCGTAGCCGCCACGCTCGGGGTGCACGAGAACGTGCCCATGCTGCTGTCGAGCCTCACCAGCCAGGCGGCGCAGCTGCATGTGCCCTGGCTCAAAGCGGCCTTCCTCTTCCTGCTGGTCGGCTACGGCACCAAGATGGGGCTGGCCCCCCTGCATACCTGGCTGCCGGACGCCCATAGCGAGTCTCCCTCGGTTATTTCCGCCTTGCTTTCCGGAGCTCTGCTCAACTGTGCCTTTCTGGCCATTCTCAGAGCCCAACAGGTGTGCGTCGCTGCCGGTCAAGGCCCCTTCGGACAAAAGCTCCTGGTGGGATTAGGACTTTTTTCCATGCTGGTCGCGGCGGCCTTCATTCTGGGACAGGCCGACTACAAGCGCATGCTCGCCTATTCGAGTGTCGAAAATATGGGCATCCTGGCTCTGGCCGTGGGGTTGGGGGGCGGCGGCGGGTACGGTGCCATGCTGCATGCCGTGAATCATTCCCTGACCAAGGGCATGCTCTTCCTCGTCGCCGGGAATATCCTGGCCCTATATCGCAGCAAATCGACCCGCGACGTCCGCGGGGTCCTGCGCTCCCTGCCTGTCTCAGGCGTTCTCTGGGTCGCGGGATTTCTCGCCATCACAGGGTCGCCTCCCTTCGGCCCCTTTCTGAGCGAACTGGTCATCCTTAAGGCCGCGCTCGACCAGGGTCAGGTGGTGGTGGCGGTCCTCTACCTGCTCGCCTTGAGCACGGTTTTCGTGGGGATGGCCACGGTAGTACTGCGGATGGCCCAAGGGGAGCAGGCCGGGCTACCTGCTGAGTATTATGTGGATTCGGTTGCTGGCCCGATGGTTCCGAATGGCGTACTGCATCGTTTTCTGGGGGAGCTTCCACTGGCAGTCATACCGCCGCTGGCCCTCGGGGCCGCGGTGTTAATGCTGGGAGTATACATCCCGCCGCCGCTCCAGCGGCTTTTGGAGCAGGCTGCCAAAGCCGTCGGCGCGGGGTGATGGCCAGGTGGTACGCAGAGGGAATCATGGGGATTAATCACCCCCGGCCGAAAAGACAGTCATGGCCGAACCATCTATTGGTATGTAGGGGCGGGGCTTCCCCGGCCAGCCGTGGCACGTTTTGAACCAGGGCGGGGAGACCCCGCCCCTACAACTGCTTCAATGAATAGCATTGAGATTAGGATCGCTTATCAATGTCGAGTTTAGCTGCAAACCTCTTGTTCCTGGCCAACGGCGAGGCCGTTGACGTCCGGGATGTCTCCGCCCTGCCTCTGGAAGAGTTTCGGGAATGCCTGGTCGAGGCAGTCGCGCAGGGAATGCGCCTTTCAGCCCTGTTCGGCCGTCCGGTGGACGAGCGCCGTATGCAGTTATGGGCTATCCTGGCGGATGACAGCCAGTCTCTGCTCATCCCGCTCTGTACCGAAACGGACGGCAGCTACCCTTCCCTGACTCCGCAGTGTCCTCAGGCGCACTGGTTCGAACGGGAGATTTTCGAGCAATATGCGGTGAGGCCCATTGGGCATCCGTGGCTCAAACCAATCCGCTTCCAGCCTCCCTGCTGGCGGAGCCTTAAGGCGGACACCTCGGGGCCGGCAGTTCAAATCGGGGTGACGGATTTCTTCCAGGTAGAAGGCGAAGAGATCCACGAAGTGGCCGTCGGGCCGGTACATGCAGGCATCATCGAGCCCGGGCACTTTCGCTTCCAGTGCCACGGCGAAGAGGTGCTCCACCTGGAGATCTCCCTTGGCTACCAGCATCGGGGCGTCGAGCGCAGCCTGGTAGGGGGGCCTGACCGGCGCACGATCCACACCATGGAGACCTTGGCCGGCGACACCACCATTGGCCATGCCACGGCCTACTGTCAGGTGATCGAGGCGTTGGCCGGCCTCCAGCCTTCGCCTCGCGCCGAGGTCTTGCGGGGTATCGCCCTGGAGCTGGAGCGCATTGCCAATCATACAGGAGACCTGGGAGCCCTGGCAGGCGACGTGGGGTTCCTGCCCACGCTCTCCTACTGTGGGCGCATTCGGGGTGACGTGCTCAATATGACCGGCCTGATTTGCGGCAATCGCTTTGGCCGCGGGCTGGTGCGGCCGGGCGGGGCGGGATTCGATCTGGATCCGGAAATGGTCGCTGACCTGCTTTCCCGGCTCGATGACATCGAGAAAGACCTGACCGTGGCCATTGGGCTGCTCTGGAAGACTTCTTCGGTGATGGCCCGCTTCGAGGGGACTGGGACAATCACCAAGGAAACGGGTGAGCGCCTCGGGTTGGTCGGGCCGGTGGCGCGGGCGTGCGGGATCGAACGGGACGTGCGCCAGGATATGCCGGCCGGGATTTTCCGGTTTGTCCAGGTCCCAGCCGTTACCTGGGATTCGGGAGATGTCCTGGCCCGGGCTCATGTCCGCTGGATGGAAATTCACCGATCGATCGCGTTTATCCGCGCCGAACTCGCTAATCTGCCAGATGGGAAAATAAGCAACGGCATGGCCCGGCTGGCGCCCAACCGCCTGGTGGTGTCGCTGGTCGAAGGCTGGCGCGGAGAAATCTGTCACGTCGCCCTGACCAACGAACTGGGACGGTTCGCCCTCTACAAGGTGGTCGATCCGTCCTTTCACAACTGGTTTGGGTTGGCCTACGCCCTCAGGGGCCAGCAGATATCTGATTTTCCCTTGTGCAACAAGAGCTTTAATCTTTCCTACTGCGGTCACGACCTGTAAGGCCGGGGTAGATTCTCCTCCCTAAAAAGGTACAAACGCCGATGTTTGATGTCCTCCTGGCTCGATTCCAGCAAAAATACCGGACGATGAAGTTTCCGGAAGGTCCGCCCCCTGCCCTGCCCTCGCGTTTTGTGGGACGCCCGGTCATCACTGCCGGAGACTGCCCGCCGGGCTGCGTAGGTTGTGTCGAGGCCTGCCCAACCAGCGCCATTACCCAGGAAGACGGCTTGCGCCTGGACCTAGGACGGTGTCTTTTCTGCTCGGAATGCGCCACGGTGTGCGCTTCGCAGTGCATTGCTTTCACAGCCGATTACCGGATGGCGACCCGCAAGCGAGACGCTCTGCTGATTGATTCGAGCCCCTTTAGGCCGGCGCCGCCTCTCGAGGGTAGCCTGAAGCGCCTGTTCGGACGCGCCCTCCGGCTGCGACAGGTTAGTGCGGGGGGCTGCAATGCCTGTGAGGCCGATACCAACGTTCTCGGTACGGTAGGGTGGGACCTGGGCCGCTTCGGGATCCAGTTTGTGGCCTCACCGAGGCATGCCGACGGTTTACTGATTACCGGACCTGTGCCTGAGAACATGCGCCTGGCTCTGCTCAAAACCTATGAGGCGGTCCCGGCGCCCAAGCTGGTCATCGCGGTGGGGGCCTGCGCCATCTCCGGCGGACCGTATGCCGGCCATGCGGAAGTCCACGATGGGGCCGCGGGGCTGGTGCCGGTCGACCTGTTTATTCCAGGCTGCCCGCCCC
Organism: Syntrophobacterales bacterium; assembly: GCA_023229795.1. GTDB lineage: Bacteria > Desulfobacterota > Desulfobaccia > Desulfobaccales > 0-14-0-80-60-11 > 0-14-0-80-60-11. Next base: position 20,094 of record JALNYP010000062.1, read on the forward strand.
ATCCGCTCACGATCCTCGATGGGCTGCTGCGCCTCCTGGGAAAATTTGGTTCAGCTTTGTGAACCACTCCCTTTAATAAGTCAACAACAAGGACTGTCTCAGGTAGCGGTTCGCTGCCAGTTCCTCAAGGATAAAGTCCGCCACGTCAGCCCGGGAAATCTTTCCGGCGGTGACGCCGCTCAACTTGCTGATTACCCGATATTTCTTGGTTAAGAGGCCATTGGTGAGAAACCCTGGCCTGACGATGGTCCAATCTGCCTCACTGGCCTGGATCAGGGCTTCCTGCCGGTCCTTGTCGGCGTAAATGGTGTTTAACAGGAGTGGTTTAACCAGCCGGTCATAGAGCAGACCGCCATGCCCCTGGCTCTCCCCGGCGCCTATGCCAGTAACGCAGATCAGTCGCCGGACCCCTTCACGGCGCATCGACTCAAGAACGTTCCTGGTCCCCGCGGAGAACACGGTCACCGGCTTCCAGGTTACCCCGATGCCGATGGTGAGACACACCGCCTCCTGGCCGACCATGGCCCCCTGAACAGCCTCCGGATCGAGGATATCCCCGGTAATCACCCGCAGCCTCTTGTGCTGCTTAGTCAATCTTTGAGGATTGCGCACCAGAGCGGTGACGGTATGCCCAGCTTGGAGGGCTTGATCGAGGAGTTGCAATCCTATCCCCCGGGTGGCGCCTATGATTAAAATATTCATGCCTTCTACCCTTTTTGGAGAAATTATCAGGTCGAGAGCTGAATGCAGGTCAGCATGCTCGGGAGGGCGCCTCCGCCGCTCCCCCAATCAGGCCGATACCGGGGCCGGGACCAGACCCGCGGTCAGCTCACCCCGGCCCAGTAGGCGTCCACCCGGGCCTGGATTTCCCGGATGAGGGCGTCGTTGCGGGTGGGGCTGAAGAGGTGGGCGAAGCGACTCTGCCGTTTCAGGTAATCTTCCACCGGGAGGCGGGGGTGGGGGATTTTAGTGTGCGTAGTCTGCCCGTCCAAGTATTCCTTGAGAGGCCAGATGCCGGTCTTGACCGCCAGACGGCCGATTTCCACCGTGTCTTTCGGGTCGAAGCCCCAGCCCGGCGGGCAGGGGGCCAGGCTCAGGATCAGGCGCGGGCCTTTGAGGTCCCTGGCTTTCTCGATCTTGCGGGTGAGGTCCAACGGTTCGGCCCCTACCGCGGTGGCCACGTAGGCGGGCTGATGCGCGGTCCAGATGGCGAAGAGGTCTTTTTTGTGACCCGTAAACCCGGCCCGGCCCAGGCTGGTGGCGGTATGGGCCGCGTGGGGCGTGGCCTCGGAGTATTGCTGGCCGGTGTTGCCGAACCCCTCGTTGTCGTAGCAGAGATAAAGAAAATTGAGACCCCGCTCCATGGCGCTGGAGGTGGCGGAGAGCCCCATGCCGTAGGCCGAGCCGTCGCCGCTCAAGACCACCACCTCCAGGTCCTCTTCCGGGCCCATGCGGCCTTTGGCCAGGAGCACGTCCAGGGCGTCCCGCACCCCCTGGGCCCCGGCCGGGGCCGAAGCCATGGCGGTATAAAGCCAGGAACCCCGGAAGGGCGTGAAGGGGTAGGTGGCCAACAACGTCAGACACCCCGCGGCGTTGACGAACACCGTCTTCACCCCCAGGAGATCGTAAACCTCGTGGAGCACTTCCAACCCCCCGCACCCGGCGCACATAGGCGTCCCGGCGCCCAGGAGATGAACGGAGGGGAGGGGTTTGGATGGTTTTGATTTGGTGGGAATCATGTCGATAATTCTTGAACTATAACCTCTCCCATTCTTCTTTGGAAATTCCCGCTTGCCGCAAAATTCTGGCCAAAAGTTCTCTGTCAATATCAGCCTGATAGGGGTTGGGAACGTGTATAGTGTGGTTGCCCTTGATCATGAACTGGTGCCTGCCACCGGAGTATGGCCCCTCAAATCCGCACTGTCTAAGAAAACGTATCAGTTCTTTCCTGGAAATGGGCCCAAAAGGAGGCATTAGGCCACTTCTTTAATGGTCAATTCGATGCCGTCGATTACCGGCAAAGGAAGATTCCGGTACACCCGAAACAGCACCCATTCCTCCAGAACCTCTCGTAGCTCCTCACGACAGGCCTCAAGCGTGACGGCATTGGCGTAAGCGCCGTTACATTCTGGGATTTCCCCATAGTATGTGCCGTCGTCCTTAAGAATCTCGTAATGGGCGTGGCGTAGCGCTGCCTGAAGGTATTCCAGCAGCATAGTTCAGCTCCTATGCATCCACACAATCGCCAGTCCGTTGGCGAAAATCCCCGAAGCTCCCGCCCGACTTCGTCGACCTTGTTCATGATGCTGTGTTCTGCGAAAAATCATAATTCTTTCAAAGTGGTTATGCAAGAGAACAAACTTCGAAGACCGCTTCCAACCCCCCATACCCGGCGTACATGGTCACTATGGTGCTCAGGAGATCGCTGGAGGGGATGGGTTTGGAGTGAATAGCTTTTATTCTGTTCATAGCTCGTGGAACTAGTTTAGTTTGTGCATTGGTGGATGTTGTACACCCTATGCTTGTTGTTCACTATGGGGCATAATTGTTTCAATGATTTTGTTGATTCCTAGTTCATAATTATTTCTAAGATCCACATAGAGTTTGTCGCTCAAATACGAAGGGACTTCGATAGATTCGATTAGAACAGGTATTACTCGAGGCCACTTACCCTCTATTTCACGGGAAAGGGCCGCTTTAAATTCTTCCTGCACCCATTTAGAATTTATGGAACTATTTGAAAGAAGGGCAATCATATATCCGCTAGTGGTCAGCCCTTCTTCTATCTTACTTGATATGCTGTCCCCTGGTTTTATTTGCTCATCTGCTAACCAGACACGTAACCCCCTTTTTCTAAGATTTATAGCGAGATAATCCGCAATTTCTTTATCATTAAATGCGTATGCAATGAAAATCTGAGGCTTTTCAAAGAGAGAATAAAATTGTTTCAATTCATCAACTTTACTCACATCAAATTCTATCATTTTTCCCTTTATTTTACATGAAATCTTACGCTGAAATTGAAGGGACTCAAGCCACTTACGAAATAGAGAGACAGTAGCTGATACTGTGACTGCTCCTATAGCGCCGAGTATAATATTTATCACGTCAATCATAAATTCTCAGAGCGCATTTGTTATTACAACGATGCATAAAAGAAGTGAAGCAAACCCAAATGCATTGTCTGTCAACATCCATGCATTTTGAACAAACCAAAGTTTGCTTGGAAAGGTGGCCCATCGAGGTAGCGGTACGGAGCCCATCGTCTCTCCATGCTTGTGTTTCATTGCCAAGGACAGGATGAGCAAAATAAGATGACTTCCGATAAGGATTAACCAAACCGGGATTTCCCTATTAACGCTCGGGCTATTGAATCGCGAGAAAAAAGGGAAAAAGTTTGGATTATGAATCCAAATACCCAAAGTGGCAAAATCTAAGGAAAGGGCTACAGTTGCCAAATTGCCCCCCATGCTAAAGAATTCGACTGGGATTCTTGAAAGCGCTCCATTTCTTTAGTAATTCTCGTTAAAACCTCCTGTGGGGAAAGGCCGGAGCAAATTACCTCCCTCGTCGAACGGAGAGCCTTTGCAGCAAAAATCAAACGCGAGGCTAACCAATCAGCCAAGACGGTCAGTAGAGACACTACGGAAGTGAGAATTACTGCTATCCAAAAATCAATCATCAGGTTTTACTTTTCTGGCTCGCCAATATTTATTGATTTGGATAATTTTTTCAAAATTATAGGGTAATTTAGTTAGTTCTCATCCAGAAAGTCGTGATTTCATGTTGGTGTTTTAGCGTCGGCGGGCCATTTCTAGCCGGCGCTCAGGTTAATCAAAATCTATGAGAGCGAATTTGCCGGTTAGCT
>JALNYP010000137.1 GCA_023229795.1 Syntrophobacterales bacterium
AACGGGAGAAGCTGTTCAATGGGTAGGTCCGGTCGGGAAAAACAGCGCGATCTTTTACGCCAAGAAAGGCTCCGGGATCAAAATCGGCAGTCTGGAAGAGGCCCGGAAGGTTGCCGCCATCGCCACGACTACCGACTGGTTCACCGAGCAGTACCTGAAGAGCAAAGGCTTTACAAATCTGGTTAGTTCGCCTCTTCCCGGCGCCAATGTTAAACAACTCATGAAGGGCGAGGTGCAGCTTGCGGTCTTTACCGATATTACCGTGCCGGAGATTGTGAAAAATGCGGGATACGGCATGGATGATCTGGAACCGGTCTTTACCGTGAGCAATACCTATTTTTATATTGCCGTGTCCCTGGGGACTCCTGAGGAGACGGTTAGAAAATGGCAGTCGGTCCTGGATGGCCTGAAGGCGGACGGAACCTTCGAAAAGATATACCGGCGGTATCTGCCCAATGCCGATCTTGACGATCTATTGAAGAAATAAAGAAAAGGCTTTGTCCTGTGACCTGGACATAAATGGATTTGCCGGCATTCCCGCCGGCGGCCCAGCCTAAACCATCCCGTAACCCGCGTCAAAGGCCTGGAGATTGATGGCCAGTTGTCCCGTTGCGAGGCGCGCGGCAATCGCCTCCCGGAAGTCCTCCCGGCTTAAGGGGACAACGTTCAGGCGTCCCAGGGCGCCGAGCATAACGATATTGACGAGGATGGAATTTCCTAACGCCAGGGCGCGGGCGGTGGCGGCAATAAAGCGCGCGGTGGGGAGGACCTCCTTAACGGCGGCCTCCATTTCCGCCACAGGCGGATAGACCATATCCCCTTTGATGACCCCTACGGGATAGATGGGATGGTTGTTGGTCAGAAGAATAGTAGCGGGATTGCCGTAAAGAGCCAGGACCCGGAGGGCCTCCGCCGGTTCCAGGGAGACGATGACGTCCGCCCGGCCTTTGGGGATCTGGGGACTGGCCAGGACTTCGCGGGAAATCCGGAGGTGGCTCATGACGGAGCCGCCCCGTTGCGATGCCCCGAAGGTCTCCCCGATGGTGACGAGAAAGCCCTTTTTGGCCAATATTCCTCCCAGGAGCCGGGAGGCCAGGACGTTTCCCTGACCGCCGACACCGGTGATGATAACGTTGTAAGGATCTTTTACGAGTTTGACGTCGGACATGATCAGGCAACCTCCTTTCTGACAATGGCCCCGGCGGGGCAGATGTCGGCGCAGACCCCGCAGCCGACACAGATGATCTCGTCGATGCGGCTGACCTTTTTCTCCCCGTCCCAGATGAGTCCCGGACAGCCGAAGATCCGGGTGCAGATCCGGTTGCAGCCGCAGTCCTCCCCCCGGCAGCGGGACTCGTCCACCGTAACCTCATAGTCCTTCTTCCCCCGCCGTTCGGGGCTCAGCGCGCAGGCCCGGCGGAGAATAAGGACCTTGGCCCCGTCGGCGTATTCCATGAGGTGGTTGAGCTTTTGCCGCGTCTTTTCGAGGTCGAAGGGATCACTTACCTCCACCTTGGCCCCCATGGCCCGGCAGATCTTTTCCATGTCCAGGGCGGGAACGGGATCGCCCAGGACGTTGGTCGGCGAACCGGGGTGGGGCTGAAATCCCGTCATGGCGGTGCCCCGGTTGTCCATGAGCATGAGGGTGAAGGGGGAGCGTTGGTGGATGGCGTTGGCCAGGGCCGGCATGGCGGCATGGAAGAAGGTGGAGTCGCCGCATACGGCCATCACCGGCTGGTCCATGCCGAACTGTTTGAGCTTGCCGAAACCGCTGGCGATGCCGCTCCCCGAACCCATGGCATGGAGGGTCTTGCAGGTGTTGAAACCGGCGGCCATGGTTCCCATGACGTAGCAGCCGATATCCCCGCAGACGAAGCCGCCCCGGCCGTCCAGTTTCACGGCGTTGTTGATGGACCAGTAGGAGGCCCGGTGGGGGCAGCCGGGACAGAAGGTCATTCCCCGGGGCGGGGCGTATTTTGCCGCCAGGGCCTTGACGGCCCCGGAAAAGGCCGCTGGCGTCCCTTCGTAGGGGACGTTAAAGATGCGGGACAGGGCCGCGAGGACGAGGTCGGGATTGAGTTCCCCCACGGAGGGCAGGTGCCCCGACTTCTTGCCGAAGAAGGTCTTGACGCCGATCTCCGCGCCGGCTTCGGCGGCGACGACCTTGACGTGGTCCTCAAGGGTGGGGGCGACCTCTTCGACGAAGAGGATCTCTGGCGCGGCGGCGAGATGCCTTTTCAAGAGCTGCTGGGGAAGGGGCCAAGTCGTGGCCAGTTTGAGGATTCCCACCCGCTCCGCCAAGCCCAGGATGCTCACGGCCTCCCGGCTATAGAGGGAACAGGCGCTGCTGGTGACGATGAGGAGCTCCGGGGCGGCGGGACCCGTATAGGTATTGAAGGGGCAGGTCTCGAAGATCTCCGCCGCCCGTTTCATTTTGTTCTGCTGGGGGACGTGCTGGGCCTCCGGGGCCGCCACGATCATGGCGATCATCGGTCCTGTGTCCGGGTCGAGAAGGGGTCCGCTGTAATGAAACTCCGCCTTGGCCGCCGTGGCGGGGAGGGGGCCGAAACGGACGTTGCCGCTCGCATGGGACAGGCGGGTGACGCTCCGTACCATGACGATGTTCCGGATCTCCTCGGAGAGGGCGAAGGCCCAGGGGATGATGTCCTTCGCCTCCTGAAAGTCTCCCGGCTCCAGGAGGGGGATCTCGAGTAGTTGGGCAAAGAGGCGCGATTCCCCTTCGTTGACGCTGGAGAGGGCGCCGGGATCGTCGCAGGTAACGAGGAGCATGCCTCCCCGGGTTCCCGAACTGGCCAGGTGGAGGAGGAAATCGGAGGCCACATTGACGCCGTTTTGCTTCATGACGCACAGGGAACGGAGTCCGGCGAAAGAGGCGGCGGCCGCCACCTCGACGGCCACTTTTTCATTGGTTGACCATTCTACGTAAAGGTTGCGCTCTTTGGCCACCTGGGAGAAGCACTCAATGATCTCCGAGGAAGGGGTGCCGGGATAACCGGCGGCGACGTTGATCCCCGCCTCCAGAGCCCCCCGGACGATGGCCTCGTTGCCCATGAGGAGATGGGAGGCATTTTTGCCTTCATCAATCAGATATGACATGACGACTCCTTTCCGTTTGTTCCCTTCTCAAGAATCCGGTCCGCCGCTTCCCTAGTCAGGCGGAGGCAGGCCGTGCCCGCTTCCCCGTTCAGTCTTCCTGTCTCCATGCAGCGGCGGAGGCCGCGCTGTTTCTTGTTGTCCGCCGCCCACTCCAGGTGTTCCCGGTTTTCCCCGGGCATATCCTCAATGATCAGATATTCCTGCCGCTGGGCCTCCCGGACGATTTCTTCGCCCCGCTGTGTCCGGACGATAAGGGTGTTCAGGTCCGGACGTCCCTCCAGGACGCCCACGGATACGTCGGCAAACTCGGAGGTCATGTCGAGGCAGTAGCCGCAGGTATCCGGGATCAGGGGGCGGATCTCTTCGAGGGGAAACTCCCGTTTCCCTTCCGGGAGGTAAACCTCCAGCACGGATGCGGGGGGCGGCGGAATATCGACCTTGACGATGTCCTTGAGGGGGACCATCTCCGCCAGGAAGGCCTCGAACTTACGGAAGTCGAGGGCCCAGGTGCAAAAGAGGCCGATTACCAGTGGCGTGGGATCCTGAAAAGGTGATTTTTGCAGGGGATTCATCCGCATTTGGGCCACCGCCGTGGCCTGGCAGGGGGTGGCGACTATGCCCAAGTCCTCGTGTCCGGCGGCAACAGCCCGGTTCAGGGCCGCCAGGGTAGGGGCGGCGGTATACTTGGAGAGGCCGTGCCGCCATACATCCGCCGGACGGGTGACTAATTCGGGGACGGGAAGGAGCCCCTTCCGGCCTGTGAGGATGGCGCCCCGGATACGCCGACTGCGGAGGGCGAAATACATTAGGGCGGAGACGGTGCCCCCGGATTGGAATTGTTGTCTTTTTACCCGTGCCCCGGCCCGGGTGACATGGATGCTCCGCAAGTTTCCCAGGGGATGGCCGTCATAAGGTTTAGCGAAGAGAAATCGGTAAATACCGTCCAGGTCCACCTCCACCTTG
>JALNYP010000063.1 GCA_023229795.1 Syntrophobacterales bacterium
CTGGTTGGTCACCCACTGACGCTTTTTCTCCAACTTGCCCCGCAGCCTTTCCATATCGGGAAAATAAACGTTGCCGGTAATCAGCACGTTCTCGCGCACTCCCCGGCTGCCGGTCAGGGGGTCCAGCAAGTATCGCTGCGCCAGGCCGAAAGAGGTGCTCTCGGGAATCCGCTTGGGCGACATTATTTTTACTACCTGGCCCCCCAGGGTGAGATGCCGGCGATGCACCCGCAAATCGGTCTCAAAGTCTGCCAACTGGTCCTGAATCAGCCGGCCGGGATCATACTGCGCTTCGGTAAACTGCCGCCACCCGGCCCCAGGCGACCAGTTAAGAATGGTCTCCATGAACCGGATATAGTCCTCCACGTTGAACAGCCGCGGCCGGAAACCGCAGGTTTTTAGGGTCTCCAGGGCCGCATCCCGCAACTCCAGGGCCTCCCGGGCCACTTTTTCGGAAGGAGGAAATTGGGCTACAGGCCAGCGTGCCGTGACCACCAGCTTGAGGTCCCGCAGCATCAGGCCGGTGCTGTCAAAAGGCTCTTCCGCACCCCGGCGCAAATACTCCACCCGCTTGGCCCGCACCTCCTGCAAGACTTCCGAGACCTGTTCCTTTTGCGAAACCCCTTCCGACTCATCATCGCCATCAGACAGCAGTATCCGCTCCGGCACCAGGTCGGGACCGGCCCATAAACAAAACTGGAGAATCGTCTCCGTGGGCCACGACAGGTTCAGAAGATTGTTGAACCTCTCGAACATTCGGTCGTCGCACCCGGTCACGGGCGCACACAGAAAACCGAACCCCAGGGACGATTTCTCCAGGTGGAAGATGAACTCTTTCGGATCATAGGCCAGGACCGGGAAAAGCTGGCCCATCCGATCCCTTTTTAGGCTGAATGGCCACATCTTAATGAATCATGCCGGCATGCAGGGTGGCGCTGAACACCGTGTCGATGATGGTCGAGGAGTTGTACAGGCCTAGGCCGCCGCCAATGCCGGTGGCAAAGGCCATGAGGCTCTGGCGGGCGATCCCGCCCACGATGCCAACCAGGATCATCCCCAGGGAAATGGTCTTGCCGACGTTACCCTGGGTCCATTCCGTCAGACTGGTGTACACGTCCGACAGCGGGCCGCTGGTGGACGCCGCCTGTACCAGGTCAGGAATCAGCAGGCCGGCCACGAACAAAGCCAGAGCGATTCCGGAAAAGATATAAGCCTTTTTTAACTGCTCCTTAAACATCTTACCAACCTCCTTTGGTTTAATCGCCCAATAGGGCGTGTCACTCTGTTCCAAATAAATTATCCTGCTTCATCTGCCCGGTCTTGCGATTGAAAAAGGCGTTTTGAGGGGTGTTTTTCGATTTTCCGGGGTCTATCTTGGTGTCTAGGGTCGGGGCGGGATGGGGATTTTCCTTCGGGGGAGCCAGATCCAGATTCGACAGGTCCTTAGGCTTCTGCCCCTTGCCACCCTGTGTCTTAGCCGGAGGCCTTTGAGTTCGTGCAGGAGCTTCCGGTAAGCTCCGGTCCAACAGCGGCGTAATCGTTGGCGCCACTTGCATGCGCCGCTCTCCGATGCTCCACCGCCGGTCCTGCACTTCCGCATACATAAAGTTGGGCATGTGCAAGGTGCCGTCGAGGTCTTCCCAGGGAGCCATCCAAACCCGCATAATCTTGGCCTGGGAACGCAGCGGCATGGGGCCGACATATCCTAACCCCTGCACCGCTTCCATAGAGGCGGCTGCAGCCGGGGTCAGATTCTGCCGGTTGCCCGGGTTGCCAGGGTTATCCCCGCACTCTGGACAATCGGTGTTCTGCGAGTTCTTGGGCTTTTCCAGGGAATCCCGGTTGTTGGTCAACTCATAGACCTCGCGGGCCGATTTACATTGCACCGTCTCGGGATACCCTTTGCAGGAATAACTCGCCGAACACCCCGACAGCAATATTGTTATGGCCGCCCATAAAAGAACCGTTCTCACTGTTGGGCCTCCTTTTCCTTGGTCTTAACCTGCCCCAACACCTTAGCCGGATCATTGCCGGCCAGCCAGCCCGCCAAATCCTTCACCGCCCCGGTCTGCACCTTGCCGTCGTGACGGATCATAAATGGCACCGACCGCAGACCCAGGATGCGCGCTGCCACCAGGGTGTGCTGCAAAGGCTGCAGATCAGAGCCGCACTCCCCCGAGCCTAAAGCTTCGAACTTGCCGCTCACCAGGGCCTGGAGCGAAGCCTGTTGGTCTTTAGTGCATAATATTTGCTTGGTGTGCTCCATGCTCTTCTGGCCCATGGGAACCATCACCACCTTGAACCGGTACTGTTCCCCCAACTTCACCGCCTGCTGCAAGAGATCACGGCAGTGGGGACAATCGGTGGAGACAAAGATAATCTCCTCTTTATCCCCCTTCCCCAGGGTCAAGGTGGCTAACTTGTCCGGGTCCAGCCCGATCTTCTTGATGTCGATGTGGTTCACCACCGTGTCCGCATCCTCGATGGTGGCCACGTTTTTGCCGTTCCAAAGGTCGTAGATTGGCCCTTTCCAGGCAAACCGACCATTCTCCGAGACGAAAAACGTGCCCTTGTCGGATTCGATCAGTTTGACTCCCTGGATGGGCAGATTTTTAACCGTCTTGATGCCGCCAAAGGGCGACTCGGCCCGGGCCGATGATATCCGCAAGCCAAGGATCAGAAAGACCAGGATAAGACTGACCAATACGATGATGGCCGAATATAAGGGGGTTGCTTTGGATTTCATGAAAGTCTCCTTGGTTTGATCTATTGCCTCTGTCGTACGAGGTTCCCGGCGCCGCTCCGATTATCCAAGAGGCCAACAGGACCACCGAAACCATAACGCCGCTCTTCGGGGATCACCGGCACCACCACGAACTCGCCATTTCGGTCTATACCCGCAAAGTCTGGAACCACCTGGAGGCCGCGGTTTTGATACTTGATCTGATAGCGCAGGGGCGGCGGCTCTACCTCCCGCACCAGGACGGCCGGCGGAAGTGATGCTTGATGCTCGGCACACCCCAATAAGACCAGCAACAGCGCCAGCGGCATCGCCATCTTCATCTTACCGCTCCGCTTTTCGGGTTTGCAGCTTAAGGCCTTTGCCGCTGATCAAGACGAAATCTATGGCCCGGCCGGCATCGATTTCAATCACTGGAAAGATGTCTTTGGCCATGTCCAGATAGTATTTCGACAAGCGCTCCAAGGCCGACCCGGTGCCTGACAACCCGGCGCTCTGCATGGAATCCTTGCTCAGCATGGACTGGAACGGCGCCTCCTTCTGAGCCGCGCCGGTGCCGATCTGCAACACCGGCTGTTTGGTAAAGATCTGCGAGAAGCCCTGCATGAAGCCGGCCAGCAGCGCCCGGCTCAATAAGGCCCCAGTCTTGCTCACCACCCGGCCCCGCACCCCGGCCTTGCCGTCCTCGCCCACCGCGTACATGTCGATCTTGGTCTCGATGGCCTTGCCGTCCTCCCGGATGCAACTCAACCGCTCCGCCCGCAGATAGGCCCGCTCCGACCCCAAATCCCCCCAGCCGGCCGCAATCAGAAAACACTCCCGGACGTCCGCCCGGTACATGTTCGGTAAAATCGCTTCTTTCTTGATCCTCAACAAAACCGGAAACGGGTCTTTCTTGGAACTCTTGCCGCACGAGACATCTAGGCCGGTGATCAAAGTGCCGGAAAAGATGCTTCCCGCTGGCAAAAAAGTCTCGATGCCCTGGTCTTGGTCTTTTTTCTTCTCGTCTTTGAACTGCATCCGATCCTTGCTTTCCGATGAGGCGGCGATCACCCTGATCTCAGGGGCCGTGGAGGCCACCGGGACGCCGGGGCCACCCGCCGACCTGGGTTTGGCCCCCGCATAGGGTCCTGGTTTATTATCGGCCACCTGCGGACCCCGCTTATGGGCCCCGGCCCCGGCTGGAGTTTTCTGACCGGATGGTTCTTTATGAGTTCCTTCCTTCTGGGCCTCGGGTTTCTTTTTCTCATGTTCCAGCTTTTCCAGCTTGGCCAACTGCTGCTGCACCTGCTTGGCGACCTCCGACTGCACCTTGCCCAGATCGAGGGCCGGCTCCTGCGCCTTCTTGTCGCTCAAGCGTTCTACTTTGTCCCGCAGCTCTTTGTTCTCGCGTTCCATCTGCTCCAATTTCGAGTTCACCTGGACCACTGCAAAATGCGATTTGTCTCCCCCGCCGAAAATGTTTCTGGCCGTCTTGGATTCAGCAGGCGGCTTCTTGGGAGGTGTTTTGCTCACGCCGATGAACAGCACTCCCATCACCGCAATCAGCACCGCAGCTATCCAAAGATACTTTTTGTATTTGGGGTCAAGATGCTGGTAGAAGGCGTCCAGCCAGGCTTTCAAGTTGAATTGCGCCATGATTCCTTCTTATGAGTCAGGGCAGGTGGGACGACATCGGCCGCGAACTGACCGCGATTTCCCGCGGCTCGGAGCGGGGACGTGGAGTGAATTTTTTCGCGGGCTCCTCGTCGGACAGCAGCGGCGTACTCAAAACGTTGGGCCGCCTACTGGGTTTCTGGCCCGCCCCCCGTTGATACACCACGTACAATTCAGTGCTCTGGCGCGGATTCAACTTGACGTTGGGCCACACCGCTACCGCCCGCACCCCTTCCTGGTAACACGAGGATTCGTCCACCATTAGGGTCCCGGAGGAAATGTTAGTCAGTTTGGATACCACCATCAGGAAGTTGTGTCCCTCCATCACCTGCCGGGGTTCAATCCGCACCGCCATCCCGCAGCGCGGTAAGGGAACTTCCGGAGGAACGGGGTTATGGAAAGAGTAGCCCTGCGGCACTTCCCCTCGGGCCGTCGCCAACATAACCTTCTCGATGGCCTCGGTGTACGGTTGATTCTTTTCCCATTTGGCGGCTTTGCCGTTGCTGGACACCGCGGTCACCGACCCGACCGACCCGCCCGCCAGAGACAGGCGAATCTCTCGGGGCGTGATGTTTTGGGGCACCAGGGTCAGGGAGATGCTGGGGTCGGATTCGCCGTTTTCCGTGATGAACATGGTGGTGGGACCATCATCCTGGGCGATGCTGATGTAGACCACCGAGCCGTCCACGTTGATCTTGGCCTTGCTCACCGAGTGCACCAACGGATTGCTAAAGGGCGTGACGATCCGGTTCAGCTGGTCCCCGGCTACGGTCAGGGTCAGGTTCCGGCCAGGCTCCACTTTGACAACCGGACTCTCATGCACACCGACCCCAGAAGACCGAGACCGCTTTTTGCTCCCGGTGTTCACCTTATTGAGCGCCGCCATAATCTCATCCCGCACCGCGCCCAAATTCTCCCCGGCTTGCCCCTGGAGGTCAGGAATTTGGGTTTTCACTTCCCGCTCTTCAGAGGGATTCTCTTGCCCCCAAGCCACCCCGGCCACCCCCAAAATCAAGACCAAGACCAGGAGCAGGCTAATTGCCAGGCTGGGGTGTTTCAGGCTCTTTGCTTTTCGCCTTGGCATCAGGTTTTTCCTCCTTGGGTTTCTTATCGTAGGCGTTTAAAAAGGCAATTTGCGGGTAATAATTCTTTACTGCAATCTCGAACTCGAAGGTCTTGCCGACGTTCTGCGGTTTGCCGAAAGCACCCCGCATCACCATCTGACCCTTGACCAGCACGTGGCCGGTCTTGTCGTCGAAAACCAGTTCCCGGGGCTCGAAGGTGGTGCTCAGATTGGCCGCTTTAATGCCCTGGGCCTGCTCGACCACATCCTTTATCACGTCCTGGTAGATCGACGGGGCCAGATATTTTTCAATCTCCGCTGCCACAAACTCGACGTTGCGGGGGGTGATGTTGCCCAATAACAGGGCAAAATACAGCGCCCAAGTCTCCTGATACTTCTGGTCCGCCTTCTTCAGGCTGACCTTGGACTCCTCCCTGAGCATAGGCGGCACCAGCACCACCGTATCTTTACGAGCAAAAACAGCCGCGCCTAAAATCAGGTTCGACAGCAATAACACTCCGCAGATCACCCGGTAAGACAAGTTCTCCGTGCGGATGCCTCTATAGCTTGACAAGAACTTCTTGATATCCATATCTTTCTTTCGTGCTCTCTTGTTTTCATGCTTGTTTAGGGCAAAAACTCGCGCCGATAAGGATTAACGAAGGTCAGGCCTTTCTCTCCCACTCCCAGGAACCAATAGATAAGATGATTAAGATAGCCGTCTGGGCGGGTGTTCTTGTAGCGTTTGTACAGATGACCCAGCACCGCCCCCATCAGGCAGCCGATGAGCACATGCCCGGTCAGGTTGCCGATCACCAGGAAACACATGAAAGGCACGAATTCATCCATGCTCCACAACAGCACTTGGTCCGGGGTATCTATTTCAGTGGGAATCCTGATCTGGTCCAATCAATCCTCCTTTTGCCCCGGCCGCCCGGGCTCAAGAGATCCAGGTCGGCCGAGGCGGGTATGGCCCCCGGATTAGCATGGGGGCGATGGTGAAATGATGATTTCAGTTTAATCGGGCCAAATTTTTCGGGAGTTCGAAAAAAGGCCTTTTTTGGGGAGATTTCGGCAGAAAAGAAAAAGGCCTTCGGCCGAGGAACCGAAGGCCACCTAAAAATGGCAAAGTAGGTTTTATTGTCCAGCAGGACCAATAAGGGTCTCGCAGTACGTCCCGCCGGCGTCGTCCAGCGCCTCAAAGCGCCAGGTCCCGGTAAGGTCAGACTTCTTCGCCCGAATGGACTGCCCTGAACTGATCAACTTGTCGTCCTGATACCAGCGATAACCCGCCACCCGGCCGTCGCTGTCCTGGCAAGCCGCCTTCCACCAGCGATAGTCCCCCGCTTCCCAGGTGGTCACCTGACAGGTTGGCGGCTGGTTGGCAATGACGCTCAGCGGATAGTCCGCCTCCACCACCTTGCCCAGCTTGGACAGCGCCTGCAAACGCGCCGTATAATCCCCGGCCTTTAAGCCCTTGATAACCCCGCTGCCGGTGAAACTCGTAACCTGGGCGTCAGGCGAGTTGATGGTAAACAGATATTCCGCCAGCCGGTCCTGGGGATGGCCACCGGTTACGTTGGCCCGCAGGGTGAGGTCCAGCAACTCTCGGTGCAACGAGTTGGAAAACAACGGTGCGAACACCACCTGGAAGGGAGCCGGTTCCCCCAAAGTCACGGTCCCACTCGCTTGCCCAGTCGCCCCCCGGGCGTCGGTGATCGTCACCCCGACCTCGAAACTGCCCGCCTCCGGGAAGTTCACCTGCAAGACCCGGCCCTGGTCTTGTTCCCGCACTAACTGCGCTGCGGCCGGCAACTGCCAGGCATACGCCGGTTTTTCCAGCTTGCCGCTATAGCCGCTCTCAGGAGTTGCAGTCAGCGTCACCAAAGACGGGGCCACCTCCGGGGCGATCTTAGTATCCACCCGGAACTCGGGCCAGGCATAGGTCCCCACCGTCACCGCCCGCCTGAACGTGGCCAGCGTCTGCTCTTTGAAACCTTCGATCCAGGCGACGTACTCCATCAAGGCCCGGTGCTTCTCGGCATCCTGCGCCGTGGGGCTGTATTCCAAGTCCGGACCCTTAACTATACTGCCATCCGGGAGATGCCACTCGCCGCGCACCGGATACATCGCCGGGTCCAACCCCGCAGTCAGGTTCAATTTGGCGGTAGAGACATAGGTCTTGGCCGCCACCAGATTGTATTCCATGTAAGTCGGTACGGCGATGAGGCCCGTGGGAGGCCTGGGCGGCACCACCCGCACATAGAGGTTGCCCCTAACCCAGGCTGATCTGTCCGACTCCGGAGCCGCCGCCATTCTCGTCTGCACCGTATAGAGCAACGAGGCAGTGTCTGTCGGCGTGACCTCAAGACTGGGGCCAGTAAGCAGCTTCTCGCCGGTACGGTTATACCACTCGATTATTACGTCCTCAGCCGGCACCGGCTGGCTGTCAACCGTCACCTGGGCCTTCAAGGTCACCGGCGTGCCGACAATCACCGCCGCCGGTGCGGAGAGTTCCAACTGTGGCACCTTATAAGCGATGAGCTGCACACCTTCCGAATAGCCCACCGCGCCGCTTAAGCTATTGGTCATCTGGGCCCGGACGATGTATGCGCCTGCATTGACATTAGTCGTGATTTGATACGGAGCTTTGGCCTCCAGGTTCTGCCAGGAGGCGCCGTTATCCGCGCTCATCTGCCAGACCACGCTGCCCATCACCCGCCGAGTGTCCGAATCCACCTGCAACGACATGACCGTATTCAACGGCGCCGGGCCGGTCAGGGTGCGGGAATAAATCTGGCCTTCCGGGGCTGTCCCCTTCAACACCGTCGAATAAGCAATATTCGACTCTAGACTCCGTGAATAAAAGTCTTTGCCTGCCGGCGGCACCAACTCCACCTGGGCCTGCAACTTTTGGAAGCCGATCTGGAAGCCGGTAAGGGCGGTTTCCGCAACCCCGTTCGTCAGGGGTTGATAATCCGTCAGGGTCTGGAACTCGTTTTTCCGATCCAGGTAGCCGAACCGGACCCGCCAGGCTCCATCCGTTAACTCATTAGAGATTATCTCATCGTGCGGACCCGGAACCCCCACGGCCAGTTTCACCGGCACCCCCGAGGTGTCCAGGGTCTGGTTCATAGCGGTCAGCGTTGCCTTGATGCGCTTGGACGGTATCCCCATCACCACTATCTGCTTTTCTACCACCCAGTCGGGCAGGTTGGTGTAATACAGCTTCGCAATCACCTGCCGATTTTCCCACAGACCCAACTCCCCGGTTTTGAGGTTGCGGCTGGAGATGACGTTGTTGGCCGAGACATACTGCCGACTGGTATGGCCTTCGTCCGTGCCATCCAGTTCCAGGGTCATGTTCGTATTGGTCAGCTTGGTGCCGAATTTCACTTTGCCAAATTCGCCGCCTTTCAACTCCGACATGATATACAACGAGTCGTTGACCTTCTCCCCATAGAGCCCGGCCTCAAATGAGAGCTCCGGCAGAGGCGGGTTTACCACCGTAAGAGTAGTGTTGCCGGTCGCGGCGTTCTCTATCGTCCCATACGGACTGTAGAGGTCTACCGTCCAGTTCACCGCCTGGTCCCCGGTTTGGGCAAAATTGCCGGTCAACTGCGCCACGGCGTCCCACGACGAAGGCCCGGTGGCCTGCATACCCGCGGGCACCTTTAGCCAGCGCACCAGGCACACCACCTGGTTGGCTTCTTCTTCCTGGGCCTCGGCCACAGTATTTGCCACTGTCGGACATTTGTAAGTGCCGTTGGACTGCAACTTGACGGCAACGTCCTGGACTTTACGATAAAAGCTCGCGACCTCCGGGGATGTCTTCACCGTGAACGCCAGATTCTGGATCGACGCACGTTCCAGCGCCTGGCCCGTGCCGCTGGCCACCTTGTACTGCTGGCCATTGTTATAAATATAAAGTTCGTAACCGGGAGTGAAGTCGCCGGTCGGCGGCAACACCCCTCTCATAGAATTTGCACTCCCCTGGTAATTGGCCGGCAACCCGCTCCATTGTACCAGGCAGACCGGGTCGTTGATGGGGTCGGCTACCCGGGCTTCTTCCGCATACTTGGTCAACCGGCAAAGCGTCCCGGACCCTTTGAGCAGATCAATGCGCTGGGTCTGGATAATTGGTTGCACCGCCCAACCCGGGTCCGCCGACAACTGCACCTCCGGCCGCCAAAAGTTCACCTGCGCGGTGACCAATGGATAGCTGGGCGCCGTGATGATGACCAGCAGATCCACCTGGCCTGGCTCCTCGGCTCGCATCGGCAGGTTCAACCTGCCGCCGGCGGCGCCGAAATCATAGCCCGCCAGGGTCTTCTGCTCGCCGGGCGCCAGCGATAACCCCTGGATCACCAGCGTGGTGGTGGAGGTCGATCTCGACATCAATGCCAGGTCATAGGTCCCGGCCAGCGGCGCCCCACCCATCGTGATAACCCCGCTGGACAGTGCCTGCTTTCCGTCAATATGCACCACATCGGCGGGAATCACCGGCAGGTTCAAAGTGTCTTTGCCGGTGGAGGCTATCTTGATCTCCGGCGGTGCGTATGTGAACGGCACCGTCCGGGTTGCCACATTGCCCGAGGCGTCCTGGGCCGACACCTCCAGGGCGTACGCCGCCCCCATGGAAGGGAACATCAACGGGTACTCCGGGACATAAGCCCCGTCCTGGCGGCGGTAGGCCAGGGTTACGTTCATCCCCTGGGGCCCGCCAGTCAGCCGCACGCTCTGGACCTGGGGAGACGGGTCGGCGTTGTCGCTGACGGTAAAACTGACCCGACTCAGGTCTTCGATCCGGTCGTGGTCGGACATCGCGGCGGCGTCTTTAAAAAACGACACCGTCGGCGGGGTATGGTCCACCGCCACCACCTCCTTAGGCTGGCTGGCAGTATTGCCGAAATTATCTTGGGCCCACAGGGTGAACTGCCAGTCGCCTTCCGGCAGGGAGTCATAACTTACGGCGACCTGGTGAGTATCCCCCTCCACACTGGTAATTGTGCCGTTTAGTTGCATCTCCTGGCCGGTAGCGGAGTTACGCGCCAGCAACCAGCCCCTGGCAACCCCGACCGTCCCCTCAAACGCCCCGGTCTGAGGCTCATTAATCTGGAATGTAACTGTCTGGCTCCGAAGATCCAAAGTGTAGGAAGTGATGGAGGGAGGGACCAAATCCCATCCAAAGATTGTTTGTTTAGATGGAGAGGTGCTAATATTATTCGGGTCTTTTACATAGCAATACGTATTATGCAATTCCATTGTCCCAGGAGTGGGAACAATATTGGCGTCGAGAGTGCATTCCGTCTGCCCTACAGGAATTGTGCAGGTGCCGCTTACCGGCTCGACAAACACCTGGTCATAGTTGCGCGGCTCCACCACAACCCTGATCTTGGATACGGCTACCGGGGCGTTGGAACGAAGGGATAGATCGCCAGCCGTAAGATCGCTCCAGCCGGTATCGGATCGGTAGTACTGCCAGGAAACGATAGCAGGGGGCTCCAAGTTATAATTGACGGTATTCTCGACTACCCGCCTGTTCCATGCAATGTCGTAGATGATGAATCTCAACCCCAGGGGACCGCTTGTGTTCGGCAGATGGGTACCGATGGCAACAGACTCGGACTGCCCCGTTCCTATCCCTACCCTTTGCGTCGAGGCGTCGTACCAGCCTGGAAGCGAATAGTACACGCTGCCATTGCCCGGATTGAAACTTTCGAACTGGACGCTGGCAATCCCGCTTACTCCATCACTTACACCATTCACCGAAATCTTCTTTGTCCCATAAGGGCCTACAAGCAGGTTGTCCGTGACGGCGCCGCTGTAATAATCTGAGTCCCAAAGCATTCCCCCTGCCGCCGGCGGTGTCCGGTCCACCACGATGGTATAGGTAGGCGACCCATCGCTGTGATTTATCCAGGAATAAGCATTACAACCGTAATCTGCATAGCCCCATTGGACACAACCATTCCACCAGGCCGTACATTCATATCTTAAATCATGGCTCACACAATCATTGCTATAATAACTAGAGGATAAGTGGTATGTCCCGTCGCTCAGAGCCGGCGTGGTCACCACCTTGCCATAGTAGGTCTGGCCGAGCACGGTGAAGCTGTCCGAACTGCCGACCACCGAGGTCATCGTCGGCGCAACCACGTTTTGGCCACTGGCGTTGGTTATGGAATAGCCAGCCTTCAGGCCTTGACTGGCCTTGAGATACAGGGTAAGCGGACCTGCGGCGTTGATATACTGCGTCGTAGGGCTGACGGTCTGCGTAGCGCTGTCCGGATCGGTGAAAGAAATCGCGGCCACGTTGGCCCAGGCCGACAGCGGCGCCAATGTGAGCATGACGGCGCACAAGATAATTTTGATATTTCTATGCATGGCCCCCTCCTAACGAACCTTGCGGCCAGTTACTTGTTTGCCGGTAACCTTATCCTGGTTGAGCACCAGCAAAACCTTTTGGCCCTCAAACCGCCAGCTCAGCAACTCACCTTGAGCCGTGGTTTGCCTTTCTTGGGGTTTACCTAAAATTGCAACCGCCTCGGCTTTGGTCATGCCGAGTTTGACCTGGCTAACCTCACGGCTGGCTTGACCACATCCCAGCAGAGAGCCAAAAAATACCAACATGGTTAAAATCAAGACCACAGACAAGCAGGTTTTCTTCATGACTTCCTCCTTACGGGGGAGGGCGACGAAGCCCGATTTGGCAGTTTGAATCTATAGTTCGACTGGTTAGCTGTATCTCCACCTACACAATAAAAAAACGGCAGACGAATATGTCTGCCGAAATTTAATGATTGAACTATCTAATTCGAGTTTTTTGCTAAAATCGCTTGGCGCTCTTCACTACCGCGAACCACAGCGCAAAGGCGACCGCGCCCAAACCCACCGGGACCGCCAGGGGCGACATCATGGTGACAGGCATCAAAGGGGACAGCAAAAGGACCATGAACACCCCGGCGATTATCCACTCGGCGATACGATACATCAGGGGGCTGGAAGAACCCGTCTGATACTTCAATATTTGCCGCTGCAAAACGGCGTCAATAAACGCGGCCGGAATAAACAACAGGGCGCAGGGCAGCCAAAGCTCCACCACCCCGAACCGAAATAGCATCTGACGAATCGCCACCCAGAACACGTCCAGCCGGTTGGCGAACCAGCTGCCCAAGCCGCGGTCGTCGAACGGGTCCTTGCCCCGGCGTTCGGCCAGAGAATAACTGCTCGCCAGCACCCCGGTGTCCACTACGAACCGTTTAAACCAACCGGAGGACGTGGCTTCGATGCTTTGTAAGACCTCCTCCCCCAACTGCCTCTGCACCATCTGCAGTTCACTAACATGCACCTGCTTCATCCGAGAAGCGGGTAGAGCCAAAAAAATCAGCCCTAGTTCGCTTAAAAATAAAACCAAGGTCAAGACGGGCAAAGATATCCCGATAAGCGACAAGCCGCGATCACCACTAGCCATGATCGACGTTTCCTCCCAACAGGTCCAACAACCGCCCCCCGGCCCAAGTGCAAGGATAATTGCTATCGGACAGGACTAAGCGGCACAACCGCCCGGCTCCGTCACCGTCGCCGGAAAGTCCTTTCGTGGCCGATTGAGGGTCCTCCCAACTAACCTCTATATTCCCGGGATTCTCCAGCCGCCAATCCAGGTAGGGCCGCTCTGCCACTTCCCAGGCCCCACCATTCGAGGCCCGCACCCGGCAACCGAAAACTGCCGCCGCTCGAGAAAACACCCCCTGGAAATAATGCAGAAAAACGTTCTGATCCCAGGTGGCAGGATTGTACCGGCCTTTGCGCCGATAGAAATTATTGGTCCCCTCCGCCAGGCTGCCCGCCAGTAAAGACACCGGCTCGCCCGGCAAACTGATTTCGTCTCCTACGCGCCGGGCCAACTCCAACAGAAGACCTTCCGATCCCGGCCATAGCATATACAAGTATTGCTTTACGAAACTGCTTCGCCGCGACCGGAGCATCGCCGACTCTAACACGCGGGACATTAATTCGTTAATCTTCCTCCCCTCCTATGTTGCGCTTTCCTCAGCCAGGCGTACCTGGCTGATGCGCTGGTTGGCAGCCCGCACGTCGGTTTCCTCTGCCCCGAAACACAAGAAGCGTCTCCCCAGCGACCGGGCCACCTGGCCGGTGATGCCAGTTCCCACTAAGGGGTTAACCACTAACTGCCCAGGATAGGTCAAGCCTTTCAGCAATTGCCGGATGATGAATCGATTCGAGATGTGATGGTCTTCAACCCCGTCATCAAACCAATCCCAGCCCGCTTCGGAGGCCTCACCCTTCCGGTAGATCAGCAGCAACCGCCATTTCTCCCGGATGTGCAGATCCGGAACTTCCTGCTTGGTACGGAACACCGAGCAGGACCAAAAATAAGTCAGCCCCGCGCCGGACAGCCGGGACATGGCCTCGGGAAGCCAGCGCTTGTCCACGTACACGCAGAGATACTTGCCCGAGGTCAGCACCCGGGCGGCCAAATCTCCCAGCATACCCACCTGCTCCAGGTCGGCCATCGCGTCGCTGTAAATCAAATGCGCCGAGTTAGCCGGAAACTCCCGCAGCAATGCCTCCAGCCCAGTCTGGTGCACATAATCCAGAGCCCAGGGTCCCAGCGTTTGAGCGTCGTCCGGAATCGGCATCTCCTCCGGCTGCGCGGCCCGCTGGCGTTTCTGCCAGACCTCCACGATTTCAGTGGTCATCAACCAGGCCAGATGGGGATCAAAAAGCTCCTGAGACCAGAGGCGCCACCACCACATAACATCCGGATGAATCTCGATGGCGCCGTCAATGGCCTCGGGAGGAATACCTTTAAGACGGCCGACATGATATAAGGCCTCCATCAGTTCTTCATCGGGTCTGGGGGGAGGGACGGGGAGGATCTCGGTCATTCTTTCCAAATAGGTCGGCTCCATAATTTTTTTACGCAACTGCTCTTCAGCGGGGGTGAGAGAGGCTATTTGCCTGGGTCTTTTCTTTGCTCCGGTTTTTTCCTGAACTTGCTGGTAGACCTGGTTCACCGTAGCCTTGCCCTGTTTGGCCTTATCCCAGGCCTCCGCTACCTCGGGGTCTGTTTCGGCGGCCTCCTTGATCTTCTTGCCTTTCCACAAGGTGTCCCGACCAACCCCCACCTGGCGGGCCGCATGATCTAAGGCTTGCCCATGTTTTCCCGGTTCATCCGATTTCGGATTAACCGGAGACCCATCACTAACCCTCGCCGATTCCTGGGCTTTTCTACCCTGTTTCAAGTTTTGGTCCCCGGCCTGCCGCTGCCTCTCCCTGGCCTTTTCCTGTTCGATTTCTTCCAGCTTCAGACCCAATTCCACCCGCTGCGCCGTGGTCAAATGCCGGCGATGCAGGTTGGTGTTGATAATGAACATTTTCTCGGCGTAATGATCTTCAAATTCATGGGTTTTCACGTAGACCCACTCCAACTCGGATTCATCGGCGATCTGTAAGCGGGTGTAGCCGTCCAAAACCACTTCGTCGTCGTTGACGACGAGGGGCAGCGCTGGGTTTAAGCCGTCGCGTTCTATGTCCCTCTTGAGGAGCTGGTAATCCTCATCGCTCGGGCGAGGTACTAGTTCCAGGTAGTTCTTCTGCCGCTGCAACTCTGTCCTGGGGACCATCCGGATTTCGCGGGGCTTAAAATCTGACATTGGGCCTCTCCTCATCAACAATGAACAAATTATGGGCAGCTTGCTTTCTGTTTGCGGGCCTGAATTATAGCGATTAAGGTTGTTTTTTAGGGTTTTCTGTTAAAGCACGATAACACGATAACACGAATAGCCGAAAATTAAAACTGAATAATGGGCAACCGGCCCTTCCAGGTTGTGCCGTTCGCAAACTTGCAGAAATAGTCCAATGTTGGTAGCGCCCCCAGCAGTGCCGGCGGAAACAAATGCGACGGCCTTTCCCGCACGGCCTCTGTGTACATGGAGTTAAACTGCATGGGGTCGTCTGATCGCGTCCCACTGCGATAGCCCTTGTCCACCCACCGCACCACCGTCTGCGGCAACGCCTCGGAAATATATTTCTGCGTCTCTCCGTCTATCACCCGAAAGACAATCCAGTTGTTCACGTTGCCTATGACCTGCCGGGCCCCGGCTGAAGTACCTGTGCGCACCATCAAATCCGCCAGGGTCTGGGTGGCTATCGCAATCCGAAATCCCGCTGACCGG
This sequence comes from Syntrophobacterales bacterium, assembly GCA_023229795.1. Lineage (GTDB taxonomy): Bacteria > Desulfobacterota > Desulfobaccia > Desulfobaccales > 0-14-0-80-60-11 > 0-14-0-80-60-11. The sequence continues at coordinate 15,662 of JALNYP010000063.1, forward strand.
CTCTTGTTCAGCAATTGCACCGCGGGATCGTTAACCACCTCCGCTGCCTCGTCCACAAAGACATTAAGCGGCCCCGGACGGGTCTGACCCTCCCGATTGCACCGGGCGCTGGCCACCGCCGATAATTCCGCCACCAGAATAGAGCCAATGGCGCTGCCCACCGTCGGATCGGACAAACAGTCCAAACCGATGTAAAGCACGCCGTTTTTCTCGATAATCTTCGACAGATCCAACGCCGGCCGCGGGTCGCCGTCATCCGTCTCCGGAGATAACAAATATCTCATGTTGCCAGCAGTGAGCATGCTTAAAATCGGAATGAGCGACGAGATCATCTTTTGAAAATGCTCGCGGTTGTGCAAATACATGGTTTTCAGACCGTCAACCGCGGTCTCCGGTTTCTGTGCAGACAGCTGCTGATATTCCCTGAGTGCGTCGTCGAGCTTGGTTTTCTTGATTTCACGCCCAGGCCAATTATCGGCATAGTATTTCCTTAGAGCCAGCCAAAGGATATCCTCTACACCCCCCTCGACATAACGGCGCAATTCCATTAAATTCGGCTTTAACCCCAGATACACCATTCCGTGGATCACCGATTCCAGCGCCTTCCAACCAAAGGCCCACCACGGGTCAACTTTGGTTTCGGAGGGTATAAGCGCTGCCACCCGCGAGGCAACCTCCGTGGGCTCGTTCCAGTTCTTCAATGGGTCCAGACGCACGCTGCGCTCGGGAAACCCCCGATGAAAAAACAGAAAGCGGTTCGCCGCACCCATCCGGGCGCAAGCCAGCCGCATGTTATCGCTTAAGTCTTTATCGCCCTTGGGGTCGATGACGATTACCGGCTCGTTGCGAAAGATCGCCTGGGAGATCATAAATTCGAATAACCGCGTCTTTCCTGTGCCGGTGCTGCCTACGATCAAGGTATGCCCTTCCAACTCCTGAATCGGGACATCTAGATCCTCGTTATTGCGGTCGCCCAACCCATGAATCCATCTGCCCTCACTGCCCTGATACCACTCGGGGGGGTTGTCTATGATTTCGGTCGCCTTCTGGATTTCCTGTTGCCTCCAGGGGAAGCCGCGGCCTATCCAAACCTGCCCGCCAGGGGCCGACGATTTGCCCTTGGCTCGCTTGCCGCGACCGGTCGCTTTGTCTTTGATTACCTGCCAGGAGATGAAATCTATGCCTGCCTTACCTCCCTTCATCTGCCGCTCTTTCAGGTATCGCTGGAGCGCTGGCATACTGCGGCCCAGCGCCATGCTGAGGCAAACAGCACCCATGGTCTGATAAACCAGAACCGGTAAGCTCATAGAGAGATACAAACCCAAAACCCCCAGGGAAGCCAGCAGCCAGACGACAAAAGCGGTAAATTCATAGTTGGGGCGGCGGACATAGGCGTATTCATGATCAGTAAATCTAGCCATGGCTTCTCCTATAATTGCCCCGATCATACTCCGGATGATGAATACTCCCTCAACTCAAGCGGAGGGCTTCTATAGTGCCGTCTGCCCGACTCCGACAACCAGCGAGAGCACCAGGAATATGATGGATACCACCCCAAGGTTGACGCGCTGCAGCATCGGCTTCTGCGGAGCAGTTTCTACGGCGGAGTGCTGCGATAGTACAGGTTGCAGTTCTTCACCACCCGCTTCAAAACAGCCTGGGCCTGCGAGTCAAGATTTGACACCTTCACCAGCCGGCGCAATTCCTCCATTTCAAAATCCCGCAGTAAAAAATCAAGGGAAGAATTGAAAAAGGGGGAGCCGATCACACAGACGCCGCTGAAATCAAGCTCAACCTCCCGGGCGGCCTGCAACTCGGGGATGAAGTGCTTATAAAGTCTGCGGCCATCAGCAACAGTAAGGCAATGATCCCCCACCACCTGGTGCACAAAGATTTTCATGGCCTAAGCTCCCGAGGTTGCCAGGATATCCAGCCCCCCAGAACCCCAGGCCGGTAATCAGCGCAATCAGGGCAGCGACGATAGTGAGAGCATCCCCCATGAAGACGCTGACATCGCAAATATGCTGTATTGCGGTTAGGATGGCTTTTCTCCCGTATCACCGAAACTCACCCGGATTCCCATGGGCTCCGCTCCGGATATTGGTTCGGGGTCCTTCTTTGCGGGTCTGCCAGGTGATGATCCGAGGGGCGATCCAGTTCTTAAAACATTCCCCGACATAGACCCCCACACCTCCCACCACGAGACAGACCTTTAGGGTGTGGGGTGCCATGCCGATCTTGGCGGCAATAACATTCAGGTGGGCATCTATCATTACTTGACCTCACTGCTGCTGGGACGAGTCCCCCTGGCGCCCTTATAAGGACGATCCCCATCTTCAAACAACCAACCAATGGTTTCCCGGATGCCGTCCTCGTAGGTCAGGTCCGGATATTGGCTACCTCTCCCTGTCAGTTGTGTTTCTTCCACCGAATGCATGAGGTCTGCAATTTCATCAAAACTCCGGCTTAAAGATAGGTTTTCGGACATTTTCGTTTCCTTTAGTCGGCTTCCTTGGCGTATTGCTTCAGCGCCGTTATCGCCTGGGTCAACAAATCAACCTGCTTTCTGACCCGGGCAAACTCCAACTCCTTTTCCCAGATGAACTCCTGCTCTTCTTCCCCACAAAGCCGGCAGTGCGCCAACAAACGGGACCGGCGGATCGAATATCTGCCCTCCCGGGGGATCTGACGTTCAATGGGCTCGCGTGTAACGGGGTCGCAACCATTTGGCTTTACCCACTCAACCGTGAAAGCGCCGTCGCCATTACCGGACACTATCATCGGTCTTAATTTCGTGCGCACATCCCCTGAAAGGCTAGAAAATACTTCGGCTGCCTCGCGGTGAGTGCGATCCTTTAAACTCATAAATACCATCGGCAGGGTATCGAGAACTTCCTGGGGCTCCATGCAGGCAACGGCAGTAACCGGCGTGGGGGTGTAGCCGCATTGCTCCGGCGTTACGGCTGTCCATAGGGCGCAGCACTGTCTCAGCGCACTGACTCCCTGGCCCAATAAAGCCACCTTCCGCCTCACCCGAGCAAATTCCCGCTCTTTCTCCCAGATGTAATCCTTTTCCCAACTGGCGCAGTTCCGGCAGTGTGAGAACAAACGGGATTTGGGTACTAAATAACCTCGCCCCTTCCGGATTGCCTTTAATATGGCCCGGCGGTTCGTAAAATTATAATAAACCAGCCTTTGCCAGATTATTGAAAAACTGCTGTATCCCTTATTCTGCACTATCCGCGGACGCAGCTTCGTCTTTGCGCCAGGATGAGATAAATAACCATCGATGTCTTTTATCACCATGGCCGTCCGGTCTTTTAGACTGGCGATTTTTTCTTCTATTGCTTCTACGGCTTTATTTAACATCAAGTATTTCCTGAAGTTAGAGAGAAAGACCAAGAAGAGAGTAGGCGTGGTCTTGGAAAAACTCGAATGACGTTTACTCCTGGCATTAGATCATCCCCAAGTTCGCCGCCCGCCAGATGACATAATCCACGGTGCCGATGCGGTCACCAGTTATCCTTGCCAGTTCGCCGCATAAGCCCTCCGGAGTCCTCCCGTACTGTCCGGAGACGCGCACTAGATGACGGTCAGGCTTACAAAAGTCCAGCCCGAGATTCTTGGCCAAGTGGTACTTCGTGATCTGGCCGATCCAAGGGAGGGACTGAAGCCAATCAAGAAGCTTATCGGTCGGTTGTATTTGATATTCCTGAAAAAGCTTTTCCCGGTTATCCCAAGCATCCTGGATCGCCGCCGCTTTCCCAGGATGATTAAAAACTGCTCGAACCGTGCAATTTCTTTCAAGTGCTCCAAGAATCCTGTACCAGATGCCACTGGCCACCTGATTTTTCATCCCAGAATTAAGAACTACCCAGGCGTACTCATGGAAGAAAGCAAGAGCGGTTTTCGGAGGTTTCACTGCCTCCGACCAGGCGATCTCCTTGTCGTAACCGGCATTAAGCAGGACCTCTTTGAGATCAAGGTATTTCTCAGGACTCACTGCAGGACTCCCTGGCCTTTCTTAAGGGCCCGCCACACAAATCTATATGCTGGCCCCGCATCCCTCGACGATTAACGGCGATAACCACGACTCCCAGAGAGCGAGCCGTGGCGATAAGACGGTCGAGATTACGGTCGAGCAAGTGAGCCCATTCTGTGGAACTGCGCTTGAAACATGACGGGGCTTCCGGCCAGTGACCAACGATGGGTTTCCACACATGCAGGGCCTGACCTCCCTGATCTGCGAAATCCATAGCGGCTTCGGCCTCTTCGTGCTGGAATAGTTTCATCACCATGATTCTTCTTTTACTGCTATCGTGTTTTCGTGTTATCATTCCAGACCAAACACAGATGGCGGACACGACCATAAAGCTTCAGGCATATTGCCCACAGATAGGGAGAACTCAGGTACAAAACGGTGGTGGCACCGACAACCAGGCAGAAAGCAAAGCCGTACTCCTTGAAGGCAGTGGACCACGTATTGAGATCCACATAAGAAAGACCGGGGTCTTTCTGAACCACCCAGCGCACCGGACCAAGAAACCAGGCGAATAGTGGCACCGCGGCGCAGACCTCCCTGCCAAGTTCGCCCCCAGCAGGCTCCCTATTCGTCAGGTTGGCTCTGATTTTCATGGTTCTCCTCATCTGCATCCCCGGACTGTGGGGTTGTTTCAGCTTCATCCTGTCCATCTTGGAAATACACGCTGATATCCGGAACCTGTATCTCCGGTATCAGTGGTTCTGTGCCCTCAGTTTGGGCCTGCGCAACAAGAACCGAAGCCCCACGATCCTGCGAAACCCTGCCCCTGATCTTAAAGCCGTCGCGCCGAATCCCTTGAAGGCCGTCGGGATGGGCATCAGGCCCTATGCTGTCGCCATCGTCGGCGCAGTCCTTCCCCTTATCGAAACCGCACTCACCAGAATCATTCACCTGGGGGCCCGTAACCGTGCCCGCCGATCCACTGATAACCAACGGAATCTTGTTTACACCCATGCGGGCCAGCACCATCCGGTTGCGCATAAGGCCAAACCTGACCCTGAGCCATTCAAACCAACCCGCGGGCGCATGAACCGTCGCAGTCCAACACGCCTGAAACGCCTGATCTACGTTCAAGGTGTGCTTAAGTACGTTCTGAAACGCCTCCACACGCTCGTAGTCACCAGATTTCAAGGCTACTGGGAAAAAAGCTACCCGGCCAGCGTCAACTTCCCCACCGGCCAGCAGCTTATTGATCTCAATCTTGCAACCAGGACATGAGGGACTGAAATATACCTTCACCCCCGAATTCGCCGACCCGTACACCGGCCAGGGATGCAGCGTCTCCTTGCCCAATAAGACCAGGGCTACCAGAAACACCGCCGACCAGACCTTCACGGATAGCCGCCCCTGCATCTCCACCAGCCCCAACAGCCCCCAGATCAGCCCCACCAGCAGGCATTCGCTGCATGGCATGTAAACCACTTGGAGGGCCAGCAAGACAATCTCCGCCCACAAACAGATATGCAGAAATCGCCGGTATACCGACAGCCGGCCCAGCGGACATAATAACAAGATCAGGCCGGTCCCGAAGGCGGCAGCTCCCCAGATATGCAGTGAAAGACCAAGGAAGCCGTATGCCTGGTACAACTTGCAGCCTTCGGTGAGGCAAAGCGCTTTGGTAAAGCCCAAGGCCGACCCCAGGCATAGCGCCAACCCGGTCAATAACAAAACCGCCGAAACCGTCCGGCTGTTCAGATTAACCGACTCCATTAAACTTATGGGCCGAACTGGGGCGATGTCTCCCATGGCGAACTCCTGAGCTTTTTGAAAACAGAATACCAAGGGGGTATTGGAGGCGGATTACTGAAAACTACTCAAAAACGCCCCTTTTCGATTTTCGGTAAGATTAAGGGTGAAAATCGGCGGAGTGTTGCAAACAATCCCTGAGCCAGATAAAAAGCTTGTAATATATAGTTTATAGTGTTATAGTTTATAGTGTTGAGGGGGTGGGGGTGCGGATTTTAAAAACAAAGTGGTTCGTGCGCTACGCGCGGCGTGAGCGGATTGGTGATGACAGTTTGCGCCACGCTATTGAACGGGCAGAGCGCGGGATCGTGGATGCCGATTTAGGCTGCGGGGTTATCAAGCAACGGGTAGCGCGGGCAGGGCAGGGACGCTTGGGCGGCTATCGGTTGCTGATCGCTTACAATGCCGGTGATCGTGCGGTGTTCCTTTACGGTTTCGCGAAAAATGAGCGTGAGAACATCGGAGACGATGAACTGGCAACGTTGAGAGAGATTGCGACGGCGTGGCTTGAGGCGAATGATGAACGCCTGGAGCACGCGATTCGAGAAGGGATTTTACAGGAGGCAACATGACGGTCAAAAACAAAAAGGTTACCCGGTTGACGCAAGCGCTGCTTGAGACAGCCAAGGACATGCAGCAAGTGGGGATTCTGGATGAGGCAGCTTACCGGAAAATCACCATGCGCCATCTTGCCGTAGAGGACAAAGCCGAAGTCGAACCGCTAACAGGAGAAGACATACGGGCCATGCGCGAACGGGCACACATGAGTCAAGCGGTGTTCGCTCATTACCTGAACGTGACGGTTGGGTATGTGTCGCAATTGGAGCGGGGCGCCAAGCGTCCAACCGGCGCGGCGCTCGTGCTGCTGAACGTGATCCGCCGCAGAGGGATCGAGGCCATTCTCTAAGACTGCAGAGCCCTCTAGGTCACCTGGCCGACGAACCGGCGAGGCTAACCGAAATCATCCGCGGCAAGCGCTGAATCATTTGGACTCGTGAATGAATAGCATAACAATCTTAGCTGCATTGTTAATTTCCCTTATATTCCACGAAGTCTGCCACGCCTTGGCGCTACGCACAATCGGCGTCCCCATCCAGGCCTTCCAGATCGGCACCCCGGTTATCTACCGCCAAAATATCTTCTCCCTTGGCCTTATCCCTTTTTGCGGCGGCGTCAAGGCTGACTTGACCGGCATATCGACGATCAGACAGGTATGGTATTACGCCGCAGGGCCCGCCGGCTCAATTGTGCTCGGATTCGGGGCCCTGTTGATAGGAATCCGGCTGGATCTCTACTTAATGAAATTGCTGAGCATCGTCAGTTTGGCCTTCGGAGCCTTCAACCTGATCCCTATTCCTCCCATGGACGGCTACCGCCTGGTCACCCTCGGGCGGCAGGTGCCCTATCAGGTGCAGGTTATTTGGGCCGTTGCTGGATGGACGTTGATCGCTGCAGCCTCTCTTTGTTGGTCGCGGTAGAGACCTGAGCAGCTTTTGAGAAGTGCGTTTTTTATAAGAACTAACTTGATTATTTAATAGGATAATATGGGTTCATCAACGACAAAAATTGGGTCCACGGACGTTGGCGTTCTCGATTACGGGCGCGAAGCTCCCAGGAGCGCCGATCATCCACAGACCTTTCTGTTGATTGCACGGATAACTAGACCATAAGAAATGAATTCAGGCTCACTCACATCTCGGCGAGCCACCAGCTGTTGCGCGGCACAGCCGGTGAGGATCCGCCGGGTGCGCCAACGCATCACCGCGGCATCAGCGCGAACACACCCCAGCCCAGGTATTCACGCGTGTAAGCGGCGTAGCGCTCGGGTTCCGAGGTCAGTTTGGCTCGAACATCTTTGGCGAACTCGTCGTCGGGATTGGCTTCAAGCCATCGGCGCATGGTGA
>JALNYP010000138.1 GCA_023229795.1 Syntrophobacterales bacterium
CTTGTCCTCGGGCCGCGCCTCGGCAAGGAAGTCATCCATACCTGCCTCTTTGGCGATGGCCTCTGCCGTCAGCCGGTTATCGCCGGTGATCATGACGGTCCGGATGCCCATGGCGCGGAAGCGTTCGAAACGGTCCTTCAATCCGCCTTTGACGATGTCTTTCAGATGAATCACGCCCAATACACGATCATTCTCTGCCACCACGAGGGGCGTCCCTCCCGACCGGGAGATGTTTTCTATCGCCTCCGTGACGTCGGCCGGGAAATCTCTGCCGGTAAAAATCATGATCGCATCGGGGGCGCCCTTCCGAATCTTCCTGCCGTCGATATCGACGCCGCTCATGCGGGTTTGGGCCGAAAAGGCCATGAAGGTCGCCTGTGCCATCTCGGCAATGGATCGTCCGCGCATACCAAAATCCTTGGCGAGGACGACGATGCTCCGTCCTTCCGGCGTCTCGTCCGCCAGGGATGCGAGCTGTGCACCATTGGCGAGTTCCGGAGCGGATACGCCGGGGGCGGGGATAAATTCCGTGGCCTGACGGTTGCCCAGGGTGATGGTCCCCGTCTTGTCCAGAAGCAGCACATCCACATCTCCCGCCGCCTCGACGGCCCTGCCGCTCATGGCCAGGACGTTCTTCTGTACCAGCCGGTCAATGCCGGCAATGCCGATGGCGCTTAATAGACCGCCGATTGTTGTCGGAATCAGACAAACCAGCAGGGTGGTAAGGACGGTGATGGAAAAGGATATGCCTGAGTAGAGTCCGAATAATTTCAAGGTCAGGATCACGACCAGGAAAATAATGGTCAGGGCTGCCAGCAGGATGGTCAGGGCGATCTCATTGGGCGTCTTCTGGCGCTGTGCGCCTTCCACGAGGCCGATCATGCGGTCCATGAAGCTTTCCCCGGGATTGGCGGTGACCTCGATTTTGATCTGATCGGAGAGGACCCTGGTGCCCCCGGTAACGGCACTCCTGTCGCCGCCAGCCTCGCGGATGACGGGGGCCGATTCTCCCGTAATGGCCGATTCATCCACGGTGGCCGCGCCGTCAATGATATCGCCGTCGGCCGGGATAACCTCACCTGCAGAAACGAGGATTACATCGCCCTTCCGGAGGCTTTCCGCGGTTACACTTTCCACGGCGCCGGAAGCCAGCGTGAGGTTGGCGGTCGTCTGGGTGCGGGTCCGGCGCAGGGTATCGGCCTGGGCCTTTCCACGCCCCTCGGCCATGGCTTCGGCAAAGTTGGCAAAGAGGACGGTGAACCAGAGCCAGAGGGCTATCTGGAGACCGAAGCCAAGCGGCTCGCCTGCCGGGCGAAAAAATAGACCGACGGTCGTGATCAAGGCGCCCACTTCGGTGACAAACATGACGGGATTCTTCATCATGTGCCGGGGGTGAAGCTTCCGGAAAGACGCCAGCGAGGCCTGTTTGATAATATTCCTTTCGAATAGAGCGTGTGATTTTGCAGCCATTAGAACAACCTCCCGGAACCGGTCATGATGAAATGCTCTACAATCGGTCCTAAAGCCAGGGCAGGCAGGAATGTCAAGGCGCCCACGATCAAGACCGTTCCCACGAGGAGGATCAGGAAGGTCAGGCCCGAAACGGGGAAGCTCCCCGTATGGGGTGGCGCCAGCTTTTTCTTTGCCAGGTTCCCTGCCAGGGCCATGACGGGAATGATAAAAAAGAAACGGCCGATGAGCATGGCGAGGGCCAGCGTCGTATTCAACCAGGGGGTGTTGGCGTTAAGGCCGGCCAAGGCGCTGCCGTTGTTTCCCGTAGCCGATGAATAGGCATAGAGGATCTCGGAGAGGCCGTGGGGTCCCGTATTGTTCAGCCCGGCTATCCCCCAGGCGCTGACGGCCCCCCAGGCCGCAAATCCCAGGGTACTGACACAGAGGATCAAAACGGCGAGGACGCTGACCTTGACGTCATAGGCCTCGATCTTCTTGCCAAGATATTCCGGCGTGCGCCCAATCATCAGGCCCGACAGAAAAACCGTCAGGACAACGAAGATCAACATACCGTAAAGACCGGCCCCGACACCCCCGAAAACTACCTCTCCCAGTTGAATGTTAAGCAGGGGAATGAGTCCGCCCAGGGGGGTGAAAGAATCGTGCATGGCGTTCACGGCGCCGCAGGATGCGCCTGTTGTGACCGTAGCGAAGAGGGCGGAATTGAAGATCCCGAAGCGAACCTCCTTTCCTTCCATGTTGCCGCTCAACTGATCGAGGCCCAGAGCGGTCAGGTGGGGATTTCCCGCCGCTTCTGCCCACCAGCAGACCATGATGCCCGCCAGGAAAAGGAAGGCCATGGCCCCCCAGACCATCCAGCCGTGGCGTTGATTTCCGACCTGGTGGCCCAGGTACCAGGTCAGGGCGCTGGGAATGAGAAAGATCGAGAGGATCTGGATGAAATTAGCCAGGGGTGTCGGATTTTCATAGGGGTGGGCGGCGTTGGCGTTCATAAAGCCGCCGCCGTTGGTGCCCAGCATCTTGATAGCCGCCTGGGAGGCAAGGGGCCCCTGGGCGATGGTCTGTGTCTCCATCTTCTTTTCTACCATAACCGGTTTCCCGTTTTGATCCTTGGTGGGCGTCCCGGTTGCATCCTGTTTCGGCTCCGGGACCGGGTAAGATTCGACCAGACTTGCCGTATCATAAGCCTTGAAATTCTGGATAGCCCCTTGCGAGACGAGAAAGACGGCATAGATGAGACATAGGGGCAAGAGCAGATAAAGATTCACCCGCGCGAGGTCGACCCAGAAGTTGCCGAGTGTTTTGGCCGTCTGCCGGGAGATTCCACGCACCAGGGCTGCCGCCACAGCGATGCCCGTGGCGGCCGAAGCGAAGTTATGGAAGGTCAGCCCCACCATCTGGGAGAAATAGGACAATGTCGATTCGCCGCCGTAGCTCTGCCAATTCGTGTTGGTTGTGAAGCTGGCCGCCGTATTGAAGGCCAGATCGGAACTCATGGGACCGAATCCCTGGGGATTGAGGGGCAGCAGATGTTGGAGCCGGAGAATCGCAAAGGTAAAGAGCAATCCCATGAGGCTGAACAGGAGCAGGGAAACCGTATACCCCTTCCAGTCCTGCTCCTTTGCCGGGTCCAGTCCCAGGACCCGGTAGATGAGACGCTCCACGGGCTTCAGGATGACATCCAGAAAGGTCTTGCCCGTAGGATCGAGGACGCGAACGAGGTAAAGGCCGACCGGCTTGGTGAGCAGCGCGAGAAGTCCCATGAACAGAACCAGTTGTATCCATCCGTATATGTCCATCATAATATTGCCTCCGTTAAAACTTCTCCGGTCTGATCACAGCCACAAAAAGGTAAACAATCAGGATAATGCCGATAATACCTACAATGCTTTCCAACATGGTTAAAACCTCTCACATGCCTTAGCAAATAAAATACAAAGGACAAAAAAAGTGACGACGATTCCGATGTAAAACAAATCAATCAGCATGGATCATGCTCCTTCGGGTGACTGATCCACCCTTTTGAGGGTGAATGAAAAGGTAGCGCCTCGGCCTTTCTGACTTTCCACGTTAATAGCGCCTCCGTGGGCTTCCACAATCTCCTTGGCAATAGCCAGCCCCAGGCCGGTTCCCGTCTCCGATTTCTGATCCGGTACGCGGAAGAATTGTTCGAAGATCCGTTGAAGGAATTGGTCGGGAATGCCGCTCCCTGTATCGGTCACGAAAAAGCGAACCATCTGGCCTTCCGTTTCCGCCTTAACGCTGATCCGCCCCCCCGGCGCCGTATAACGAAGGGAGTTGGAGAGAAGGTTGGAAAAGACAATGCTGATCTGACTTGTGTCCGCATTGACCATGGGTAGATGGTCGGGAATATCGGTTGCCAGATCAATGCCGCCTTCCTGGGCAGACCGTCGGAGCGCATCCACCGCTTCCATGATCAGGGTATGAGGCGATACGGCTTGAAATATCATCTGTGAGCGGCCGCTTTCGATCCGGCGAATATCGAGCAGTTTGGACAGGATGCGGTGCAGAAGATCACTCTCCTCCCGCGCCGCCAGCAGCA
>JALNYP010000139.1 GCA_023229795.1 Syntrophobacterales bacterium
GTCGGAGGGAACCTTAAAGCGCTTATCCTGCCGCGCGAGCTCCTCGTATACGGGGCGCAGCTTCCTCATGGCCTTGTAGCGGCCGACGATGGAGAAGTCGTAGCGGCGCAGGCTCTTGAACATTATATTGTCGAGGTATTCCTCGGCCTGTTCCTTTACGATGAAGTCCTGGCCGCGCATCTTCTTGTAGATCTCGTAGCGGGCGTCGGAAGCGCTCTTGGGCTGGTTCTTGGCCTCGAGGGCCAGGATCACGCCGGGGTTGTCCTCTTTCGGGTTGCCTTTTATGAGCAGCACCTTGGAGACCTTGCGGTCCACCATGGTCTTCAGGGCTTTCTCGTCGAGGGGCACGGCGGCTTTCTCTTCCAGGTTCCAGATGACTTCGCCGGAGGCTTTGTCCACCACGTCCTCGATGGCGTACTTGCCGATGAGGTTGGCGGCGTTCTCCTGGTTCACGGGCACTTCGACCGACTGGTAGAAGGCCTGCAGGATCTCGGCGTTGGTCTCAAGGCCGGCGGCTTTCACGAAAGTGGTGGCGAGGATCTTTTTCTTGCGGTCCAGGCGGACCCACAGGACGTTGTCGGTGTCGAATTCGAATTCGACCCAGGCGCCGCGGTAAGGGATGATGCGGGCGTAGAAAAGGGATTTGCCGAGGACCGACTGCTTCTTTTCCTCGTCTTCCTCGAAGATGATGCCGGGCGAGCGGTGCAGCTGGCTGACGACGATACGCTCGGCGCCGTTGAAGATGAACGAGCCGGTGTCGGTCATGATGGGCAGCTCGCACAGGATGACGTCCTGGTCGATCATGTGCTTGAGCTTGCCGCTGTCCTGCTTAAGGGAGAGCGACATATAAGCCTTGAGCGGGGCGGAGTAGGAGCCGCCGCGGGAAAGGGCTTCTTCGGGATTAAGGTACTTGGGGGTGCCGAGTTCGTACTTAAGGAAGTCCATCACCATCGTGCCGTCGGCGGATTCGATGGGGAACACGTCCACGAAAGAGGCCTGGAGGCCCTGGATCTTGCGGTTTTCGGGTTTTTCGTCCAGCTGGAGGAACCAGTCGAACGACTGCTTCTGCATGTCGAGGAGGTCCGGAACTTTGAGGATTTGGCCTATCTTGGAAAAGTTAAGATGTTTCATCAGTTCACCTCGTAGAATAAACCGCGTAGCAGACATCCCTCCCGCCTTTCGGCGGAAGGGAATAGCCTGCACCGCTTATTTGACCGCGTATAAGCTTGTTATATATGCACTCTTCTTTACTTGGCGCCGGCGCTGCCGGCTAACGACACCCCCGCGCGTTATCGCGCGGGGGCCTTTACGGCATGTTTATTTAAGTTCAACGACGCCGCCGGCTTCGGTGAGCTTCTTGCTCATTTCGTCGGCGGTCTTCTTGTCCACGCCCGCTTTCACTTCTTTGGGGGCGCCTTCAACCAGGTCCTTGGACTCTTTCAGGCCCAGGCCGGTCAGTTCGCGCACAATTTTGATCACGGAGATCTTCTTGGCGGGGTCGGAGATAGCTTTAAGGATGACGGTGAAATCCGTCTGCTCTTCGGCGGCTGCGGCGGGAGCGGCGGCTCCACCACCGGCGGCGGCTACGCCTACGGGGGCGGCTTTCACGCCGAACTTATCCTCGATACCTTTCACAAGGTCGGCGAGTTCCATGATGGTCATCGTGGAGATCGCGTCTACCAGCTGGTCTTTGGTCATTGTTGCCATTTTTTTGGCTCCTTATTCCGCCTTTTGGCGGTGTTTTTTAGTAGCCTGTGCCCCGCAAACCGTAGCGTCCGGCCTGCTGAGCGCAGTTTATCCCCTTTTACTGGCGGGACTACCAGGATTTACTTCAGATTTTTATAGACAACGAAACGCAGATGAGGAGTTAAGGATCTAATCACGGACTTCTTACTCACTAATCTACAAATAGTATAGCAAATTTTTGGTTATTTTACTTCCGCTTTTTCTTTCTGCTCTTTGAGAGCTTCGAGGATGTAGCGGATCTGGGCAATATTGGTGTAAAGCATGCCGGCAAGCTGGGAGAGAAGTTCGGTCTTGGAGCCGATCTTGGAAAGCTTGAGGATGTCGTCGGGGGACAGCCAGTTCTTCTCGTAGAAACCGCCCTTCCACTTCACGCCGGGGTTCGTCTTGGCGAACGCCATCAGCTCTTTGGCTACGCGGGTGATCTCGTTGGAATCCTCCAGCATGACCACGGCCGTGGGGCCCTTGGCAATGTTGGCGTCGCCGGCCTTAAGTTTGGCGGCTACAAGCGCGTGTTCTACGATGGTGCTGCGTACTACTTTAAAGCGGGATTTGGTGGGGCGCAGGTTCTCGCGGAGGCCGTTGGCATCCTTGAATTTCATGCCGCTAAAGGTGGCAATGAAAGAATCCTTGGCGGAAAATTCCTTGCCAAGGGTATCAGCGAGTTCTTTTTTCTGAGTCTTTGTGATTTTCATTGGGGAAATCCGAATTCGGCCCTTAGAAAATTCAAGCGCATTTTATGCTCCCCCTGCGATTAATTAGACCGGCATCGACCTACTCTGCCAACACCGAGTTGGGTGTTAGTACCATCGGCCCTGGAGACCTTAACTGCCGTGTTCGGAATGGGAACGGGTGTAACCTCTCCGGAAGAAACACCGGTCTAATTAATCGCAGGAAAAGCGCGTATCTTAAAGCAAAAGCTCTACACAACCACCACACCTTAGCAACATACATGGCTTATTTAGGATTAGAAAATAAGGCCAAGCCTCACGGCCGATTAGTATCAGTTAGCTGAACATATTACTATGCTTACACATCTGACCTATCAACCCAGTAGTCTTCTGGGGGCCTTTAGGGACAATTAAGTCCAGGGAAACCTTATCTTGGGGCGGGTTTCACGCTTAGATGCTTTCAGCGTTTATCCCTACCGAGCACCGCTACCCAGCTTATGCCGTTGGCACGACAACTGGTATACGGGCGGCTCGTCCACCTAGGTCCTCTCGTACTGTAGGCAGCTCCCCTCAAGTATCCTGCGCGCATATCAGATAGAGACCGTACTGTCTCACGACGTACTGAACCCAGCTCACGTACCGCTTTAATGGGCGAACAGCCCAACCCTTCCCACCTGCTTCAGCGGGAGGATGCGATGAGCCGACATCGAGGTGCCAAACCTGGTCGTCGATGTGGACTCTTGGACCAGATCAGCCTGTTATCCCCGGGGTAGCTTTTATCCGTTGAGCGATGGCCCTCCCACGAGGTACCACCGGATCACTATGACCGACTTTCGTCCCTGTTCGGCCCGTCGGCCTCACAGTCAAGCTTCCTTCTACCATTGCGCTCGACAGGCGATTTCTATTCGCCTTGAGGAAACCTTGGTACGCCTCCGTTACTCTTTGGGAGGCGACCGCCCCAGTCAAACTGCCCACCTGCCAATGTTCTTCGGCCGGATTACGGCTACGAAGTTAGAATCACAATTTCAAAAGGGTGGTATTTCACCGTTGCCTCCCCCAGGGCCAAAACCCTGAGATCACCGGCTCCCACCTATCCTACGCATCTAAAACCGTAATTCAATGACAAGATACAGTAAAGCTCCACGAGGTCTTTTCGTCTAGATACGCGCAGCAAGCGTCTTCACTTGCACCACAATTTCGCCGAGCCCTTCGTTGAGACAGCGGGATCTTTGTTATGCCATTCGTGCAGGTCGGAACTTACCCGACAAGGAATTTCGCTACCTTAGGACGGTTATAGTTACCGCCGCCGTTTACTGGGGCTTAAGTTCGAAGCTTCGCCTTGCGGCTAACCCCTCCCCTTGACCTTCCAGCACCGGGCAGGCATCACTCCCTATACGTCATCTTGCGATTTCAGCAGAGAGCTAAGTTTTTGTTAAACAGTCACGATCCCCATTTCACTGCGGCCCTTTCGCCGCGTGGTCTTTAAATCCCACACCGCTACCGGGGCGCTCCTTATTCCGAAGTTACGGAGCCAGTTTGCCTAGTTCCTTAACGTAGATTATCTCGCGCACCTTAGTATACTCAACTCGCCC
>JALNYP010000140.1:0-2500 GCA_023229795.1 Syntrophobacterales bacterium
GCCGCCGGACACGTCTCCTCCGTTCCGGAGGCGTTCAACCGGCTCATCGGAGACCAGCACCCGGCCTTCGTCCCCACGCAGCTTCTCGACCCCTTCGAGGCCGTGAGCCTGATCCTCGACGGAGGGGGCCTTCCGGTGTGGGCCCATCCGCCAGGGGATCTGGTGGATACCCTCCTCCCGGGCTTCGTGCGCGCCGGGCTGCGCGGCCTGGAGGTATACCGCCCCTCCCACAGCCGCAGCGACGTGGTCCGCCTCGAGGGAATCTGCAGGAGCGCGGGGCTGGTCATGAGCGGCGGGTCGGACTGGCACACCCCGGACGCCGGGGTGCCGCTGGGCACGTTCCACGTGTCCGGGGACGAGGTGGAGAAGCTCCTGGCGGCGGGAGGGATGTAGCCCCTCCGCCGGTGTGCCCCGCGTCGCGCGCGTCCCCCGCGCACGCGCGTTGACCCCTCCCAGTTGTTTCCCTATCTTTACCTGCTCCACCGGAATGCCCGTGTGGTTTCACTTCCCGGTTCGACCCGGGAGCCACGCAGACGGAGCTCCGGCGGGGATCTGAACGAGCTTTTTGACAACAGAGGTGGAGTAGGGAAGTGAGAGCCTTAGGTGAGGCTTCTATCCTCTATGCGCGAGTAAGAGTCTGCGCTGTCCGGGGGATGGGGGCCGAAGCCACAGAAGGGAAGTTGTGATGGCTTTCAGGTGTGACGGATGGGAAATGGTGCTGGGAGCAAAAGGCCCGGCATCGTGGAGCATCGGTCAAGCGTGAAAGTGCACAGGGTGGATGCCTAGGCATGAGCCGGCGAAGAAGGACGTGGCAAGCTGCGAGAAGCCTCGGGGAGCTGCAAGCGAGCGTTGATCCGGGGATGTCCGAATGGGGAAACCCGGCGCGGGTGAAACTGCGTCATCCCGAAAGGGAAGCCAACCCAGGGAACTGAAACATCTAAGTACCTGGAGGAAAAGAAATCAATTGAGATTCCCTCAGTAGCGGCGAGCGAACGGGGAAGAGCCCAAACCTGTGGGGGTAACACCTCATGGGGGTTGCGGGGCCCTGCGGAAACTGACCGAAAGCGTAGCGGAAGGTGCCTGGAAAGGCACACCAGAGAGGGTGAGAGTCCCGTATGCGAAACGCGAGTAGGGAGGGGGCAGGGTACCCGAGTAGGCCGGAGCACGAGGAATTCCGGTCGAATCAGGGGGGACCATCCTCCAAGGCTAAATACGAGCTCATGACTGATAGCGCAGAGTACCGTGAGGGAAAGGTGAAAAGAACGCCTGACGGCGAGTGAAAGAGAACCTGAAACCCTGTGCATACAAGCGGTAGGAGCCTGGTACCCCTTACGGGGGGTACGTGGGTGACTGCGTGCCTTTTGCATTATGATCCGGCGAGTTACTCCTCACGTGCGAGGTTAAGGCCTTAAGGGCCGGAGCCGAAGCGAAAGCGAGTCTGAATAGGGCGTGAAGTACGTGGGGGTAGACCCGAAACTGAAGCGATCTATCCATGGCCAGGATGAAGCCGGGGTAACACCTGGTGGAGGTCCGAACCGATGTGGGCTGAAAACTGCTCGGATGAGCTGTGGATAGGGGTGAAAGGCCAATCAAGCTCAGAGATAGCTGGTTCTCCCCGAAATATATTTTGGTATAGCCTCAGGACATGTCTCCGGGAGGTAGAGCACTGAATGGGTTAGGGGCCTTACCCGGTTACCGACCCCAATCAAACTCCGAATGCCCGATGAGATGGACCCTGGGAGTCAGTGGGCGAGCGATAATGTTCGTCCGCAAGAGGGAAAGAGCCCAGATCGTCAGCTAAGGCCCCGAAGTGCATGCTAAGTGATAAAGGATGTGGATTTGCAGAGACAACTAGGAGGTTGGCTTAGAAGCAGCCATGCCTTGAAAGAGTGCGTAATAGCTCACTAGTCAAGTGGATCTGCGCCGATAATGGTCGGGACTCAAGCATGCCGCCGAAGCTACGAATGTGACCTTCTTCGGAAGGAAACATGGTAGGGGAGCGTTCCCTGGGCGTCGAAGCCCCCTCGCGAGAGCAGGGGTGGAGCGCAGGGAAGTGAGGATGCCGGAATGAGTACGCGATAAACAGAGTGAGAATCTCTGTCACCGAAAGCCTAAGGGTTCCGGAGCCAGGCTCATCCGCTCCGGGTTAGTCGGCCCCTAAGCCGAGGCCGAGAGGCGTAGGCGATGGGAAACAGGTCAACATTCCTGTACCGCAGTACACGCGTTTGACCCTGAGGAGGGACGCGGGAGTGAAAGAACCGTCGGGTGGTGGATTCCGATGCAAGGTGGTAGGCGTTTCCGGGTAGGCAAATCCGCCCGGATAGCCGAGCGCCGATGCCGAAGGGGTCTTCGGACCCCGCCAAGGGTTCCTAATCATACCGCCGAGAAAAGCTTCGCAGGGGAGTTTGTACTGTGACCGTACCGTAAACGGACACACGTAGGCGAGGCGAGAAGCCTAAGGTGCTCGAGTGAATTGTGGAGAAGGAACTCGGCAAAATGT
>JALNYP010000141.1 GCA_023229795.1 Syntrophobacterales bacterium
CGGAAAGATCTTTAGCTAAAAAAACTTTCTTACGGGTTGATCAGGACGGATTCAAAGAGCCTTTTTAGACAGCTTCGCTATAAATACGCGATTCAGATCAAAATAACCGATAGCTGATATGGTTATGATAGCTGGAGATAATAGCCTGTCTACAGGTAAATATTACCCTTAAGGGCAGAGTTAGTCCGGTCTCGGTTTGATGGTTGTCAGTTCAAGCCT
Organism: Syntrophobacterales bacterium; assembly: GCA_023229795.1. Taxonomy (GTDB): domain Bacteria; phylum Desulfobacterota; class Desulfobaccia; order Desulfobaccales; family 0-14-0-80-60-11; genus 0-14-0-80-60-11. The sequence goes on from JALNYP010000141.1 coordinate 220, forward strand.
CGATTATTACCAAATAGCCGCAGTTAATGCTCGGCAGTTATTCCCCTGAGCACTTTCTCCTACATTGGTTTTACGTCTTTATTAGGCGGAATCGGCCGGAGGTGATTTTCCCGTGGCGTTTTCTGGGCCGGAGCCGGCAATGGCCTCCATATCCAGGCTGTAATTGCCCTGGAGGAAATTTTGGGCTACGGCTTCGACGCCGGCCTCGCTGGTCATGAGCATATCCATCTGGCGGGTGAAGATGAGCAGGCGCCCGATGAGGTCGAGCTTTGCCTGGATGACCGGACTCTCATATTTTTGCAGGCGGGCGTCCACCCGGTCGCCCTTGACCTCGACGGAGAAATCCAGGCCCATGAGGACAATGGCGATGGCCCGGACCCGGCGGCTGCGGCGCACGTCGTCGGCGGCCCCGCCCTTGAAGGAGAAGGTGATGTAGTTCTTATTGACGGTGGCGCCGCAGTAAGCGTCCAGAACGCTGTAGTGGTAGCCCACCCGGGAAGAGAAATTGAGATATTTGTCCGAGATGATGGCGTAACTACGTTCGCCGAAGCGTTCCTCCACATTGGGGGCCGCCAGCAGCTGTTCCCGCATTACCGACATGAGGCCGGAGAGTTGCACGGGGCGGGGTTCCCGAGCCCGCACGTCCTCGCGCAGCATCCCTCGCAAGACAGCCTGGAGGGGGACTGAGGCCACCTGGTCCGGGGTTACCTTGTGGGCGTCGGGATCGGCTTCCGTCAAGCCGCCGCCCAGGTCGATAAGGTAGAGGTCCAGGGGGATGGCGGCGTCCAGCTTGATGGCGTACCCCTCCCGGGCCGAGACCAGGTCGCTGATCTTGAACATCTCGGTGTAGGAGAATTCATGCACCAATCTCCCGAGGTCGTGGAGGGACCGGCAGAAATCCGGGGAAAATTCCGGGGATCTGGGGTCCACCAGGTGCAGGGGCAGGATAAACTCGGCCACCTGCTTCAAGGTCTCATAGACCGGGGTGTCTTTCAGGTGGGATTCCCGGAGCGGCTGGTGGTCCAGCAATTCCGGCACCCGCCCCTCATAGATGCGGCAGGTGTAGGCGTCCACCGTGACGATCTGGCCCGGGGCAATGGTCTGGGTGGCCACCTTGGTATCCAGGAGGGTGGGCAGGGAAAATTCCCGGGAGAGAGAGGCCATGTGTCCGGAGATGCTGCCGGAATCGGTGACGATGGCCTGGGCCTTGGCCATCACCATGACAAATTTGGGCGAAGAATGCCGGGCCACCAACACCGCGCCGTCGGGGAAATTGAGCAGGTCCTCGTCCCCCTGGACCTGAAAGGCCGGGCCGCACCCAACGCCGGGGAAGGCGGCGGCCCCGCCCTCCACCAGCACGGGATAGCCGGTCACCGCCGGGATGTCCTGGAGGTCCTTGCCGGTGGGGGCCTGAAGGACCAGGGGCCGGCTCTGGAGCACCATGAGGCGCCCTTCCTTATCCAGGGCCCATTCCACATCCTGGGGACAGTGGTAGTGCTCTTCCAGCTTGACGGCATAAGCCGCCAGGACTTTGATCTGGGCCGGGGACAGGCAGGGTTGATCCTGAAGCTCCGGCGGCACCGGGATTTCCTGCAGGCCCGCCTCGGGTTTGGCCACTAACTGGACGGCCTTGTGGGACATGGTTCGGTCTAAGATGGGAAAATCTTCGGTCTTGGCGACCCGATAGGTGTCCGGGGTAATCACCCCGTCCACCGCATAGGGTCCCAGGCCCCAAACCGCGCTGATGAGAATATTGTCATCCCTGAGGTTGAAGGGATGGTGGGAATACATCACGCCGCTGGCCACCGCGTCCACCATCTGGAGGCAGACGACGCTCATGGCGATGTCTTCATCCCGGATGCCCTTGTTGAGGCGGTAAGAAATGGCCCGGGGCGTGTAGAGGCTGGCCAGGATTTGTTTGTATGCCGGGAGCAGCTGATCGCCCGGAACATTCAAAACGGTGAGGTATTGCCCGGCGAAGGACAGTTCGCTGTCTTCGCCAATGGCGCTGGAGCGCATGGATACCCGGACGGCAGATTCACCCACCGCAGGGGCCATCCGGGCATAAGCGGCGCCGATGGCCTCGGCCAGGGCCGGGGGCATCCTCGCGGCGCTGATCAAGGTTTGAACGTCTTCGCTCACCTGCTTGACGGTCTGGGGGTTGGCGGGGTCGATCTCCATCTTCTGCTTGTTAATCTCATCCACCAGATCATTAAAGGCCAGAAAGTCGGCAAATGCCCGGGTGGTGATGGCAAAACCGGCGGGGATGGGCAGGCCGATCTTCATGGCCTCGCCCAGGTGGGCATTCTTGCCCCCTACCCAATCCACCATGTCCCGGTTGACGCAGGACAGGGGCAGGACCGGGTCGGTGAGGGGGAGTTCCTTTTTTTCACCCAGGCGGTCTTTGATGTCCCCGTTGATCCGGTCCAGCACCCCATAGAGGACGGGATACTTGTGGCCGGAGAGGACATCCAGACTCTTGATCATCCGGAAGGCGTGGAAGGCGGCCCGGGCCGCCTGGGATCTGACATAGGACATGCCGAACACGTGCCGGCCGGTCAGTTTCTCCTCCAGGTCGGTAATGATGTTCAACAACTGGCTGTTGGAGTCCAGCAGGTCCTTGAAGCAGGCATAGCGGAAGCGGAAGGCTGCGGCCAGGTCGTCGCGGGAGGGTCGGCCCCGGCGGCCGGTGAACTTGCGGTAAATTTCCCGGAATAAGTTGAGGGTTTCCATCGCCAGCCACTCTTCCTTTCATCTAACAAGAATCATACCAGAAAATAGTTTTCAGCGGTCAGGTTTCAGCGGTCAGCCAAGACCTCTGACCGGCGCCAGGCAGGGTGCGCCCGGCTCACCCTATGGTGCCGGCCCAGAGGCCCGCCCTACCATCTTTTCATGATTTTTTGGGGGCCTTGGGAACCCGAGAGACCGATTGCATACTACCCCTCATATACCCCGGCGCGGTGGCGAGAAAGAGGCGCCCCGGCGCGGCTTCCCCTGATACCCCCTTTACACTCTGTAAAAATTGCTGACAGAGTATTGGTTCAGCTGGGAGCCGGGATTTCGGGCTGACGTCTGATAATGTTGATTTATTAATAAGTTATCCTAATTGCGGGTTCTAAACCGTGCCTGGCACGGGCATTGCTTTATGCCTAGGTGAACGAATGGGGCTGTGAAACCGGTCCATGTGCAATTGTATCAATAGGGGAAGAATTTTTTGTCAGGCCTATCTATCATTAAGTAGGGGAAAAACCAGGAACATGAGGCACTATCGCAACTCCCCGTCAAACTGCCGCACGTGTCATTTCTCTTTAACCATGAAGCACCTTAAGTCATTCCGAGGAGGTCTTGTATGAAAGTATTGGTGCCAACAGACGGCTCGGAGCACTCCATGAAGGCCGTGCAACAAGCATTAGAACTGGCGGAAAAGCAAGGGGCCCAGGTGACCCTGATGTCGGTGGCCTATTACGTTGCGGACTATCTGGAAGAGATGCCGCCGAACATCCGGGAAAAGCTGGAAGATGAAGCGAAAGGAGCGTTGAAAAAGGGCAAAGCCCTGTTTGAGGCCAAAAACCTGCCGGTGGAGACGGTGTTAGTATCCGGGCTGGTGCCGGCCAACCTCATCCTCCAGAAGGCCCAGGAGGGCAAATTTGACCGCATCGTCATCGGCAGCACCGGCCAGAACGCCCTGGATAAGATAGTCATGGGCAGCACCGCCACCAAGGTGGTGGCACACGCCCCCTGCGAAGTCACGGTGGTCAGATAACCAAGAAT
>JALNYP010000064.1 GCA_023229795.1 Syntrophobacterales bacterium
GCTCTCATAGATTTTGATTAACCTGAGCGCCGGCTAGAAATGGCCCGCCGACGCTAAAACACCAACATGAAATCACGACTTTCTGGATGAGAACTAGCTGGTTCATGAGTGCCCCGGATCGCCACCCAACAGGCGTCGAATCTGCTGAGCCTGGCGGGGCGTGATGGTAGGATAGGCATCAGGACAAAACTTGCGGTATTCTTCCGGGGTCAAGGTTTGGGAGACCTGGGGGCTGCGGTTGAGGTTGACATAACACTTGCGGGCCAGGCGGCTCATCTCCCGGTATTGGGCGGTCCAGATTGGAAGGCTGAAGAGCTGGCCACAGACGATTACGGTCAAAAGAACCCCTGCCAGGGCATGGGCTACCCATCGGCGAGGCATCCTGACGGCCACCAGGCGCCAGGCCAGGCCAACCAAGAGAAGGGCGCCGAACAAGGTAAAGATGCCGTATCGGGCCACAAAGGCCTGACTCACGTTGCGTTGATAACGGGTCAGGGATACCAGCACAAAGGGCAGAAGGTTGAGTAGCAGGGCCCAAAGGGCCAGGTATTTGTCCCCTTTCCCGCCCCAGTGCCAGATCGCGGCCAGACTCAGGGTCAGCAAGGCGATGCCGGCGATGTAGGCCGGGATGGGGAAGTGGAAAAAACCCCAAAACAGGTAAAGGAAAGGCGAGATAATAGCTCCGCAGAAGAGGTGCGCCAGGTAGGCGGGGCCGGGAATCCCGGCAAGGACCTTGAAGTTGCGACTGGCCGCGGCCTGGACCCCGGCAAACTCCAAATAGCCGATGAAAAAAAAGAGATATACCGCGCCGATCACCGTAGCGAGCGCCCAGAAGTCACGCCGGGAGACCTGCTGCTCCGACAAGAGGAGATACAAGGGCAGCGCCAGGAGCCCGACCAGAGGATAATTATGAGACAATACCGACAGGACGGCGCACAGACCGATACCCCAGAGTTTGCCAGCCGAAGGAGAGTGGAGATAACTGTCGGTGATCAAGAGGGCTCCCAAAAAGAAACCGAGGCTCAAAAGATAACCGACATAGAAGGCGTTCCAGGCGATGGAGTGATGGAGCGCAGCCACGGCATAAATCAGGCTAAGCGTTAAAGCCAGGCCGGCCTCCCAATGGCGCCGGAAAAACAGGTAGATCAGGAAGGCATTCACCCCTGTTCCCAGGCAATTGATCAAGACCAAGAGAGAGTAATGTTCCCCGGCAACTTTTACCAGGCCATAGTATACGAGATGAAAAAAGGGGAACCATTGCTCTCCGTCAGGGGTAACGAGATATCGCCCCAAAGGGTAATCCGTCATTTGAATCAGGGCGGTCCAATCATCCAATATATAAAAGAATATCGGCTTCCAAAATGTTATTACCGGCACCGCCAATAATAACAGCAGTACCCAAAAGGGGTGAATCCGGGGGGAGGCTGGTTTTAACTCCATGGTATTTATGCGCTCCTCCGAATGATCTAGTCGGTGTTTGGGTTCAACAACTTAACTTTTTTTGAGCCGGCATACCCACTGTGGGGACGGAGCTGTCCATGGGAATCAGACCTAGTAAGATATGGAAAAACCAACAACACTGGGGAAAGAGCAGCCCATCAAAGAGTTGATAATGCAAGATCGCCACGGTCAGGGGGAACAGGAGCACCAGGGGATGGAAGTAGAGCCCCGGTGCCGGTTTGAAAGCCATGCCCATCAATTTGGCCAGGAGAAGGCCCAGGGCGGCACAGTAGGTCAGGGTGAAAGGGAAACCCAGGCCGGTGATGAAAGCGAGTAACATATTATCGGGACTGACAATTTCGTTGATGTTCTGAGCAAATTGTTCTTTGGATACGGAAGTGTAGGAAACCTGGTAATCCTGGAGAAATCCCGTCCGGGGAGAGCGCAGGCCGATTCCGAACCAGGGATGTTGCTTGGCAATGTTCCAGGAAAAGGGGAGGTTCTCCACCCGGTAGTAAGGATAGCTGGCGGAGAGCTTGTGCCAGATGATGTGGCTATGGAAGACCCCCACCACGACGGCCATGACTAAGATTATGAGTACCAGGGACTTCCAGCGCAGGGCTCCCCAGGCCGCTCCCGCCATGAAGACCCCCAAAGGGATAAAAACTACGGATATCCTTTCGCTGAGACAGAGGACGACATAGCCCAGACAGAGGAGAATGACGCCGGCCGCCTTCAAGGGCCGGGACGTTTGGCTCAACAGGGCCAGAGCCGCGAAGGATAAAAGGATCATGACATTGGTGAGGGGGGCGGTATGAGAAGGCAGGAACCGGGAGATGTTACCCGCCACCACGTAACCGAGCAGGCTCAAAAAGACCATGGACGTCAGGAGAAAGAGACTGAGCCATTGAAAGCGCTCTTGGTTTTTGAGAGTATTCAACAGGATGCGGGCGCACCAGAATCCCCCCAACCCGGAAGCCAGCAACACGAAGACCCGGTAGGCTGAGGGTATCGGGGTCAAACTGAAGAAAGTGCTGGACCCGGCCAGGACCAACAGGACCGCGGAAATCAAAAATTCCGGGGATTTAAGATTGACCGTGCCTTTTTTGCTCAAAACTACGGCCGCGATCAAGGTGATGGAGCAGAGCAGGCCCGAAAACAGGTTGGTTCTCTCCCCAACCACCAATTTGAAGGAGGGCTCCAAAAAGACCAACTGGCAGGAGGTGACGATAAAGAGGAACCAAATAAGCTTTTCCGATCGAGTCATCGCCGCCTAGTTCTCGAAGCCGCCGCAGGGGTGACGCCGGGCCGTTTGCTTTTTGGGCAAAATGTTAGTATGAATTTTAAGAGATCGACCGGCATGGGCGGGACGGGCTTCCTTTCCCTCTTGGAATCAGAGAACCGGTGCCCGATGAGGAGCAAAGGCTCGTGACATTGATCCATCCCAGAATACATCCAATTTCCAACCTCAAATATTAACAGATAAAGGGGAGAAACAAAAGAATGTTGTCCGGAAAAAAAGTGCTGGTGGTCATGCCCGCCTATAACGCTGCCCAAACCCTGGAACGTACCTTCCAGGACATCCCCTTCGACGTAGTCGATGAGGTGCTGCTGGTAGATGACGCCTCCCACGATGAGACGGTGGCAGTGGCCCGGCGCCTGGGCATCCGGTGCTTTTTGCACGAACGGAATATGGGCTATGGCCGCAACCAAAAGACCTGCTACACCGAGGCCCTGAAATTGGGAGCCGATATCGTGGTGATGGTTCACCCCGATTACCAGTATTCCCCCAAGATCATCCCGGCCTTAGCCGGCCTGGTGGCCAGCGGCGAATACGACGTGGCCATCGGTTCCCGGATTTTGGGAGGCCAAACCCGCCAGGGCGGCATGCCCGCTTATAAATATATCTTTAACCGCTGCCTCACCCTGTGTCAAAACCTGCTTTTGGGCGCCAAACTTTCAGAATATCATACCGGCTTCAGGGCTTTCTCCCGGCAAGTCCTGGAGACCCTGCCGCTGTGGGAGAACTCCGACGATTTCGTCTTCGATAATGAAATGCTGGCCCAGGCCATTTATTTCGGGTTTCGCATCGGCGAAGTTTCCTGTCCCACCCGCTATTTCGAGGAGGCCTCTTCCATCAATTTTCCCCGGAGCGTGAAATACGGCCTGGGAGTAATGCTGACTTCAATAAAATTTTTCCTGCAAAAACACGGCCGGCTCCATTGCCGCATCTTTTCTCCTAACGGCCGGGGGTTGATCGCCCGGGATTATTACACTCCCACCCATTCCACGGCATCCAGTTGATCCAGCCCAGGCTGACCGTCTAAGGATACCTGAAGGGCAGGCGGGGCCTGCGAGGGCGCGGTTCCACCAGGCGCACCTGTCGACCGTACCGGCGAGATAGGCGAGTTTTCAGAATAGAGTTTAACCTGATCGGCTAGTCCGGCCTTTCCCAGTCCTGCCTGACCTCCGACAGTGTCACCCCCTCCACCGGCCCAGTCTGCACCAGCCAGGTAAGGAAGGCCCGCAGCTTGGCGAGGAAGCGGTTCACCGCGGCTTCGGTGGGAAAGAGCCGGCTGGCCCCGGGTTGGAGCTCAGAGGAGTGGAAGCACATGGTGAGCACCCGGCCGCCGCGGCGGCGGTGGAGCTGGGCCGCCAGTTTGAGGGAGGCCAGGGGATACCAGGCCGGCTGCACCCCGACTACGCCGACGGGTCGGAACAGGTCTTTGAGGCCTTGCCCCCGGGCAGGGGGCAAAGCCCGGGCCAGCCGCTCGATCAGAGGCGGGGTGCCGGACACCAGGGGGATCAGGGTGATGGGGACCTCCAGCACCTGCCCGGCGACAATCCCGGGAGAGGCCAGAGGGAAAGGGTCCGCTGGAGCTAGATAACTGCGGGGGTCGGCGTTCTTGGTGGTCAGGGGCGCCAGGCTGCTGTCCACGTCCAGGCCAAATTCCGGCAACAGTCCCCAGACCCGGGGACCCGCATCAAAGCGCCCCATGCGAAAGGACCGGGGTGCGACCTCAAGGCCGGCCTTGATCTGCTCCACCAGGCTGGCGAATTTGTCCCTCAGGAGTTCCCGGGGCATTTTTTCCGAGGGGATCGGTTCAGGGTCGGTCAGATCGAGGAAAGGCGGGGTGTTCCAGTGATGCAGATGGGCCCCGATCTCGGCCCGCTCCCGGTCCCGCCAAGCGGCCAGGACCCGGCAGGCGGCGGGGTCCCGGGCCACGTGGTAGCTGACCAGGAGCGTCAGAGGCAGGCCGAACTCCCGGGGAATGAAGGCCAAACGCCCGAGTTCCGCCACGTTGGTCACCCCGGGCGGGGTGCGGGGATACCGGCCGAAAAACAGCCCCTCTTCTTCCACGTCGATGGAGATTACCAGTTTCATGCGTGAACCTGACGCCCTCAAGCCCTCAAGTCCAGAACCACCTTGAGGCTCTGGTGGCGCCGCTTGTCAAAGGCTGTCTTAAAGGCCCGGCGATAATCCCGGAGGCGGAAGAGGTGGGAAACCAGCCCCTGATAAGGATAATCTCCCCGGGCCAGCAGCTCCACGGCCTGTTCATAGGTGCGGACCCGCCGGCCGCGCCGCACGCCATGGGCGTACATGGAGGAACCGGTGAGTCTGAGTTCCCGAAACCACAGGCTGGAGATATCCAGGGGGCCCAGGGTGCCGGCGGTGCCTACCATGACGTAAGTCCCCCGGCCCCGGAGGGACAGGAGCCCCTCCTGGAGGGATCTGGTGCTGCCGACGCAGTCGAAGAACCACTGGGCGCCGCCTTCGAGGTTGCCGCCCCCCAGGGTGGTGGGCACCAATCTGGCTCCCACCGCGCCTCCCAGCGCGGCCCGGTCCGGATTCGACAAGATCACCTCGGCCCCACCGGCCATAGCCAGCTCTTCCTGAAACCGGTACCGGGACACCATCACTACCCGGGCCGCGGAACCCAGGGCCCGGAGCAGGCGCAGCAGGTGCTGGCCGATGATGCCGGCCCCATAAATCACCACCAGGTCTTTATCTTCGGGAAAGTTATCCAGCAGCGGCTGGAGGGCCGAAGCCAGGGAATCGACGAGGACCGCGGCCTCATCGGGGACGTTCTCCGGCACCCGCACCAGCCGGCTGGGGTGGGCGGCCATCATCTCGGCCATGCCGCCGCCGACGCCTTGGGTGAAGCCCAGAATCGCGCCGGGGGCCAGATCTCCCGCCAGAAAATTTTCGCAGAGGTTGTATTGCCCGGCGGCACAGAATCGGCACGGCGGCAGGCCGCGGACTTCGCAGGGCAGGATCGGCTCGACCACTACCCGGTCGCCCGGGACCCATTCCGAGCCCGGCGGGGCCTGGACCACTTCGCCCACGGTCTCGTGGCCCAGCACCGCGGGCAGCGAGGCGTAGGGCTCCAGCAAAAAGGATTCGGCCCCTTTCAAGAGCCGCAAGTCCGAGCCGCAGATGCCGCACAGGCGGGGGCGCACTACTACCCAGGACGGCCCGGGCGGCTTGAAATCGATCTCCTGTAAGGTGAGCGGCGCCACCCGGCCAAAGAAGGTCCGGGGCCAGAAGCGGTTCAGACCTTTGGTCAGCAGGTAGCGGACCACGGAGCGCTTATATATCAGGGCTTGCATGGATGGTTAAGCTTCGCTCCCGCAAGGAATCAGATAAGTGCAAATTAAATTTCATCTACTGAATCGCCAACGCGCTTCGGCCCGACGTTTTTTTAGGACTCTCTCCCGGCCGGAGGCGCTTGTCAAGACCATTCTTTCCCCAAAGGCTTGGGGATTACGCCAGCATGGAGTATAATAGCTGGTAATTGGTTAGCCCATTATAACAAATCTCAAGGAATGTGAATTTTCATGTCTTCACGGAGCAGGATTGCGCTGGGAGTGATACTCAAGAATTTCCGGCGCCTGGCGAAGCATCCCTGGATCGCCACGAAGCTGGCGACCATCCAAAGCGAAAAGTGGCTTTTCAATCTGCTCTACCCCCAGGCGCAGACCGGCAGGGCGAATCGTATCCGCCAATTAAGCCTCCGCATCACCGACATTTGCAATCTGCGCTGCCACACCTGCGGCCAGTGGGGTGACCAGGGGTTCCTGCACGGCCGGAATTTGCGGGAGTTGAAACAGAGCGAAGTGAGCCCGGACCGCTACCTGGAAGTCTTCCGAGACCTGGCAAAGCACGGCCACCACCCCTCTATGTATTTGTGGGGGGGCGAACCCATGCTCTATGAGGGCTCCCTGGAGTTGATCGAAGCGGCCACCGAGCTGAGGTTCCCCACCGCCATCGCCACCAACGGCACCCGCGTTGCCGCGGCTGCCGAACGGATAGTTCGGGCCCCCATGTTTCTCCTGCAGCTTTCCATCGACGGCCATAATGCGGCTTTGCACAACCAGGCCCGGCCGGGACTCGGGGGCGCGGATAACTTCGCGGATATCGAAGCGGCCCTGGCCGCGGTGGGTGAGGCCAGGCGGGCTCAGCGCAGTACCCTGCCCCTGGTGGCCTCCCTGACCACCATTTCCCAAGCCAATTTCCGGCACCTGGTGGATATTTATGAGACCTTCCGGGACAGGGTGGACCTCTTTGTCTTCTATCTGTCCTGGTGGATTGATGAGGAGCGCTGTACGGCCCATGAAGCGGATTTTACGCGGCGCTTCGGGTTTAAGCCTACCCTGCCGCGGGGGTGGGTGGGGGGCTGGCGGCCCGATGATTACCAGGAGCTAGACCGCCAACTCAAGACGGTGCTGGCGCGGTCCCAGGCCCTGTCGGCGTCGGCGGTTACCATAATTCCCTCGCTTACCGGGGTGGACAATCTGCGCGCCTATTATACTGATCATAGCAACTACTTCGGTTTCAGTCAGTGCATCTCCATCTTTCAGGCCGTGGAAATCGACAGCAACGGCGACCTCTCCCCCTGCCGGGATTACCATGACTATGTGGTGGGGAACATCAAAGAGGCTACCATCACCGAACTGTGGAACTCTCCGGCTTACCAAAAGTTCCGCCAAAGCCTGGCCACCGAAGGGTTGATGCCCGCTTGTTCCCGCTGCTGCGGCCTGATGGGGTATTGATGGTCAGGAGTCAGGGGCTGGGAGCTGGGGATCAGGGGCTTACTCGGGTTGGGCCTGGATCAACCCCTTCCGGAAGCGCTCGCCCGGTGCGGCTCGTTTTTCTCCTCCAAGACTTGAAACTCGGCGGCACCCAGCGCCAAACTCTGGAACTGGTTCGTCGTCTGGACCCCGCCAGGTACCAGGCGGAAGTCTGGCTCATGGCGGCCGGGGAAGACTTGATCCCGCTGGCCCGGGATTGGGGGGTCCCGCTGGTGAGGCTTTCCCGGCAAGCCCTGGTTGGCCCTCAGGCCCTCATGAATCTCTGGCGCCGATTGCATCACCAGCCACCGGACCTACTGATGCTCTTGACCGTGGTGCCCAATATTTGGGGCCGCATCCTGGGCCGCCTGGCCCGGGTGCCGGTGATTGTGGGGAACTGCCGGGGCGGCGGGGCCCCCTGGCGCCAGCACGAACGCTGGCTGTGGCCCTTGATGGATCACCTGCTGTGCAACGCCGCCGAATTAAAGACGGAGTTGACCCAACATTATGGGATTCCGCCTGCAAAAATTACGGTGATCCTGAACGGGGTCGACACGGAATTTTATTGCCCCGGCCCGGCAGAGCCGCGGTCAAAGGCCCCGGTGATCTTGTCGGTGGCGCGCCTGGTGCCGGATAAAGACCACGACACTCTGATCGCAGCCTTTAACCAGGTATCGGCGGCCTTCCCCGAGGCAGAATTATGGCTGGTGGGGGACGGTCCTCGCCGGCAAGCCCTCCAGGAACAGGTGCGGCGCAGCCTGGCCCCGGACCGGGTCAGGTTTTGGCCGGGACAGCCCGACATCCGTCCTTTTTTGCGCCAGGCCCGCCTGTTGGTTTTGAGCTCCCGTTACGAGGCTTTGCCGAATGTAGTCTTAGAAGCTATGGCCGCGGGCTTGCCGGTGGTGGCCACCCGGGTGGGAGGGCTGCCCGAGCTGGTGGTTCCGGGCCACACCGGCTGGCTGGTGCCCCCGGGAGACGCCCCGGCCCTGGCCGCGGCCCTGGGACAGCTTCTGGAAAATCCCGGCGCCCGCCAGGCCATGGGCCGCGCCGGACGGGAGCGAGCGCTCCGAAAATTTTCCATGGAGACCATGACCCGTCTTCACGAAGAGGTCTTGGACCGCCTCCTGGCTCAGGCGAGGGTTTGTTAATGTCTGGGATGCGGGTAGCCTACATCCTCCTCTGGTTTCCCGAACCCTCCCAGACTTTTGTGTTAGACGAAGTCAACACCCTGGTGCGCCTGGGCCTGGATGTCAGGGTGTACACCCTTTACGGACCCCGCCCGGCCTCCGCCATCGCCGGGATGACGCAGGTATTGGCGCCGGTGCATCCGCTGGGCACGGCCGCCATGAAGGTCCTGATTCCGGACTTGATGCGCCTGGACCGGATCTGGGGACCTGGGGCGCATAAGTTTTTGCGCCGCGTGGCGGTGCGGCGCTGGCGCAGCCTGGAGACCACCGGCGAGGCCCTGTGGACTTGTCTTACCGGGGTGCACCTGGCCGGGATCATGACGGCCGACGGCATCGATCACATCCACGCCCCCTGGGCCGACGGCCCGGCTACCGCGGCCTGGGTGGCCTCCCGTCTGAGTGGCATCCCCTTTAGCTTCTGCGCCCACGCCCAGGACATTTATCCTCCGGATGGGGCCCTCCTGGAGAAACTCTCAGCCGCCGCGTTTGTCCGCACCGAAAACCGATCCAACCTGAGGTATCTGACCGCCTTGTTTCCCCAGACTGCGGGGAAGTTGGTGAATATTTACCCGGGCGCGCCGATGGAAAAGGTTGAGAGGCAAGCAATCCCGGTCTTTCCCCCATTTCGTTTGCTGGCCGTAGGACGGTTCGTACGGAAAAAAGGCTTTCCTTTGCTTCTGGAGGCGTGTCGGCTCCTGGCGGATCAGGGGATCGATTTTCACCTGACCCTGGCAGGTGATGGTCCGGAACGCCCTCAGATTCTAAAGCGCCTCAGGGAATATGATCTGACCTCGCGGGTAGCGCTACCCGGGTTTCTGCCGCATCACCAGATCTCGAGTCTCTTAAAGCGGGCCCACCTGTTCATCATGCCCAGTTTAGTCGCTCCTTCGGGGGACCGAGACGGGATTCCCACGGTTATCTTAGAGGCCTTGCTGCATGAGGTCCCCGTGGTGGCCACAGAGGTTTCCGGAATACCCGAAGTCATCATACCGGGAAATACGGGCTGGCTGACTCCCCCGGAGGACCCCCAGGCACTGGCACGAGATATGTCCGCGGCCCTGTCCGACCCCGCCGAGGCCCGCCGCCGGGCCAAGGCGGGTCATGCGCTGGTGGCCCGGGAGTTCGATTCAGGGGAAAATTATGGCCATTTGAAGGCCTTGTTCGAGGTGACGCCCCGGAACCCCAAACCGGCTGGGATAGCCGCGGCCTCTAAACCCCTGCTGCCGCGGGCGAGGCTGAAGAGGCCGGAACTGCGGGTAGCCTACATTCTTATCTGGTTTCCGGAACCTTCCCAGACCTTCGTGCTGGACGAAGTCAATACCCTGGTGCGCCTGGGGCTGGACGTCAAGGTTTACACCCTCTATGGGCCGCGGCCGGCTTCCACCATCGCCGGGATGGCGCCGGTGTTGGCGCCGGTGCATCACCTGGGGGCGGCGGCTTTAAGGGTCCTGGTTCATGACCTGGCACACCTGGACCGGACCTGGGGGCCTGGGGCGGGCAGGTTTTTGCGCCGCGTGGCGGTGCGGCGCTGGCGCAGCCTGGAGACCGCCGGCGAGGCCATCTGGTCCTGCCTGGCCGGGGTGCACTTGGCCGACCTCATGAGGGCGGACGGGATCGGCCACATTCACGCTTCCTGGGCCAACGGCCCGGCCACCGCGGCCTGGGTGGCCTCCACCCTCAGCGGCATCCCCTTCAGTTTCAGTGGCCGGGCCCACGATCTCTATCCCGCCGACGGGGCGTTGCAGGAAAAGATGGCCGCGGCCTGCTTCGTCCGCACCAACACCCAAAATAACCGACGGTACCTGGCAGATCTGGGTCATGACCTGGCCGGCAAGGTGGTGAACGTCTATAACGGCGTCTCCCTGACTCCGCCTGCCGGGCCCCGGCCCGCCTCCGGGGCGCCTTTCAGGTTGCTGGCCCTGGGCCGCCTGGTGCCCAAGAAGGGCTTTACGGTCCTCATGGAGGCCTGCCGCTTGCTGGCCGCCCAAGGACTGGATTTCCGCCTCACCCTGGCCGGCGACGGCCCGGAGCGGGGGAAAATCCGGGAATTAGTGGAGCAGCACGGATTAGCGGCCCGGGTGAACCTGCCCGGAGCCGTTCCTCATCGGGAGGTGGCCCGGCTCATGGGGGCCGCCGATTTATTGGTCATGCCCAGCGTGATCGCGCCCTCCGGGGACCGGGACGGCATCCCGAACGTCATCCTGGAGGCCATGCTCTGCGGGACGCCGGTGGTGGCCACCGCGGTATCCGGCATTCCCGAAGTCATCCGGGACGGCGATACCGGCTGGCTCATTGCTCCCGGCGACGCTCAGGCCCTGGCTGAGGCGGTGCTGGCGGCCTTGGGCGACCCCGCCGAGGCCCGGAGCCGGGCTGCGAGAGGCCGGGAATTTGTCGGAGGGCAGTTCGACTCCCGGAGAAATTACGGCCGCCTGAAGGCGCTTTTCGAGGCCGCAGCCCGGCCGTATCCGGCGCGATAGGGTCGGGGGCAGGTCGCGGTTTCCCTACTGTCCACGTGGTGCGCAGTGCGCACCCTAAAGCGCTACCCACCTACCTTGTTTAATAATCCAACTTTTTGGTGCGGATGAACTGCTCCACAAGGGTGTAGATCTCCGGATTGCCGCAGAAGGCGCCGGTCTGAATATTGGCGCGGTAGTGGTCCAGGCGGGCTTCGAAATCGGGGATGATCTCGGGGCGGGGTTTAAAGCCGGTGAAATACCGGCCGTATCCCAGCCTCGCGATGTAGAAGGCGTTTAAAAACTGCTCGAAGGCGTTTTTGATGGGGAAGGAGATCACCGGCTTGCCGTAGAACAGGGCCTCGGAGGCCAGGGTGTGGCTGCCGCCGAACACCACATAACGGCAGGACGACAGGTCATCCAGAAAGCCGGGCTCGGAGTTTTTCTTGAAAAGGAGATTGCCTTCGGTGCGCTCTTCATTGAATCCGTACACCATCACGGGCGAAGGAATGGCCCGGAGAAAGGGAAAAAAGCGCTTGAAGGTGGTATAGCCCTGGTAGGCCACGACGTGGTCCCCCTGGCGGGGGGAGCGTGCCAGCACGCTGTCCCTGAGGAGCGGCGGCAATACCCTGGCCCGCACCCCGGGCTTCACCGGGGGCTGGAAAAAGGAGATCACCAGATAATCGGTGGCCCGGCTGAACAGGGAGGCCACGGCAACGCTAGTGGACAGATAGCTGGGATATTGGCTCCAGGGGATCGGGTGGCGGCTGCAGGTGATGATGTGCTGATGGTCGATAGACAGGCAAGGGACGCCGGTGCGGCGTGCTGCCCGCGGCACAAAAAATTCGTAATCGCTCATGGTCACGTCGGGTTGAAAGCGGTCCATGAGGTCTAGAACCCGGCGCAGATAGCCGCGGGAGCGGCTCTTCACCTTGAGGAGGCCGACCAGGGTGGCGGCCGCGTCTACTTTATGGCCCCGGATGATCGTGGGGGGATTGGGGCATTCGACCACCGGGAATTCCTGCCCCAGGATGGCGGCCCCGGTGTCATGGCTGACAAAGAGAAATTCGTGATCCGGGAAGTGCCGGGCGATGGTCAGGGCTCGAACTGCGTGGCCGTGGCCGATGCCGTGGACGCCGTAGAGAATTTTAGCCATATAGTCTGATCAGACGGACCGCAGGAGCCCTGAGGTTTGCCGCATAGGAGTTTTTATCAATTGCCTCGGATTACTGTTTCAAGATAATTTCCCGTACCCGGCCGCCCCAGGTGACCCGGTAGGAGATGCCGCGCCAGGCCAGGGTATCAGTCCGCCAGGTCTGGAAGTAGCACCAGCCGATCATGAAAATATTGGCATAAAAGGCCAGGAGCCAGGGCCCCAGGGGAACCTTGTGGGGCACCAGGCTGCGGCACCAGGCGCCGATGCCGGTCAACAGCGCCAAAAATCCCAGGCCCGTGAAGGCCAGACCCGGGGGCGCCAGGCCTGCCAAGCCACCTAAGGCGACCAAGGCGCTGAAGAGAATCGGCATGGCCAGTACCCAGATGGCCAGCGCGGCAGCCAGCCAGGTGACGGGCATGATGTACTTTAAGTAGAGCAGTTGCCGGGTCAGCCAGGCGCTCCAGCCGGCCAGGGTCTGGTCGCTAAGCGGGGTGTTCAGGATAGCCCCGGGCACGGGCACCGATCGGATGCCGGCCTTGAGCAGGCGCAACCCCAGGGGAAAGTCGTCCAATACGTTTTGTCCCAAAACCCCCCCTACGTGGTGATCTTGGAAAGCCGAGCGGAGCACCGCGGTGGCGCCGCCCCAGGGCAGGGCGATGGCATGAAAGCCGTGCAGGAGGTGCAGGGACATCACCGTCTGGAGCATCCCCAGGGTCCCCACCCGGGCATCGCCGGGAATGATGCGGTGGAAACCGGAGGTCAGGACCGCGGCCCCGGTGGCCACGGGGTAAATGAGCTCCCGGAGAAAATGGGGCGGGGCCGTGTGGGTGCTGTCGCAAAACACCAGGATCTCCACGGTGTCGTCCAGGGCCCCGACGGCGGTCAAAATATTGTGGTTTTTCTGGGAGCAGCCGGTGGTCGGGCCGCTGACGATATGGCGCGCCCCCGCGTGGCGGGACAACAGACTTCGTACCAGGGCCGTGGCGGGGTCTTCCAGGTCCCGGGTGACGAAAATGGTCTCAAAGTCTGGGTAGGCCTGGTTGAGCAGGGATTCGAGGGCAGTCCGCATTTCTAATGAATTACCGGTCAGGGGCACGATGAGGGCCACCCGGGGGTAGGCTGGCCAGGGTCCGCTGACCGCGGCTGAGGGCTCCCGCTCGGGAAAACTCCGGAGGACGTGGTCCCGGCTGTGCAGCAAAAGAATCAGCAGGATCACGATCTCCAATGCCATGGAAACCAGCATCAGGGCCGTCATGACCATCCTCCCGGAAAAAGCCGCTTCCATCCCTTCCTGCCGGGCCGCGGCAGCCTAAAAGAAAGGCCGGGCGTCTCGACCCAGCCGCAGTTGCGCAATTCAACCATCATTAACAGATACGTATCCTTTGCCGGGCTGTCAAGGGAAATTGCAGGCCGCTTTCCCCCCGCAGCACTCTCAGGCGTTTCTTTTCAGCCACCAGTGGGCCGCCAGAACCAGAGTAGGGGCCAGGGCCAGGACTTCGGTGGCTTCCCGGGGCAGGCGGCCGTTCCCTAGTAGGTAGAGCAACGCCCCCGCCAGGACGGCGAGGCCCAGTTGCAGCAGCGGCCGGCGGGGAATGAGTCCCAGGCGCCGCTGGCAGTAAGAGACGGTCAGGAAGGCCACTCCGCCCTTGGTGAGCACCATGGCCAGGGCCGCACCCATCAGAGGTGCCCGGGGGATGACCAGGGTGCACCAGAGCAGGTTGAAGGCCAGGCCGGCCAGGTAGAAAATCAGCAACAGGCGCTGGAGATTCATGCTGATCATGAGAAAGGCCGCCAGGTTGTGCATAAAGGCAAAGGCCACGGTCACCACGAGGACCTTTTGCAGCCAGATGGCCTGGGGGTAGTTGGGGCCGTAAACCAGGGTGATGATTCGGTCGCTTTCAATGAACAGCACAAACATGATGACCAGAGAGGAGGCCAGGAGCCAGCGGGCGGTATTTTGGGCCAAGGGGGAAACCCTGGCGCGATCCGTTTTCCAGAGTTGGACGAACAGAGGGAACAGAATGCTCTGGAGGAGCAAGTTGGAAACCAGCCCGGAGATGCCGTCCACCGTCTGCCAGGTGACGCTGTATTGGGCCACTCCGGCAGCCCCGGCATACTTCTGGAGGAAAAAGAGATTGGCCTTGTTATAGAGGCTGGCCGAGACCTCAATGAGGGCAAACACCAGTCCCAGGCTCAGGGCGGAGCCGAGGGGTCCCAGTGAGGGCCAGGCGAACCGGAAGCGGGTCCGGGCCCGGACCAGGAGAAAGCCGCCTCCCAGGCAGGCCAGGCTCTCGATGAGCTTGAAGGCGGCCACCACCACGGGTGAGGCTCCCAGGACCAGGGCCAGAAGACCATAGCCGAAGCCCAATCCGGCGGCCAGAGCTTTAACCTTGCTCTGGAGGTCCTGGCGGCCCCGGACCTGCAGAGCCACAAAAAACGTGTTGGCCAGGCCATCCAGCCCCACCCCGGCACAGAGCATGAACATCACGTGCCGGAGGGGCAAGGGGTAGGCCTGCCACTCCATGAAGCCCACGACCCCCAGGAGCGCCAGAATCAGCAGGCCTGCCTTGAGGATGGAGACCTGGACCATGACGGCGCCCTGATCGACCTCCTTCTGGGCCAACTGGGACACCAGGGGAAAGTTGAGGCCGAATTCCACCACCAACAGCAGGATGCTGCCCAGGCCCATGGCCAGCATGAATTCTCCGTAGGTGTTGGAGCTGAGGCGGGCCAGGTAGATGAGGAAAACCGCTTGCAAGGCCTCCCGCGCCCAGCGGGCGCTGAGCAGGTAGGCAAACTTCTTGAGGATGCGGGGGGAGGCCTCCCCCGGCCCCGGCGCGGTCTGGTTGGATTCCATCAGAGATCGGTGCGGACCTTAAGGTTGATTATTCAGGCTCAGGGCTTTCGAACCGGGGGTTTCCCGGAGCATTCTCCTATATATCAGATATTCGGGAGGCCGGCTGCGAAAAGTGTCCGGGCCGGATTTCGCCTTACCTTATCATGTAAGTGAAAGTGATTGCTATGTATGCCGGTATGCTTTATCATTTTCTCAGGTTATCAGCCGGTCCGGACGGGTTGCCGGCGGTGAAGTTCATTCCGCCGCCGGGCTTGGCCTCCCGGGTCTCCTGCCCCGATCGTGTTTCCCGGAATAATCGCCCATGCCCAATCCTGACAACGCCGCCCCCCAGAGCTGGTTTCAGCGCCACCCCATCAAGACCCTGGTGGGAGTGATTCTGGTTGTCGTGCTGCTCATCGCCGTGGCCGCCGAACAATTTTTGGCCTTCAACAACCGGCGCCACGGCCTTTTCCTGGAGGGGGAAAGAAGGTATATCCGGCTGAAGGAGTACCGCCCCGGCACCCGCCTGCTCCTGGCTTTTCCCCGCAACCACCTGCCCTATACCGACAACGTCTTTACCAAGAAATACCGGCTGGATATTGATCAAAACGGCTTTATCGTGCCCTCCAAGGTCTACGACCGGCCCGATAAGGTTATCGCGTTTCTGGGCGGCTCCACCACCGAGTGCATGTTTGTGGATGAGGACCACCGCTTCCCATACGTGGTCGGCCGCAGGCTGGGGCAGGAGACGGGCGCCAAGATCAATTCTTATAACGGCGGCATGTCGGGCAACAACACTCTGAACGCCATTGATATCCTGATCAACAAGGTGATCCCCCTGCATCCGCAGGTGGTAGTCTATATGGAGAACATCAACGATCTGAGCACCCTGTTGTATGAGGGCACCTACTGGAATAAGCGCACGGCCCGTTCGCCCCTGGAGACCTTGCAGAGCAAGAAGCTGGTGGGCAAGCTTTTAAAAGAGCTGTTTATTCCCAACCTGAACAACGCCTATCGTGGTCTGAAGGACACGCTGTCCAGGCACGGAAAGGATGAATTCGCCGGGGCCCGGGGGAAAAAGCTGGCCTTCGACCAGGCCAAAATGCTCCATGATTTTGCCGCCAATCTGCAGACCTTCGTCTGCACCTGCAAGGCCTGGGGGATCGTGCCGGTGTTGATGACCCAGGCCAACCGCATCGCCGACCGGCCCGACCCGGTGGTGGCGGCCTACATCGGCCGCTACGGCAGCGACACCGGCATCAGCTACGAGGATTTTAAAAAACTGTACGATGCCTTTAACGACACCATCCGGGAAGTGGGCCGCCGGGACGGGGTCATGGTCATCGACCTGGCCCGGGAGATTCCCCCGGATAAAAAATATCTCTATGATATGGTCCACTTCAACGACGCGGGGTCTCAGTTGGCCGCAAAACTCATTGCGGGCCGGTTACGAGGGGTTATGGCGCCGCAATAGCCGGCAGGCCTGATGCCGGTGGGGCAGGCCTCCGTGCCTGCCCGGATTCTGAAAACTGAATAATCAGGGGATGGCGGGCGCAGAGGCCCGCCCCACCGGCAATCAATCAACTTCCCTCGACTTCAATTCGGCCTGGCCCCGATTACCACAGCTTGCCCGGCAGGGCCACCCGCAGGGCCAGGGCCAGGCCGTCGTGCTCGGGGGAATGACGGGGCAGGAAGCTGAGCAGGTGAATGGCGCGCCAGGCGGGGTTGGTCAGGATCTCCTGGTTGAAATCCGCCGCGCCGGTAAACCCCACGTTGTCCGCCACCAGGAGGCCGCCGGGGCGCAGGAGGCGGCGGCAGCAGGACAGGGCCGGCAGGTAGGATTCCTTGTCGATATCCAGGAAGGCCAGATCGAAAGGCCCGGACATTTCGGCCATCAATGTCAAGGCCTCTCCCACCTTGACCTCCACCACCTGGTCCAGGCCGGCCCGGTCAAAGTTGGCCCGGGCCCGGGTAGCCATGGCCTCATCCAATTCCAGGGACACCACCCGGCCCTGGTTGGCGGCGGCGGCCCGGCCCAGGAAGATGCCGGAATAGCCGGTAGCGGTGCCCAACTCCAGGATGCGGGCGGCTCCGGTGACCCGGGCGAGGATAAAAAGGAGTTCGCCCACCACGGGGCCTACGATAGGGATGGACTCACGGGCGGCTTCCGCTTCCAGCTCCTGGAGCAGGGGGTCGGTACGGGGCACCAGGCCCCGAAAATATCCTTCCAGATCAGGCATCATGGCACACATGGTCCCTCCGGCCGGTGACGGTTTAGGAATAGAATTTCTCGATAAAATTTTTGGTTTCGGGTAATATTATGGCAAGAAACGGGGGAGAGGGAAAGGGCAGGAGGCCCGGACCCGGCTTTTCCGGATTTCTCAGAAACCAGGCGCGGCTAACCGCTTGAGAATCGAACCGATCAGCAGCCTCCGTCCAGTAACGGCCCGGGACGCCAACGGCGGCCAGGGCCTCTCCTCGTGGCGCCTGTCGCAAAATTGTCCGAAAATTATAGTTATATGATAAAATTTTTCCGATAGACAATATATTGAGGGATATCATGGCGACAGCAAAGGCAAAAAGCGGCAACCCGGTGACCCGGTGGCTCAAGGCCACTCCGGAGCAGGCCAAGGACACGGGCATGGCCATGGTCCTGATCTGCCTGCTTTTGGGCTTGGCGGGCAAGTTTCCCAAGTTTCTGCCGGTAAGCATCGTGCTGCTCATCATCACCATGGCCTGGCCCAAGGCCTTTAAGCCCCTGGCCGGGCTCTGGTTCGGACTCTCGCATCTGTTGGGCAGCGTCGTCTCACGAGTCATTCTGACCATCCTGTTTTTCGTGATAGTCACCCCCATCGGGGTCATCCGGCGGTGGCGGGGGGCCGACGCCATGCAATTGAAGAAGTGGAAACAAGGCACCGACTCGGTGTTCGTCGAGCGGCAAGGCGCCATTCAGGATAAAGACCTGGTGCAGCCGTATTGAGGCCGGCTAGGCCGACAACGCCAGAACCAGGTAGCCGCGGGCTTCAGCCTGCGCCACCAGAACGTGGAGCTTGGGAACTTCTTCGATGTTTTCCCTAAGGTCTGCTTGGGTACGAAATGAAATGGTGCGTAGGACGCACCCTACAGAACTGTGCCACCAGAGCTTGGTTTTAGCAACGAAATGCGTGGGACGCACCCTACATGAATAGTCATCAAGCCATGGCCGCGACTGTGGCGCAAGGAGTCTGAGCATGGATTTTGTCAAGGATTTGTGGGGCTTTCTCAAGGTGAGGAAAAAATTCTGGCTGTTGCCCATCATTCTGACGCTGCTGTTTTTTGGCGCGTTGATGATCTTCGCCAGCGGCTCGGCCATCGCCCCCTTTATTTATACCATCTTCTAAGGGGACCGGATTTTGCCCGACGCCATACTCGGCCTTTCCGCCTTTTATCACGACAGCGCCGCGGCCCTCCTGGTGGACGGCCAGATCGTCGCCGCCGCCCAGGAAGAGCGGTTCACCCGCAAGAAGCACGACCCCGCGTTCCCGGCCCGCGCCCTGGCCTATGTCATGGCCGAGGCGGGGCTGTCCCTGGGCGACCTGGCGGCCGTGGCCTTCTACGACAAACCCTACCTCAAGTTTGAGCGCCTGCTCGAGACCTACCACGGGTTTGCCCCAAAGGGGCTGCGGAGCTTCATCGCGGCCATGCCGGTGTGGATCAAAGAAAAGCTCTTGATGCGCACCATGCTCAAGGAAGAGCTGGCCAAGGTGGGGGAGGGTTCGCCCACAGTCCTGTTTCCGGAGCATCACTTGTCCCATGCGGCCTCGGCCTTTTATCCGTCGCCCTTCAACGAGGCCGCCATCCTCACGGTGGACGGGGTGGGGGAGTGGGCCACCTCCACCATCGGGTTCGGGCAGGGGCGTGAACTGAGCATCCTGAGGGAGCTGCATTTCCCTCACTCCCTGGGCCTGCTCTATTCGGCCTTCACCTACTACTGCGGTTTCAAGGTCAACAGCGGCGAATACAAGCTCATGGGTCTGGCGCCCTACGGCAATCCCGAGGCGGAGGAAACCCGGCGCTTTAAGAGCCTGATCCTGGATGAACTTATGGACGTCAGGGAGGACGGGTCGCTCCTCCTGAACATGGATTATTTCAACTATGCCACCGGGCTCACCATGTGCCGGGACGCCAAGTGGAAAGCCCTGTTCGGGGTGCCGCGGCGGGCGCGGGAAGGCAGGCTGGACCAGCGCTACATGAACCTGTCCCTGGCCATCCAGCAGGCCACGGAAGACGTGGTGCTGCGCCTGGCGGAGACCGCGCAAAAGCTCACCGGCGCCGACAACCTGGTGATGGCCGGGGGCGTGGCTTTGAACTGCGTGGCCAACGGCAAACTTCTGCGCCGGGGCACCTTCAAGGATATCTGGATTCAGCCGGCCGCGGGCGACGCGGGCGGCGCCCTGGGCGCGGCCCTGGCCGCCTGGCACATCTGGCAGGGGCGGGAACGCCAGGTCCCCACTCCCCGGATGGACAACATGCAGGGCTCTTATTTAGGCCCGGCTTACAGCGCGGATGACGTCCTCCGGGTGGCCCGGCGCCATGAGGCCCCGAATAAGCGCTATGACGATTTTAATGAACTTACCAGGGACGTCGCCGCGATTATGGCCCAAGGGCAGGTGGTGGGCTGGTTCCAGGGCCGCATGGAGTGGGGGCCCCGGGCCCTGGGCAACCGCTCCATCCTGGGAGATCCCCGGCACCCGGAGATGCAAAAGCGCCTCAACCTCAAGATCAAGTACCGGGAGGGCTTCCGGCCCTTTGCGCCGTCGGTGCTGATGGAGGAGTGCGGCAACTATTTCGAGCTGGACCGGCCGTCGCCCTACATGCTGTTAGTGGCCCCGGTCAATGAGGCCCGGCGTAATCCCTTGCCCCCCGGCTATGAGAACCTGGAACTCTTCGACCGTCTCTACCATTTGCGCTCGGACGTGCCCGCCATCACCCACGTGGACTACTCGGCCCGCATCCAGACGGTGCATAAAGAGACCAACGAGCGCTACTGGCGGCTGATCCAGGCCTTTAAGGAGCACACCGGCTGCGGCCTGATCGTCAACACCAGCTTCAACGTCCGGGGGGAGCCCATCGTCTGCACCCCGGAGGACGCCTACCAGTGCTTCATGCGCACCGAAATGGACTACCTGGTCCTGGGAGATTATCTCTTCGACAAGAAAGACCAGCCTGCCTGGCAGGAGGCCAAGGACTGGCGCACGGAGTTTGAGTTGGACTAGATAGCGTGGCGCAGATAATTCTCATGTTCATGAAGGGCGCGGCCTGCCGTGCCCTTTTTCGTTATTGGGCCGACACCCCTTCACCCCGACCCTCTCCCCCCGCAGGGGAAAGAGGGGGGTAGGTACCAGTTTTTCGCGATGAAATACCTTGTCGAATTTATCAGTATCCCGAAAACCGAAAACCCAGAACCTCTTATACCAAGTTGCGCCCATAGAAGTAAGGAAACCCTTGACCTGTAGGGGCGCACCTGAGTGTGCGCCCTCAATCCCGGGCGGACACATATAGCGAATGCCAAAAGTTTTTTCCGTTAGGGCACATGCTCAAAAAACCAAAATCCCCCCTAACCCCCCTTTGTCAAAGGGGGGAACTATAAGGAATTGCTCTAAAAGTCACCCTTTGACAAAGGGGGATTTAGGGGGATTTAAAAATAAGCAAGTGGAATGAATTTATGGCAAACGCTATAGGTCCGCCCCTACGAGAGATAAATTCGGTTCGATCGCATCTTGGTATTACATCACCTTGGGCGGGGCCGGTGCCGGTTCCTGGGGGACCGGGGAGGCTTCGGGCGCGGGGCCCGGCGCCTCATCCCGCGGCGTGGCGGGCGGGATCTCGATCACCTTGGCCTTGGGCAGGCCGGGCTCTATGGCCGGTGCGGGCGCGGTAGGGGCCGCGCCCTGGTTGGCGGTCTTAAAGTAAGCCGGGTCGATGTTGTAGAACACCTGGGGGATTTTCTTTACCGCCTTCCAGGGACCCTGGGGTTGGCTGCCCCGATAAAAATAATTTCCCCAGAAAAAGTAGTACTTGCCGCGGTAGCGAAAGACATCGGTGGGGATGTTGGGGGCCCAAGAGACCTGGGAGGCCCCGGGGATCGGGGTCCACTGGGGCTTGACGTCGGGGGGCACCGGGATGATGCGGATGTCCTGGGCCAGGGCCACGGCGCCGGTGAGAGCCAGACCCAGGGTCAGGATGAGGAACGAAGTCGCCAGGCGAGGCATGGGGCGTCCTCCCGGTAAGGTCGAAGCTGAGGCGGGGCCAGACCTGGCCGGGCCTACCCCCTCAAGTATACCACACCTTCGGCCTTTCCGGAGGCCCGAGCCCCGCGGCTATTTGAAGTAGTCCCGCGGCACCAGAATCAAGGCCCGAGGGACCTTGCGCACGGGCTTCCAGGGTCCCAACAGGCGCTTGCCCCGGTACCAGTAGCCGCCGTAATAATAATAATATTTCTTGTGGAGCCGGAAGACGTTGCCCGGGATATTGGGGGCGTAAAGCACCGCGGGGGAGGGCGGCACCGGCGTCCACACCGGGGCCACCCCCGGCGGCAGCGGCGGCGGGAGAGGCACCTTTGGGTCGGCCGCGGCCGGGGTGAGCAGGGCCGCGATCAGGATGATCGCGGCCAGGGCTTTGATCAGGTCCGCAGTTTCCAGCCGACCCCGGCAGCGAGGCCGAGGGTATAGGGCCCGGCCGGCGGATGCAGGCCAACAGGACATAAGCTCGTTCTCCTCAGAAATCAGGACCGGTTAATCATGGCCCATATTTTTTCATCTGGCCCGGGGGTATGTGACCCTCACCCCCAAATTTTTTCATCTGGCCCGGCGGCATCGGCTGGCCTCCCCAGCCGGTTTTCTTGCCCTTGGCCCAACCCGGCGGGTTCTTGAAGTAAGTCGGGCCCACATTATAGAACACCGGAGGAGGGTTCTGAATTCCTACCCAGGGACCGTTAAGGCTGCCACCCTGGCGCCAGAGGCCTTCCTGGTACAAATAGTACTGATTAGCGTAGCGGAAGAGATCATAGGCCAGATTCGGGACATAAGAGACCCCGGGGACCTGGGGGACGGGCGCCCATTGGGGGGCCAGATTCTGCTGACCCCAGGGGGCCACGAATTGGGGTTGGGCCGGCGCGGCCTGGACGCCCCATACCAATAACACCAAAAACAGCAGTAAGACTTTCATTCCGCGTTGCATGCTTTTTCCCTCCTTGGATTTTGCCTCCTATCAGGCCGGAATGCTCCTCTGACGGCCCACCGACAGGTCGTGGATCGGGATGAGGATGTCCGCGGCCTCTTTGACCCGCCGGGCGCTGTCATAGGCGTCGATAACGTTGAGGTGGACCCCCGACGGAATAGGCGGGCCGGAGGCCGGAAAGTTCAGCTCGTTGCAGCAAAAGCCGGTGATCACCGCGTTGCCGGCCCGGGTGTTGACCACCACGGACTGGCCGCCCACCGTGTGGCCGGGAGACAGAAGGACCTTAATCCCCTCCACGATCTCGGTGTCGC
>JALNYP010000142.1 GCA_023229795.1 Syntrophobacterales bacterium
TATGGCCGTTGGTTTCGGCAGTGCGATTATTTCCTTTACCGTCGATTACGGCATCACCTATCTTTTGTTTCTGGACCGGCCTTACGAAACGCGCGGCCTGGAGGCGACCAAAGAAGTCTGGTCCCTGGGGCTCCTCGCCATGCTGACTACGGCGGCGAGCTTCGCCTTTCTTTCCTTGAGCGGATTTCCCGTGCTGGCGGAGATCGGCCAGTTCACGGCCCTGGGAGTCGTCTTCACCTATATCTTCGTCCATCTCGTCTTCCCCCTGATCTTTCCCGTTCTGCCCCCGGCAAAGCGGCCACCCTATCTGCCGCTGATGCGCTTTGTCCAACGCATCTCCTCCGCCGACAGCATGGGGAAGACCTATGTTGTCCTGGCCTTCATGTTTATCATGCTGTTTTTTGCCAAACCGGAGTTTAACGTCGATCTAGGTTCGATGAATGCCATGA
Organism: Syntrophobacterales bacterium; assembly: GCA_023229795.1. Lineage (GTDB taxonomy): Bacteria > Desulfobacterota > Desulfobaccia > Desulfobaccales > 0-14-0-80-60-11 > 0-14-0-80-60-11. Next base: position 450 of record JALNYP010000142.1, read on the forward strand.
GTCCCCAGACGCTCCGCGCCGATAAACTCGTCCGGGAGGTCTGGGGGGATGTGATGAGCAAGGTCCATCTGCTGGTGGAGGGACGGGATCGGCGGGACATGCAGCGCAAATGCGACCTTCTGGCCGGCCTGTTGAACGAAGAAGCGGCCGCGGGGAGGGTTTCCGGGTTTTTCGTTTCATCCCTGATTTTTCCCGGGGAGGAAGAGGCCCGAAAAAATGGTGCGGCCTGGCAAAACTTCTGGAGTCCCGAACGGATTGCCGGACTTCGCCGGGTCATGGGGGACGCCTCGCGGCAGGTGGGGTTTGCCCCGGGGGCCTTTGCCCCTTTTTTTGCCTTACTGCAAAGCAGGGGAGATGATCGGCATCTTTTGACGGCCACGGATCTTCCGGAGCGCTATGCCCCCCTTTTGGGCATCAAGGCAGGGCAAAACGGCGGAACCTGGACCCAGGTCGTCTCCGTGACCCCCGGACCGTCCTATAACGGGGAGGATTTTTACCGGCGTTTGACCGCCACCGGCCTGGTGCGGGTATTCGATCCCGATCTCTTTACGAAACATCTCGGGGCCCTCCTTATGTCCGCCTTCGTCAAGATGGTCGCGATTGTGGCCCTCGTCACCTTATTGACCGCCTTTTTCTACTTCCTGGACTGGCGGCTGACCCTCCTCGGCCTGGCGCCGACGCTGTTTGCCATGATCTGCACCCTCGGCACCCTGAATCTTTTGGGGGAGCCCCTCGGCATCCCGACGCTCATAGTGTCCGTGGTGGTCATCGGCATGGGGACGGACTACGCCCTCTATCTCGTCCGTTCCTATCAGCGCTACCTCGATGAAGACGACCCTTCCCTGGGGCTCGTCCGCCTGTCCGTTTTTCTCTCCTTTGCCACGACCCTTATGGGCTTCTGCATCCTGGCCATCTCGGATAACGCCATGCTGAAAAGCGTGGGCCTGAGTCTGGCCCTGGGGATCGGCTACTCTTTCCTGGGCGCCGTAACGATTGTCCCGCCCCTGGTGAAGAGGATATTTGTCCCCGCCGCCCCGACGGAAGAGACCCTCTTGCCGGGATCGAAGCGGCATCTGGAGCGCGCCGTCGGACGGTATCGGCACCTGGAGTCATATCCGCGCCTCTTCGCCCGTTTCAAGATCATTCTGGACCCGATGTTCCCGCGTCTGGCCGACTTTGTCAAAGATCCCGGGGTCATCATCGATATCGGGACCGGCTACGGCGTTCCCGCCGTCTGGCTGCTGGAACTTTACCCCCGGGCCCGGATCTATGGCCTCGAACCGGATCGCGAACGGGTGCGGTTTGCGTCTCGGGCCATCGGGACGCGGGGCGTCGTTACCGTCGGGGGCGCCCCCGATCTTCCCGATCTTCCCGTAAAGGCCGACACTGCCCTTATTCTTGATATGATTCACTTATTGACCGATGATGAACTCCGCCTGACCCTGGGGCGTCTTCATGAGCGGCTCCGTCCCGACGGCGCCTTGATCATCCGGGCGACGGTCCCTTCGACCGTGCCCTTTCCCTGGAAGCGCTGGATCGAGAGGCAGCGGATCAGGCTGCACAAGGGCCGGATGTACTTTCGCAGGGAGGAGGATTTACTTTCCATCCTCGTGGAAAGCGGTTTCCCCGTGATCCGTACGGAGGCAGGCGCACCGGGCCAGGAGGAGGAGTGGTTTATCGCCCGACTGGAAGAGGCTCCGGGCGGGGAAGCCCTTCCACCGCTGCCGTCGGCAGGGGAGGGCTCATGAAGGCAGCCTTCTACCGTTTCCTTGTCGCTATATCGCAACGAATCGGCCTCTGGGTCTTCCGGACCGGGGCCTGGGGAATCGCCTCGGGCTATTTTCTCTTTTTCCCGGGCCGGGTGGCCGTGGGGGTCCGCTTTTACAGGGCCCTCTATCCCGAACGCGGGGGGATGTATCGCCTTTGGTGCACCTGGAAACAGTTCCACAGCTTTACCCACGTCTTCCTGGACCGTTTCCTCCTCTCCGGAGGGCAGGGAATCGCATATACCCATGATGGATGGGAATACCTGGAAGAGGCGGTAGCCAGCAGGACCGGCGGCATCATTCTCATGTCGCACGTGGGTAACTGGGAGGTAGCCTCCCGCATCCTCCAGGAGCGGGAACGGGAGAATCCCCGGATAAAACTGCTCCTGTATCTGGGGAAAAAACACAAGGAGCAGATTGAACGGGCCCAGAAGGAGAGCCTTGTCCGGAGCGGCGTGCGGATCATCGCCGTAGAGCAGGATGGGGGCTCGCCCATGGACCTTGTCGAGGGAATAAACTTTCTGAAGGCGGGCGGACTGGCTTCCCTGACGGGCGATCGCCGGTGGCGCGATGATCAGCGGTCCGTGGCGGTTAGATTTTTGGGGCATGAGGCCTTCCTCCCGGAGACGCCTTTCATCTTTGCCCTGTTGTCCGGCGCCCCCCTCTTCATTTTCTTTGTCTGCCGGACGGGGAGCCAGACCTACCATTTCCAGGTCCTGCCGCCGGTTGTGGTCCGGGCGAAAGACCGGCAAAGCCGGGGTGGTGCCATTCGGAGAGCGGCGCAGTTCTACGCCGATCGTCTGGAGGAAACCGTGCGGGAGCATCCCTTTGAATGGTTCCATTTTGAACCGTTTATCGGGAGCGAAAGATATCAAAGCCAACACGCCGGAAATGATCCTCAGAGGGACGATTTGCCAACAGCATAGGCGACCATCAGTTGGATGTTCCTTCATTTGTTTTAACACTTTCATTTTTATATTGTGAAGTAATGGATATTTTGATAGGTATTGGAGGTACAATAAATACACAGACATACCCCCCCCCACACACACAGGGAAAGGGTGAATGTAGTGGTATTTTATTCATATAAGCATTAAGTAAGATTATTAAAGCTGCCGGGAGGTTACGATGGCTAAGTCAAAAATGGTTAAGACAAAACATGATGTTGTTGTTCTTGAAAAATGCCCGACGGGCATCAAAGGGCTCGATGAGATCACGAAGGGAGGGCTTCCGAGGGGCAGGCCAACCCTGATATGCGGTGGTCCGGGTTGCGGCAAAACGCTTTTCGCAATGGAGTTTCTTGTGCGGGGCGCCAGGGATTATGGAGAACCCGGGGTTTTTATGACCTTTGAGGAGACGCCGGAGGATCTTGCGAAGAACTTCGTCTCCCTTGGTTTTGATCTCCCCGACATGGTGTCGCGGGGTCTTATTGCCACAGACCACGTCAAAATCGAGCGCAATGAGGTTGAGGAGACGGGTGAGTACGACCTGGAAGGATTGTTCATCCGCTTGGGGAATGCCATTGATGCCATCGGCGCGAAGCGGGTTGTCTTGGATACAATAGAAGTCCTTTTCTCCGGGCTGTCTAACGCCGCTATCGTTCGGGCAGAGATTCGCCGGCTTTTTAACTGGTTGAAAGACCGTGGCATGACGGCTGTCATTACAGGGGAAAGCGGCGACAAGCTCCTGACACGCTACGGGCTTGAAGAATATGTCGCCGATTGCGTG
>JALNYP010000143.1 GCA_023229795.1 Syntrophobacterales bacterium
TAACGGTGGAGATGATTATTTTAACGAAACGCATGTCTGATCCTCATCTGGCAGGGCCTGGAAATGGGGCGCCAGGCGTTCATAAGTCTGACGGAAATGTTCCGGGATCACCCGGACATCGGCAAACACCGGGATGAAATTGGTGTCGCCGTTCCATCGGGGGACGATATGAAAATGCAGGTGGCTTTCCACCCCGGCCCCGGCGACCACCCCCAGATTAAGGCCTACGTTGAAGCCGTCGGGGTGCATGACCCGCTTCAAGATGGCCATGGCATCCCGCACCTTGCCCAACAGGTCCAGCATCTCGGCGGGGGTCAAGTCGTCCAACCCCGGGGTGTGGCGCCGCGGGGAGACCAGCAGGTGCCCGTTGATATAGGGGTACTTGTTCATCATAATCCGGGTGAGGTTGCCATTAAACAACACCAGCCGCTCGGCCAGGCTCTCCCCGGGTGCGGGGCAAAAGATACACCCCGGAGTCTTGTCCTCCCCCAGGATGTAGTCCATGCGCCACGGGGCCCACAAGACCTTCATGATAGTCCGACTCCGCTCAGCACTGCTCCATGGCTTTCCATATCGTTGAAATATAGCATGACTGGGGAGAGATTCAAGGGGTTTTTCCGGCCGGGCGCGCCCCGGCAGGCGCGCCGCCGAGGTCCCCTGCAATATTATTGTTCTGAAAACCTGTCGATTTGGCGAAGGTTAACCATCTGAAGACAGGCTATCAGTAGCACAGGCCTCCGGCCTGTGAAAAAACTGCCCGGTCATATCCGGCTCCCCACAGGTCGGAGGCCCGTGCCACTATGCACTTAGGCTAAAAGCGGGTCTGATCCGCCCCACTTCTTCCTTGCGATGGTTGAGGATGGGCGGTTCCCGGAAGGCGGCCAGGGCTTCTTGGGCCGCGGGGGTGAGCGCGCCCAGTTGCTCCAGGAGGGCCACCACCGTGGGGTTGAGGGCGCGCTGGCTGCCGTCTTCGATCTTGAAGGCCACGCCCAGGCCGCCGGCGATGAGGCTCAGACCGTAGCCGCCTTCGGCCCCGGACTTGGCGAAGAGCTTACCCGGCAGGGCCTCCATGGCCGTGGTTTCCAGGCGGCCGTCCCCGGCGATGTGGCGGGGATGGGCCAGGATGGCGGCCATGAGGGTGCCGGCGGGCGACCCCGGCTGGGACCCGGCCAGGCGGGCATAGCCCAGGGCGATGTTCTTCAAGGGCACGTAGAAGACCGGGGCGCCGCAGCCGTCGATGGCCACCTTGATCTGGCCCTTGGGGCAACCCACCATGCGGGCCACGGTGCCCAGGATCAGTTGCTGCACCGGGTGCTCCGGATTCAAGTAGTCGGCGACGGGCCAGCCGTGGTGGACGCACAGGGCCAGCATGGCCGTATGTTTGCCGGTGCAGGTGTTGTGCAGGGGCGTGGGTTTCAAGCCTGCCAGCTTCAGGGCCTGGGCCGTGGGGCGGTGCAGCGGGGGATGAGTGCCGCACTGGAGGGCGTCCGGGGTGAGCCCCAGGCGCTCCAGGATGCGGGTGGCCAACTGCACCTGGAAATCCTGGCCGCTTAAAGACCCGGAAAACAGGGCCAGTTCTTCGGGTCCGAACTTGAAGGCCTCGGCCGCGCCGGAGGTCAGGACGGCCAACGCCTGAAAGGGCTTGGCCAGGGAGCGCATGCAGACCCAGGCCTCGGCATCGCCCAAGCTGTGGATGAGTTTCCCGGTCGCATCCATCACGACAATCTGGCCGCGGTGGCGGGACTCCACCAGGGGGCCGCGGGTGACTTCGATTAACACGGGTGAGGTTTTTTGGCTTTTCATGGATTTTTCCTTTATGAGAGATAGCTTTCAGCGGTCAGCGGTCAGCTAAAAGCGTCGGAAGACGATGTAGGGTGGGCACGGCCCACCGAAGGTTGGCGTTTCAGCGCCAAGGGAGTCCAATCCTAGCCTTGATGGTGCGTGAAACGCACCCCACAGAAGGCGTCGGCTCAAGCCTGCGGCTATATTTAAAACCATTACGGCTGGCGCGGCAAGGAAATATGTCGATTCCCCCCGCTGCCTCGGGGGTGCCTGAAAGACGCGATTGGTGGGCCGTGCCCACCCTACATACTATGCGATTTTCCTTCAGCAGCACCTCGCGGGGTTGCCGTTGGTTCGGATGCATGCAAAGCCAATCTCCTCTGCGCAGGTACGCCAGGCTGGGCAGAGCAAGGGACCTGGCCTGCGCTATTTTTTAAATATAACTCATCTCGAGATCGAAGAGGTAGAGCTGAGCCATGCATGACCTGCAGCGGCAGCGCTTGCTGGGCGGTTTACCGGGAGAATTAAGGAGGGATTTGCGAGAGTTAGCTTCTTCAGCGCTAAGGACCCCAAGCTCAGCTTGGGGGAAGGATGCGTTCCCAAGTGCAACTTGGGAACGAGAGGAAGTGGTGCGTGGAACGCACCCTACATGGCTGCCTGGGGCAAGCATGGTCTGTTGCTGACAACTGAAAGCTGATAGATTTTTTTCATCGCCACCAAGCCGCATAGAGCAGGGCCAGGGTGAGGGTCAGGCCCGTGCAGAAGTGGGTCTGGATGGTGAGGGCCTGGGCCGTGACGAATTCGGGGTCGGTGGGGGCGGCGGTAAAGACCAGGCGGATGGCCTGGACCGCCAGGGGCAGGGTGAGCAGGCCCGCCACGATGAGGTCGGGCAGGTGGAAGATTTCGATCAGAAAAAACAGGCTGATGAAGGGCGCCAGCATCAGGGCGGCATAGACCCAGCGGGAGAGCCTGAGGCCCAGGCGGGCCACCAGGTGGCGCTTGGCCGCGGCCATGTCGGCCTCGAGGTCGGGAAATTCGTTGATCCAGATGATGGCGGTGATGAGGAAGGCCAGGGGCAGGCTGACCATGGCCCCCACCAGGCTGAGCTTGCCCGTCTGGACGTAATAGGCCCCCCAGGTGAGGAGCGGTCCGAAGGCCAGAAAAATCAGACCCTCGCCCAGGCCGCCGCTCATGAGCTGGACCGGCGAGGCGGAATAGCACAGGGCCGCGCCCAGACCCAGCAGGCCCACCAGGGCCACCCAGGGCCGGCCCTGAAAAATCAGGACCAGGCCGCAGCCCACGCCCAGGGCGAACAGCAGGTAGGCCAGGGTCTTGACCTGCCCCGGGGTCATCTGTCGATTCTGGATTACCCGGCTGCCGCCGCTGAAGGGGGTAAAATTGAGGTTCAAGGGGTCGCTGCCGAAGGAGTCATAGTAGTCGTTGATCAGGTTGGCCCCCAGCTGCAAGGCGGCTACCCCTACGGCGGTCAGGATAAACAGGAGGAAGTTCCAGGTGTGCTCCGTCAGATAGGCCAGGGCCGCGGCCACGGCCACCGGCAGGACGGAGCCGGTGAGGAAGGGCAGCCGCACGGCCCGCACGTAGACAAATAGTCCCATAAACATTACCCCAGAAAGGGATTATAGGGTCCCGGCTTAAAGCTGTCAACGGCAGCCGAGAGAATTTCGTTGCAGGATGAACGTAAACGGGTTAAGAAAAACGGGTTGACAATTAGATTACGGCGGAGGCTGGGACCGTGAGGTCTCCCTCCCTAAATAACGTCTCGTGAGGAGGTATATTATGGGTCGCCCGAAGATTACCGTTGTAGGGGCGGGCAATGTAGGGGCTACGTGTGCCCATTGGGCTGCCGCCCGGGAGTTGGGCGATGTGGTGTTGGTGGATGTGGTGGAAGGCATGCCCCAGGGCAAAGCCCTGGATCTGATGCAGGCTCGCCCGGTCTTCGGCTTTAACGCCGAGATCATCGGGACCAATGACTATGAGGCCACCAAGGACTCCCAGGTCGTCATCATCACCGCGGGCATCGCCCGGAAGCCGGGGATGAGCCGGGAGGACCTGATCAATACCAATAAAAACATCGTGGCCACGGTGACCAAGGAAGTCATAGCGAAATCGCCTAACGCCTTTCTGATCATC
>JALNYP010000144.1:0-664 GCA_023229795.1 Syntrophobacterales bacterium
CGGCTATCAGGCGAATGCTGCTGAGTTTGGGATAGTCATCTTCATCGATGGTAATGCCGTATTCATCCTGAAGAACGAGGACCACCGTCGCCAGGTCCATACTGTCAACGCCCAATTCATCGACCAGATCGAGATCGGGGTTGAACGACTCCGGGGTGATATCTTCCAGTTTGAGCTCGAATATAATAATTTCGGCAATGCGAACGATCAAAGCCTCTTTATCCAGATTTACAGACATTCCCTATCCTCCTCGCCTATAATTACAAGTCGCCGCCTTAGGGCTCCTGATTCATTCCCCTCAACATCTCCACCGCCATCAGGCCCGTGCACGCCGTCTGCCCGTTTACTTCCACCTTGAATTGATAGGAAGCCTGACCGGGGCGATCCGATGAAGTTGCCGTTATCTTCAACAAATCATCCGGCTTCGCGGGCAGCCTGAACCTGACCCTGTGAACCGCCGACACTTTGATCTCTCTTCCCTGCTCGGCTTCATGATGGGAAATGGCATCCCGCACCATGGACAGGATCGCAATGGCCGGCAAAACCGGCGCCTCGGGAAAGTGGCCCGAAAACCACGGCGACGACACACCCGCCCGCGCCTCCGCCAAAACGCATCCTGCGGACGACCTTGCAACGGATAACTCGTGCCATATCTCTTGCATAA
>JALNYP010000144.1:674-3922 GCA_023229795.1 Syntrophobacterales bacterium
TTTTGTAGTTAACCAGTTGTTGCGGCTGAAAACTGAATCATTCTCAACTACTTTATTCGTTACCTTTTACCATTCAGCTTCCAGCCTATCCACTTTCACCATCACCGGCCTGGCGATCAGTTCGGACAGGGGGATCACTTCCAGGCCTTTATTTTTCAATCCAACCAGGATTAAATCAACCTCGTGCAGCCATCCTTCGACGCCGCTGGCGTTTAGCGGCCGGACATCATGAAGGAGAATGATATCATCGGCTTTCACCTTTTTCAGAATTTTTTCTGCGAGCCCATGGATCCGCCGATTCCCGAAGTCCCCGGCCCGGCAGGAAAATATGACGCAATAAATCCCCACTTTGAGCAGGACATTGGCCAATTTCGAATTAGCAATGCCCACGGGCGGCCGGAAAGCCAGGGGAGAGATGCCGAAGCGACGGAGCAGGGTCTGCGTCGAGGCAATCTCCCGTAACAGTCTTTCCGTTCGGCGCAGCATCAAGAAAGGATCATGGCTGTACGAGTGATTTCCGACGTCATGACCTCGCTCCAAAATCGCCGCGATAAGATGACCGTATTGGCCAGCCCTTTCTCCGGTAACGAAAAAGGCGCCTCTTACGCCGTGCCTGCCCAGCAGTTGCAAAAGCACCGGGGTGGTAGCCGGATCCGGCCCATCATCGAAGGTGAGGGCCACGGCCGATCTTCCCGTTCGCCCCCGGCTGACGACCGGCAGAATAAAACCATACTCCGGACGAAACGCCGCAGCGACACAGAGGACCACAAAGATGAATAAGGGCACGGCGGCCCATTCGACACGCACGACGGCCAGGACCAGGGCGAGGAGCATCGCCGCAAGACCGGCGGGCACGGCCGGCGGGATAGTACCCATCTTCCCGCAGTCTTCTTTCATCGTACCAAGTGCTCCCACAGGGGCCCCACCTGCCCCCTGGCATGTAGCCGCGACAGCGCCTTGAACATCCCGGGCTGGCCGCCGCCGACCACCCAATTCGGGCGGCCGGCGACCAGTTCGTTTATCAACGCCGTTCCACGCGCCCGGCTCAGGGCCGGCGACCAGTAAAATACCGGATACAGGAGATTCGCCGCCGGATCAAGCTGCCCCTCCCGAACGGCCCGCTCATGCAGGGCCGTGTGCGGGTAAATTCTCACCCCGTTGTAGACGAAAAAAACCGTTTTCTCCAATTGACAGGAATTGGACAGAGTTTCCCTGATGGTGTCCTCATCCTCCCCGGGCCCCCCGAACATGAGGTAATGGGCGACATGGAGGCCGGCGTCCAGGGCTGACCGGTGGGCCAGGAAGACCTCCTCCTTGACAAAAGACTTATGATAAAGACCAAGCACCAAATCAGAGAGGGCCTCGGTGCCGAATTCCACATGCCTGAGCCCCGCATCAGCCAGAACCCGGTAGTAGTCCGGCGGCGGGCGTGTCGGGGTAAAAAACCCTCCCCAGGGAATGGAAACGCCGGCCTTCTGAAAGGCCCGGGCTACTTCCCGGCTATGTTCGTAGCTGCCGTTGAACGTCGAATCCGTGATGTACAGGTATTTAGCCCCCCCATCCTGAAGCATCCGGGCCATCTGGCCCACTTCCGAAGGTGGCGTGAAGCGGAACCGCCTGCCCTCAATATGGGGGTACGTACAATAGATGCAGCCGAAGGGGCAACCGCGCTTGGTCTGCAAATTGAGCATGCCCCCCCTTTTCAGGTAATAAGAAGTATAGGAGTGATGAGGAAAAATGCCGCGTCCGAAGGGGACGGAGATGGGTTCCGGGTATCCGGCCGGACCCTTCCCGGCCACGATGCCGGGGAGACCGGCGCCCGATTCTCCCCTTTCCAGGGCATCGAGAAGAAGGGGCAGCCGCTCCCCTTCGCCGATCACGCCAAAATCGGCGTCGAGTTCGGTCATGAGTTCCCCGGGCAGGATCGTAAACCCGCTCCCCCCCAGGACAATGACGCCTTCCGAATTACTTCTGATCACCTCGATCAAGCCGGCAACTTCCCCAATGAATGTTTGCGTGCAAACCCCATCGACGTTATCTATATTACGGATGGATACTCCGACGACATCGGGACGGAAGCCGGAAAGAACGTCGGCAAGGGCGGAAGCAGTCTTCAGTTCGTTCATATCGACACACCGGACCCGATGGGGCGGCGAGATGGCATTCAGGACATAGTCGAGGCCGATGGGGTACGTCGGGTAAGGTTCCCTCATGGTGTTGGTCGAAACGAGCAGTACCTTCATATCAGCCTCCCCGCCACATCCCGGATGAATTTTTCATGGCCGATCATCTGCCGGACGGCCTGAAAGGACCCCAGCATGGTCCCCATAATCCCCGAGGCCATCCTGTTCTGACCGGCGAGAAACAGCCCTTTGACGGGCGCACGATTCAAGGATGCCGCTTTCATAAGTTGTTTCGTCGTGCGCATGATCCCGTACGCCGATCCGCCGGGACTGTTAACACCATCCCGGATGGTGAGGGGCGAATAGACGTCCAGGAGATTCATCTCCCGAAGGCCGAATAACTCCGCTGCCTCATCGATCAGCCCCCGCGCCCGATTCATCTTGGCCTCTTTGTAGCCTTCGCCACGCCTCCCCGATATCGTTTTTTCCCAGGGCCGCCATTCCTCGATACTACTGGTGGTAATCATGGACAGGAGATTCATTCCCGGTTTCCCGCTTTCGCGGAGTTGGTGGAAAATCCCCCGGGTAAGAGAACCGTCCGCCTCGGTGTAGAGGCGGTAGACATTATAAGGAAGCGCCCGGTGTAAATCGGCGGTAACGGCGGCATTCACGCCGAGGAGCCCTTTGGTGTTTTCCAGTTGGGCCACCCGTTCACGATAGGAAGGACGGACCATATCACGGGGGAGCAGGGATAAGACCGTCTCCGGATGAATGGCGGCAATGACGACATCCGCCGGGAGGATTCGCCCGGAGCTTAAAACGGCGCCCTTTACATGACCCGCCTCCACCTGAATAGCCTCAACACCGTCCCCGGCCACGACATTTCCGCCCAACGACTGGAATTGGGACGCGAAAGCATCCGCCATGGCCGTGCCGCTGCCTGCCAAACGCCAGGAAGACAGGAGATAGGAGGCCAGTGTCATGTAGTAATAATAAACTGGGCAGTCCCGCAGCGGAATCCCGATCAACTCAGCCGGAACACCCAGTACGGCAGTCAGCCGGATGGAACAACCCAAGCGCGAAAGGCAATCTCCCATGGATTTAAAACGTTCCGGGGAAAGGTCG
>JALNYP010000145.1 GCA_023229795.1 Syntrophobacterales bacterium
CATCGCCCGTTCACCATGGCCGGGGCCTGGCAGGGCTGCCCGTCATACTTGCGTTTGGCTCCGCAACGGGGGGCGGCATGCATGGGGTTATCGCTCATTTTGCCTGCCCCCTCACCTGGACACCCCCCACCCCGGCGGGGTCAAGGTTGCCTGCCACCACGGCCTGGGCTCCCTCGGCTACCACGACATGCTGGTGGACATGAACCACCTTGACGGTTTGCTGTCCGCCGGATCGTAACCGGGCCAGGGTGAGCAAGCCCCGCTGGTAGTTGTCCATCAGACGAGCGGCGGCATTGATGAGCTTGGCCACGGCCTCAATCTGATAGGGGGCCTTGGCGGGCCAGTTGAAAAGCTTGGGGTCGGGGATGCGGTTGGCTTCCACTTGCGCTTTCTTGAGAAGGTTCATGGTCTCTACATGGGCCGCGCCTAGCTGATGGGCCAGCATCTTCTCCAGGCTGTTCCTTGGCGCAATGGAGCGGGCCGCGTCCAGGGAAACCTCCAGGGTGCCCAATTCGGCAATCAGGTCTAGGCGGGCGCGGCTGGCATCGGCGGCAAGCTGGGCCTGGGGCATAGACAGGGTTTCGTAAAGCCTCACGTTGTCATCCGGGCTGGTAGGCACGGGCGGCACCACTTCGCCGCAAGGGTTGATTTGCAACGGCCCCGCCGGGGTAAGTAGTTCCTCGGCCTGGGCCTCCAGGCGGGTGGCGTCCCGCGTGCGGAAGTCCTGCTCTTGAACCCAGTTGGGCAGCCGCTTCCGCGCCGATTCCTCGGCTATGGCCCGCTCAATACTGGCCCGGCGGATTAAGGCCATGGCCTTGCAAGCTTTGCTTTGGGAGCCCATGTTTTATCTCCTTGCCACCCCATGCAGATACGTCGCAGACTGGCATATCTAAAAGTAGGGTGGATTTCCCCCCTTGAGATTTTCGTCAAATACGGCCTAACGGGGTGGATTTTCCCCCTGAGAGCCTGCTTTCAAAGCCTTTGTCGGGGTGGATTTCCACCCCTTGCTCGGGGTGGTTTTCCACCCTTGACTTTTTTCCGACCGTCCCCTTCGGTGGATGCCAGTTGCGCCAACCGGACGACAGGCCGTACTCCGCGCAATCGCTTTTCCCCTCACCGGCCCCTCTAAGCCCGCCGTGCTTCGTAACGGTGATGAATCCCTTGGCCTGGAGTTCACGCAGGGCAACGGTGAACGTCTTGCGGTCCATGAGACGTCCGGCCTGGCTGTAAGGCAGCTTCAAGTGTTGGTCATCTTTGCTTCGCTGGTCCAACGCGATATGGAGCCAGGCGACCCGGGCGGGGTTGGACAGGGACTCCCAGGCCGGTGAGTGGAGCATGTCCTTGGGGACCATGACAAAGGGCTTGTTGCGCTTCTGGCCCTTGTCCTTTCCCATTTACCCCACCCCGCCGTTGATCGTCGTTAAACGAAACTGCTCGCCGCCCTTGGGTGGCCGACGGTGTCTGCTCATGGCAGACCTACATAGCCTGGGGGCCGGGGTCGCTGGTGGACCGGCGACGGCGGGCGGCAAGCCAGGCGTCCAGGTCGCTTGTGCGGTAGCGGATGAGCCGACCGACCTTGATAAACACAGGGCCGGTGCCGTCCCACCTCCATTTATCCAGGGTCTTTTTGGCAAGAGGTTTTTCGTCACCGCCGAGATAGCGGCCTGCCTGCTCAGGAGAGAGAGTCTTCTCAGTTTCCATGCGGTCCTCCCAGAGGAAAAGGAATACTTTGAATACCTGGGAGGATTTTGAAGCCCAATGGCGGGAGAGGATAACCGGCATTTAATTTTTTTTGTTAGGATTTTTCGCCGGTATTTTGGGGCGGCTGGTTAGGGAGAAGGTGGCGGCTGGGGGAGCTTTACTTACGCTTCTTTCCCAGAGCACGATTAATGGCATCCCCCCAACCCTGGTTGGTCTTATGGTAAATTCCAACTAGTCTCATACAAGCGCAGGCAAAGTCAAAAAACCTACCGGAATAAGTTTTCTTGGCCTTAGAGTCGCTAGGAGTATCCGTTGTTGCGGCATTTTTTCCTGTATTGTCCTTGTATAATGCAGCTAACCTTTTCACAAAACCGTCTACTAATACCTTGCTGGGCTGTCCCTTTTTTCCACGTGGTAATTCATTCAACAGCAGATTAGCCCTTGATGCAATATCCTCGGAAAAAGCAGCCACGTCCTCATAAACCTGGCCCAGCGAATCTCTCTTTGACCACGTAACGTCAATAGATTGTCCTCGCTGTTCCGATAGCATCATGCGCCAAGTACCTACACTCATAGGCTGGCTTATCTGGCGCAATGCTTCTGAGAATAGCCGCCCATTTTTGGCTAGTTGCTGAAAAGCCTTACTAACTTCCTTGTTGGTGTATAGATCATTAACCCAATCCTCCATGGCCAAGTAATCATCAACGATTTCTACCAATTTTACAGATTGTTCATCGGAAAGATCAAGCGCCTTTACCCCTTCCTGGTCAAGCACTCCCCGGGCTTTGGCGTGTCGGTTTTTCAGTTCCTCGGTTGTATAGCTTCTCATGAGGGGGCCAGCAATTACCTTTCCCCTGTGAATCCTAAAACCATCCACCTTACACCTCTGCTAGTGGCCCGCATTATGAAGTTGGGCGGTAGGCCGGGTGCTGAGGCCCGGCTTTTCGGGGGCCAACCTAGCCGCGCAATACTGGTTTAAACTAGGCCGATTTCACGGCGGCCACCACCTCTTCAATCACGGCGGCGGACACGGGGTGCTTCTCCAGAACCCGACGGGCGCGTTCGGCGGCTCCCACCGCCCTTTGCTCCTCCCGGTCCTTGAGCAGGGCTTGTATGTTGTATCGTGGTATATTTTTCCATGCCAATATGCTTGGGATCAAATAAACAACAAACGAACAACTGTATGAAGCCCAAAATACTTTATGGTTTGTGTCTTTAGCCCCAAGTAAAAAATTTGCGGATTGTAGCGCCGTCCCGCCGAAAAAAGCGGTGATTGCGTATGTCAATAATGCACCCAAAAAAATTTCTATAGTTTTTTCTTTTGCACCGAATATGGTCATTTTATCTTGAAAATGGTCGTTTATGACTTTGCTAGAAACAGACCAATTGTAATACATAAGTCCCAAAAATATCAGCATAATAAATATATAATATAATATATCGTCCATAATGGCATACATTATTTCCTCCCCCTATGTCAGTTCCACTTACCCAGGGGATCACGCCCCCTCCAAACTCCTCCACATTCATACCACCCGTCCCGCACAAGGCCCGGGCCAATAGCCTGAGGATGCGGTGTCCTGCTCCTTCTGGTCAACTGCTTTCTTTGACCCCAATAGCAACCACCTTGGGCACCACCGGCTTGCTCATTGCCTCGGCCACCTTGGCGTCAACCAAGTCAGCGGCGGCCCGCAAGGGGTCATTGGCCAGATGGCTATAGCGCTGGGTTGTGCTGGGTTCACTGTGCCCCAGCACCGCGCCTATAAGGGGCAGGGATAGGCCCGAAGCCGCCCCCATGCTGGCCCAGGTGTGCCGCAAGTCATGCAGCCTCACCCCTTCCAGGCCAGCGGCGGTCCGAATCCGACGCCAGGGGCCATGCAGGTCGTGCAGGTGGTCCCCCAGCTTGAGGCCGGGAAAGACGTGATGGTTGCCAGCGGCCCGGGGTAGGCGTTGGAGCAAAGACAGGGCAAAAGCGCCCAGGGGTATCATCTTGCGGCCTGTCTTGCTGTCAGGCAGGAAGATGCAGCCCCGCTCCAGGTCCACCCATTCCCAACGCAGGCCCAGCGCTTCGCCAAGCCGTGCCCCGGTGAGCATGAGAAGCCGAATCGCGGCCACGGGCACCGGGCTTTCCTTGCCCTCGGCTTCGGCTTGGGTCAACACCGCGCCCACGCGGGCCAGTTCCTCTACCGACAGATAGCGCTCCCGCTTGTTCTCC
>JALNYP010000146.1 GCA_023229795.1 Syntrophobacterales bacterium
ATAATAGCCAATAAATACCATTAGTTATTGATGTTTTTCGGGACATAAAAATTATCTTGGCAATAAAATAAACAACCTCATAAACCGATTTGGGCAACAGCCCGTGGAGCTTGGCAACCAGAAAACCAGGGTTCGACCGATGCTGCGCCGGTCTGGATGATTAACGACCCTCAGCCGTTCATCCCTCCGGCTCCTTAAAGGCCTCGGCCACCAGTTCTCCCAGGACCGGGGTGCCCAGGACCGAGCCCAGGATCTCGTGGAGGAGCTTCACCACCCGGGGCCGGTCCCCCTGGGCTATCGCCTCCCTGAGGGGGCTGTTCACCAGGCGGTGGAAGAGATCGCTATTCTCGGGGTGAGCCCGGCGTTCGGCCAGGACCCGGGTCCGCACCCGTTTGAGCAGGTCCAGGTAGGGGCCGTATTCCGGGCCGAAATGCTGCTGCAGCTCTTCCCGCATCTGCCGGGCCAGGGCCGGGCTGGCGCCGCCGGTGCTGATGGCCAGGGTCAGATCGCCCCGGCGCACCTGGGCCGGGACAATAAAGGTGCAGTGCTCCGGCTCATCCGCCACGTTGACCCAGATGGACCGGGCCTGGGCCGCGGCGCTCACCCGGGCGTTGACTTCAGGGTCGTCGGTGGCGGCCATGACCAGGGCCATGCCCTCCACCAGGGCGTCGGAGAAATCCTCAGACCAAAAGGTGATCTCCCCCCGGGAGGCCAAGTCGGCCAGGGTGGCGGTGAGGGTCCGGCTGATCACGGTCACCCGGGCCCCCGCGGCCATGAGGTCGAGGACCTTGCGCTCACCCACGGCGCCGCCCCCCACCACCAGGCAGTGACGGTCTTCAATGACGGCAAAAATCGGATAGGTTTTCACGATGAGAGGTTGGCGATTTTAAAAGAAATGAGGCCGTTACCGGTCCCGGTTTATTTTATACCCTTAGAATTTACCAAGCCTGCCTCCAGTATGCAAGGGGAATGCCACCTGCGCCGGGGACAAATGCCTCTCCCGGGCCTTTGGCATTGACAGGAAGCCAAAATCTTGGTTAGATATTAGGGCAAAAGGACTGCAAGGCTATGGTTGCAGCCTGGCATGCGCCCGGACCCATGCGATTTCTTCGTGTACTCGCCATCTGGCTGACCCTGGGGGCCGGAGCCCTCTCAGGTCTTTGGGCACCACCATGTTGGGGGGAACAAGCCGCCATGAACCTGAGCACCGCTGATCAACAGCTCCTCTTGCAAGTAGCCCGGGACAGCATTGAAGCCCATCTCAAGGACAAGGCGGCCACTCCCATCAAGGCCTCGTCGCCGGTCTTGTGCGAGTACCGGGGGGCGTTCGTGTCGCTGCATCGCCGGGGGCAGCTTCGGGGTTGTATCGGCTACCTGGACGCGGTCAAACCCCTTCTGCAGACGGTGCGGGAAATGGCCGCAGCCGCGGCCTTCCACGACCCGCGCTTTAGCCCCTTGCGGGCCAATGAGCTGGCCGACCTGGAGATCGAGATCTCCGTTTTAAGCCCCATGCGGGTCATCGCCAGCACCGATGAAATTGAGGTGGGCAAACACGGCCTCTACATCGTCAAGGGCCTGAACCGGGGCTTGCTGCTGCCCCAGGTGGCCACCCAATACCACTGGACCCGCCTGGTTTTTCTGGAACAGACCTGCTGCAAAGCGGGGTTGCCGCCGGATGCCTGGAAGGAACCCGGAACCATTATTTACGTCTTTACTGCGGATGTCTTTGCGGAGCATCCTCCCCAAGAACCGGCTAAAGGTTCACGCTAGGAGCCCATATCTCCATGACGCCCAATGATTCTCCCGGACCGGAACAGTTACCCGCGCCGATCCCGCCTCCTGAAAAGCTCTTGCACTTCTTAATGCGCCACCGCTTCCTGATCGTCTCCCTGGTGGTGGTGGTCTTTATCGCGACCCTGTTTGTCTGGGGGGGCCGGAAGAAGGCCTCGGCCCCGCCGCCGGCCGAACCTCCCGCCGCCGCGGCGCCCCACGCCGAGGCGGTCCCGCCGGTTGCCCAGGAGAAGGAATCGCTACCCGTGGTGCCGCCCCCGCCGGCCCCCAAGGAACCCGCGGCAGTCCCGGCGCCCCCTAAAGAAGCGCCGGCCCACGTGCCGGCGGCTTCTCCGGCCCTGGCGCCGCCCCGGGAACCCGTCAAGGGCGAGGTCTTCACCGAGGCCTTGATCAAGATTATGGACGACCAGGTGAACCAGACCTGGTTCGGCTGGCGGCCCAACACCATCATCTTCGGCAAATTTGGCCTGACGGACAACGTCAACAACCTCCAGTTGGGGGTCTTGGAAGTGGCCCGCCGCACCGTGGTGGTGCTCAACGAGCACATGACCCGATTCGCCACCACCGAGGCCTATGATCCCCGGGTCAATGAGGCCATGAACTTTTTCATGGTCAGCCCGGATAAATACTGGTTCCCCTCCGCGTCCGGCAAGTACCGGGAAGCCATGCAGGACCTGCAAAGGTATATCGGAGGCTTACGGCTGGGCCGGGCCCGGTTCTATTCCCGGGTGGATTACCTCATCGCGCTCTTGAGCAACTACAAGGACCTGTTGGGCAGCAGCTATCACAACCTCATTAAGGACACGGAGTCCGATGGGGGGACCATCTCCTGGTTCATGGTGGACGACTACTTCTATTACTCCCAGGGCATCGCCTTGGCCATGGCTGAGATGCTGGAGGCGGTGACCAAGGAATTCCACCAGGAGCTTCAGAAAAAAAACTCCCATAAGCTGCTGGAAGACGCCATCCACGCCCTGCACGCCGCCTCCCATCTGGAACCCTGGGTGGTGACCAACGGCGCTAAAGACGGCATCCTGGCCAATCACCGGGCCGATATGTCCACCTACATCGGCGAAGCCGAGCACGTTATCTCCACCCTGCAATCCCAACTGGCCACCAATTAGGTCCGGCTCCTCCGGACACCCGGCGGCGGGAATTTCGTTGAAATTCCCGCCGCTTTGTTTTATGGTGGGCTGACGAAGGCGCAAGGAGGTTCGCCATGCTGGTCGGTCAGATCATGAGCACGCAGATTGTCACCATCTCTCCGGAAAAGGGCGTGGGCCAGGCCTTGAAGTTGATGCAGAAGCACCAGATCCGCCACCTGCCGGTCCTGGATCGGGACCACATGGTGGGCTGGATCACCTCCCGGGACCTGCGGGAGGTCCTCCTGGCCTCCATGCTGGAAGACATCAAGGTCAAAGACGTGATGGTCCAGGCCCCGCTCACCGTTTCCCCCGACACCGAGGTAGAGGAAGCGGCCCGCCTGATTCACGAGCATAAAATCGGCGGCATGCCCGTGGTGGAAGGCGATAAGCTGGCGGGCGTCATCACAATGCAGGACCTGGTCTCGGCGTTCATCACCATGCTGGGCCTGCTCAAGAGTTCCTCCCGCCTGGACCTCCTCCTGGAGAACGGCCCCGAGGCCCTGGACGCGGCCTCCCAGGTCATCAAAGAGGCGGGCGGCAAGATCATCAACGTGGCCCTGGGTCCCGCCCAGGGCGGCCAACGGCCTTACTATTTCCGTCTCGAAAAAGTCAGCCTGGAACCCATCGTCGACACCCTGAAACAACAGGGCTACACGGTGCTGGATACCATTGCCTAAAACCGGAGCCCTCCGATATCAACTGGCGGCGCCGGCGTCCAGCCTGTGCAGGCGCGTGCTTGCACCTGCGCCTCCAAAAAATACCTCTTTAAACCCAACTCGGCCTGCAGACAAAAATCGGGGCGGGTTTTAACCCCGCCCCGACGATCAGACCTCTTATGGTGGCACATCGCGGCCTTCAGGCCGCAACCAAACTAAAAAATTGCGGGCGTTTTCCTCTTGTAGTAAGTTTCGGGTTTACGACAACCAAAAAACTTGCCAA
>JALNYP010000147.1 GCA_023229795.1 Syntrophobacterales bacterium
AACTATATTTTCTGCCCACAGTTTATGGGGCCCAGATTATAGGGGGCCTGGTCTTCGGCGTCGGCTTTGTCATGGGTGGCTGGTGCCCCGGCACCGCCGCGGTGGGCCTGGCCTCCGGCAAGCTGGACGCCCTGGTCTTCTTCGGCGGGGCAGTGCTGGGCAGCATCGGCTTCAATGAACTCTTCCCGGTGATCCAGCCGCTTTACACCTGGGGGAGCCAGGGCGTGGTGTTCATTTACCAGACCCTGAACCTGAGCCTGGGAAGCTTCGCCCTGATCTTCACCCTGGTCGCCGTGGCCTGCTTCTGGGGAGTGGAGTTCCTGGAGCGGCGCAGGGGCAAAGTGACCGCAGAAGGGCGCAGCAAGTTTCTCACCTTTTTCAGTTTAGGGTTGGTGGTTCTGGCCCTGGGGCTGACGCTCTTCTCCGGCACGCCGGCGCCGTCAGCCGGCCGACCTGCGGGGGAGGCGGAGCTCATCGCCCAGGTGGAAGGCGGCGGCGACCACCTGGACCCGGAAGAATTGGCTGATCGCCTGATGCGCGGCGAGCCGAACCTCCTGGTGGTGGATATCCGTCCGGCCGGCGAATATCAGGTTTTTCATATCCAGGGGGCGGTAAATATCCCTTTGAGCAAGCTAGCCGAGGAACTGGCGCCTCACAAGAACCAGGGGGTGATCGTTCTCTACTCCAACGGCATGACCCATCCGGCCCAGGCCCGGGATTCCTTGTCCCGGCAGGGTTACGGCAACGTCTATCTCCTGACCGACGGGCTCCAGGGCTTTATGGAGCGGTGCTTGAAGCCGGTGTCGCTGCGGTTTGAACCCTTAACCCCGGAGGCCGCGGCCCGGATCAGGGCCTGGCGGGCCTATTTCAGCCCGGTAGCGGCCACGCCGGCTAACGCCGCCAGCGCCGTGGCCGCCCCCCGGCCCGACGAACTGCCCCCAGCCCTCCCGGGGCTGGTGGAGCCCGACTGGCTGGCCCGTCACCTGGGCCAACCCTGGCTCAAGGTCATCGACCTCAGGGGTCAGCCGGAATATAAGTCCGGCCATATCCCCGGAGCAGTCTTGATTAGCGTGGAAAGCCTTCGGGGTCTGGTGCGCGGGGTGCCCTCTATGTTGCTCCCCGCACCAATGCTGGCCAGCCAGTTTTCCCTGTTGGGCATCCACCCCACCGACCTGGTGGTGTTCGTCACCGGAGAGAAGTTATATGACGGCACTTTGGTGGGCATGGCGTGCGAGCGCCTGGGCCACAGCCGCTATGCCGTGCTCCAGGGGGGAATGGCTGGATGGCTGGGGGGAAAGCGGCCGGTGGACACGCTCTTGCCCGCCGTGACCCCCAGCCGGTATCCGGAAAGCTCCACGGATAACTTCACGGTGGACTATCGGCGCGTCTTGAACGCCATGCAGGACAAAAAGACGGTGATTATCGACGTCAGACCGGCCGACTTCTACACCGGGAAAAAGTCCGATGAAGCCCGGGCCGGCCATATCCCGGGGGCGGTCAACCGGCCTTTTTCCGAAGACGTGGTGAAGACTGACCAGGACGTGCGCTTTAAACCGGTGAGCGAGTTGGCCGGGGCTTACGAAAAGATTATCCCCACTCGGGAGACCCCGGTCATCGTCCACTGCCGCACCGGCCACCAGGCCAGTCAGACCTTTTTTGTGCTGAAACGGCTGCTGGGCTATAAAAACGTTTATTATTATGACGCCGGTTGGACTGAGTGGGCAGCCCGGCAAGAACTTCCGGTGGCCCTGATGGTGAACAAGTAGTTTATGCTTATGGCTTGAAAATCGGGTCGAAGGCCTCCTTTAAGAACCTTTAATGGCGTTCGTTTATCCGGTTTTTTGTCTAATGTTCATTCGGAAATTTGGCAACTGTAGCCGCAGGCTTAAGCCTGCGTCCAGGGAATCCCCATGGTTATTGGGCACATTACGCTGTGCCCCTTCGGGAGACGCCAGCGTCAACAACCTTGGGGGATAGGTTCGTCTCCCTCGGCAAAGCCCCCCGGGTGCCCCGCCCCCAGAACCCCTGTTGAACCGAAACCCGGGGATTGGGACTCCTGCCCCCTGGTCTATATGTAGGCCTCAGACAAAATTCAAAAAATTCATCTTTATCCAATGGCCCTGGCGATTTGGGTGGGACGGGCTCAGGGCAAACAACTGCCGGAAAGAGCCATAAAGATTAGGAGTTGCAGGCATCTTTTTCGTCTTCGGACTCTACTACATCATGCAGGGATTCGCCGGTAGCGTCAGCGCCCTGCCGATCTTGAAAACCCTTTCGGGGAAATGACCATGGATTGGCTCATAGATTACTCCAACTTAGCGGCTTTGCTCACCCTGACCCTCTTGGAAATCATTCTGGGGATCGACAATATTGTAGTGATCTCCATATTGTCGAACACCTTGCCCCGGCATCTTCAACAAAAGGCCCGGACCATCGGCATCAGCCTGGCGTTGATCACCAGGATCTTATTGCTTCTCAGCCTCTCCTGGCTGGCCGGTTTAACCTGGCCTCTGTTTCATGTTGGGAAGATGGGCGTCTCCGTACGAGATTTGATTTTAATAGCCGGCGGCCTGTTTTTGCTGGCCAAAGGTACCCATGAAATCCACCGGGCTCTGGAACTGAAGGACGAAGAGATCACGGTCCGCCAAGGGAACGCATTCTTCACCGTCATTGTACAAATCATCGCCTTTGACCTGGTCTTTTCTCTGGATTCGGTGATCACCGCCATCGGCATGGCCCAGAGACTTGAAATCATGGTAGCGGCCATCGTTATCGCTATCCTGATTATGCTGCTCGGGTCCGGAATCATCAGTAATTTTATTCATCGGCATCCATCCATAAAAATGTTGGCCCTGAGTTTTCTGCTCATGATCGGCATGACTCTCGTGGGCGAGGGCCTGGAGTTCCATATTCCCAAGGGCTACCTTTATTTTGCCATGGGTTTTTCCATGGCGGTGGAGACCCTCAACCTGTTGGCCGGCCACAGAAAAGACAAGGGATCGCCGGCCACATCTTCAGAATGACACAGCCCCTGGCAATAGCTTAGGACTGGAACTAAGGTACCTATCTTGCAGTATAACTTGACATGGGGTTATGAAAAGACTATCTATTACCCCATGAAATCATTGAGAAGCTCCCGCAATCCGGGCATGGTGCTCGTGGGACTCTTCCTCCTGCTGCTGCTGACGTTGGCATGGATCATACCCTGCCATGCCGACGTTCATAGGTGCGCGGGGGATTGTGCCCACAGCGAATGCTGCGGCGGCCACTCGATGCCTCTCCTGTCTGCGGCTAACCCCGCACCGATGCTCCAACACTTCGTCTCACCCTATCATGCCGTCGAGAAACAGCCGGCACGCAACGTCTTTGCCTCCAGCATTTTCCGTCCCCCCCGGGCCTAGCCCCTTTCATCGCCTTTAATCTGTTGTTCTCCAATTAATTTCAGTAGTCACGTGCGTGGTAACGGAGGTGTGTGGTGAACCTCAAGTGCATTGCTGTGGGGGTGGTCCTTTGTTTGGCCCCCTTATGGTCCAGCGGAGCTAAGGCCGGACTCCGGGCCTATTCTCTCCCGGAACTGGAAGAGATGGCTTTGAAAACGCATCCGGCTTTGAAAGTCGCCGGGGCGGAGATCAAAAAGAGTGAAGCGGAGCTGCGTATCGCCCGCCAATACCCCAACCCGGAAGCGGAAGGATCAATGAGCAGCCAAAAAGGCCTGGAAAGTGGCACCTATGCCACTGGCTACAGCCTTTCTCTGTCCCAGACCATCGAGTGGCCGGGACGCCGGGGAAAAAGGCAGGAATCCGCCCGCTTCGGTATTGATGTGGTTAACCAGAAGTTCACCCAGGAACAGATCAACGTA
>JALNYP010000065.1 GCA_023229795.1 Syntrophobacterales bacterium
TCCCCCTTTTTCAAAGGGGGACTTTTAGAGCAATTCCTTGTAGTTCCCCCCTTTGACAAAGGGGGGTTAGGGGGGATTTTGGTTTTTTGAGCATGTGCCCTAACGGAAAAAACTTTTGGCATCGCTATAGCCAATCTAAACCGCAATATTTCGACAATTCGTCATTATTTTTCCTAAAACCCAACACCCAACACCCAGAACCCAGAACCCGCCTAGGGCCGCCACTGCCGGACCGTGACCCCGGAGTCGGCCAGGTAGAGGCTCACCGCCCCCTCCCGGGTGTATTGGCAGGGCACGGGCCAGGTGGTCCGGGTGCCCCCAAAAGGGCGGCTGTCTCCATAGATTACTACTTGCCGGGGCTTAAAGCTGGCCATGAGCAGATTACGTCCCCGGGGATTGGCCAGTTCGGCGGGCAGGACTAACGCCTCCAAAGGTCCGGCGGCCTTCGGTAAATCATAGCCCGCCAGGTCCCGGCCCGGCGGGATCAACAGCACCCGGCGGCCCTGATAGGCGAGTTCCAGGGCCAGCCCCGCGTCCCGGCCCAGGCTGACGTATTTTATGGCCGCGCCGCCGAGGTTAGCCGGGGCCTGATCCCACTCCAGGGACCGGGGCACTGCCCCGCGCTCTCCCAGATAATTGCGGAGGTCCCAGAACTGCGGCCCCTCCCGACCTCGCCGGCCGGACCAATACGACCCCACCTGGAACTGCTCCGCCAGTTGGCGTAATTCGCCGGCGTTATCCTCGTTCAGGTTCAGGGCCAGCACCAGGTCCAGGCGCCTGAACTGGCGCCAATGGCAATAAGCCGGCAACGGGCCCCACTCCGGGGAGGGATGGCCGGGCCAAACCGGCGCCGCCGCGGACACCGCCAGGCGGCGGTTCTCCGGGCTCACCGCCAGCACTCTCAGCCCCCCGTAGGCGTCCAGACAGGTCACTTCCAGGGTCCGAGAGACCGTGGCCAAGGGCAGGGCCGCGGCGGTAATCAACACCACGCTCGCCAGGCCGGCCCCGGCCCAAGTCAGATAGGTGCGTCGGGGCGCGAAGATCAGGAACAAAATGAGATAGTAGAGGCCGATCTCCAGCCAGGTGGGGGTGGGCATGATGATGGCGCTGCCGGGAACCTGGGCCCCCCAGACGACGGTTTGATAGCCGAGCCACAGGGGGACCTTGCCCAGCGCCAGCAGGGCCTGGGCCACCGCCGGCAGGGACAGGGCCTGGGCGAACACCGCGGCTTCCCCCAAGGGCAGGGCCAGGAGCAGAAACAGGGGGATGGCCGCATAATTAATTAAAAAGCCCAGGAGAGAGACTATCTGGAAATAGGCGGCCACCAGGGGCGCAGTAGCCAGGGTGGCCACCAGCGAGACCGCCAGCCATTCTTTGGCAGGGAGCGCCAAACGCTTAGCCCAATACGCCAGGTTCACCCATAGGTTCTGGAAATAGGCTGGCACCAGTGGCGCGGTGGCCAGGATGGCCATTAGGGAGAGCGTTAGCGCCACCAACCCTTTGGCCAAAAAATCCCCCAAAGCCATTGAACGATTGCCGCCCCAGCCAATCTCGGGCACGACCTTGACCAACCGCGGCACCAAGTAGATCAAGGCGGCTACCGCCACAAAGGAGAGCTGGAAAGAGATGGCAAACAGGCGCAGCGGAGTAAGGCTCAGAATGACCAGGGCCGCCAGGGCCAGGGCGCTCCAGACTTCGCCGGGCCGCCCCAGGAAGACCAGGAGCAGGTAGGCCAGCACCATGACCTCGGCCCGCTGGGTGGAAGGCGAGCCCCCCGCCACCCAGGCATAGGCCACCACGGGAAACACCGACAGCAGGGTGGCGATCTTGTAGGCGTTGAGCCGCAGGAGCAGCCAGGGAAACCGCCGCAGGAGCCAGAAACTGAGAAAAAAGGTGACCGCGGCCACCATCCCTAAGTGCAGCCCGTTAATGACCAGCAGGTGGCTGGTGCCGGTGCGGGCGAAATTTTGGCGCATCTCCCGGGTGACCTCGCCCTGGTCCCCCAGGAGCATGGCCAGATAGATGGCCCGGCAGGTCGGGTCCAGCCCCCGCAACTGTTGCCGGATACCGCCCCGGAGCCTCTCCCCCCAGGGATAGGCGTCGGTGGCGGTCAGGAAGATCAGATGGCTGGGGTCGGAAAGCCGCACCTCCCGGAAAATCCCGTCCGCGGCCAGATAGCGGGGGCGATCGAAGGTCCCGGGGTTGTTCAGCTTCCCGGGAGGACGCAGGCGGCCGCTGATCACCAGGCCGGTGCCCACCGGCGGGACCTCCAGCGCCGGGGCCAGCACCAGGACCTGGCCGGTGACCGGGCGCCAGCCCCAGGGACTGCGCCAGGCCTCGGCTTCCATAAAGAGCTGGACCCGCCCCTCCCCCAGCCGGCCCGGACGGGACAGATGGCCCCACAACGTCAGGTTGCGATTTTCGGGCAAATGCGCCACGTGCCCCGGCGGAAACCACGGCTGGCTGGCCTGCTGATAGGAAGCTGCTCCCAGGAGCCCGAAAAATAGCAGGGGCAGGAGGCGCACCGGCCGCCGCCGCCACCAGAGGAGCGCCAGCCCGACCCAAAGGAGGATCAGCCCCGCGGCCAGGACGATGCCCGGCAGGCGCAGGCCCCAGGCCGGGGCGGCGATCCCCGCCATCAGGGCCAGGGTCACCGGCACCAGAGGCCGGGCCACCGCCCGCGACTCTCGGGTCACCTCGTTTGCCTGTTCCTGGGGTTCGTCCGAAGTTGGGAAAAGCATACGAGACCATCCATGGTCGGGGGTTGCCGGAAATCAATGGTTCAACAGTACAACACCTTCCTACGCTTGACAAATAATCTTTATAAGGACCGCGTAAAGATTCTATAAATGTTTATTAAGAATAATCGCGAAGATGTTCATGCGCCTTCGCTTCCCCCGAGAGCATAAAAACGCCGGTAGGGCGGGCGTCCTCGCCCGCCACCATTCGCTGAAAAATCAGGGGAAGGCGCGCCTCAGGCTTGACAAAAACCTCAAAATAGCGCATAGACATAGGCTATGAGGAGAATTTTATTCATCCTGGCCGGGCTGGTGGCCGGGTTGGCCCTGGTGGGGTCGGCCCTGGCCGCGCCCAAGATCCTGTCGCATGACGGCAGCCTGGTCATCCAGGGCAGTGACGCCAGGCAGGCCAAGAAAAAAGCGGGGTCGGAGGATACGCTCTACGACCTCCTGGGCCAGGAAGTGCAAGTCTATATTTTCAATAACCGGACCCGGGTCTGG
Organism: Syntrophobacterales bacterium; assembly: GCA_023229795.1. Taxonomy (GTDB): domain Bacteria; phylum Desulfobacterota; class Desulfobaccia; order Desulfobaccales; family 0-14-0-80-60-11; genus 0-14-0-80-60-11. The sequence continues at coordinate 3,240 of JALNYP010000065.1, forward strand.
CCCCGGGTATATACGCACTCGTCGGCCCCGGCCGCCTGGCAAGGGCGCCTGCCCCCCCGGGACCCCCGGGTCGAGGCCTTGATCGGCAAATATTCCCAGATGTACGGCGTGGACCCGACCCTGGTGCGGGCGGTGATGCGCCACGAATCGGGGTTCAATCCCGCCGCGGTCTCCCCCAAGGGGGCTCAGGGGCTGATGCAGCTCATGCCCGGCACGGCCGCGCTCATGGGGGTGAGAGACCCCCTCGACCCGGAGCAGAATATCGCCGGGGGCGTGGGATATCTGCGGCAATGCCTGGACCGCTTCCAGCACAATGTGCCCCTGGCCGTGGCCGCCTATAACGCCGGACCCGAGAGCGTGGCCCGGTGCGGCGCCATCCCCCCCTACCAGGAAACCCAGGTCTTCGTGAACAACGTCATGGGGAGCTATACGGGGCAAAGCGGCCTCCCCGCCGCCAAAGCCGGCGCGCCGGCGCCGGGTAAAGACGCCCAACCGGCGAAAAAGGTGTCCAAGCTAGCCGCCTCACCTGCAGACCAGGCCCCCGAAGTCCGCCGCCGTCCCCGTCCCAAGATCATTGAGGTCAGGTCCCGCCGGCTCAAATCTCAAGATATCGCCGCCGAGTCCGAATAGGCTCATCCCGCTCCCACGGCCTGTTGAATTGTCTCCCGTCGATGGGCTGAAGGTCTGCCCCGCTGCTTCACCTAAGCTGAAAGCTGACCGCTGATAGCTAACAGCTGCTTTACTCTTCCTCCGGCTTCACCGGCGGGCCGGGCCATTCCTTGATCCGCAGGTCCCGCTGGGGGACGGGTATCTCGATGCCGTGCTCCTTAAAGGCTTCGATGATAGCGCTGTTCAGCTCATGGGTGGCGGGGACGCGGTCAGCCGGAATCCGCAGGAACACCCAGATGGTGAAGTCCAGGGAACTATCCCCGTAGACCGCGAAATAGACCTCGGGAGGCGGCTCCGGCACTACTCGGGGATTGGCCCGGCAAATCTCCAGGAGCAATTGCGTCACCTGGCGCACATCGGCATTGTAGGAAACCCCGATCTTCAAGGTGAGGCGGTTAATGCCCGGCCCATAGTGGGTCCAGTTCAGGACCTTGTTGGAAACCAGCTCGGAGTTGGGAATCACCAGGACATAGCGGTCAAAGGTCTCGAAGATGGTGCTGCGGACCCGGATCTCCTTGACCCGCCCCCATTGGCCGTCGATTACCAGCATATCCCCCACCTTGATGGGCCGCTCAAACAGGAGAATAAGACCGCTCAGGAAGTTATTGACAATATTCTGGAGGCCGAAGCCGATGCCCACGCCCAGGGCCCCGGCCACCAGGGCCAGGTTGGTCAGGGGAAATCCCAGGAGGTTCAGGGCGATCATCCCTGCCAGGATCAGGATGACGTAATGCAGGGTGGTGGAGATGGTATATTGCACTCCCGGATCCAGGGCGGTGTGAGGGAAGATGCGGGCCGCGGCCAGGCTGCGGCCCAACCGGGACACAAAGGACCCCAGGTAAAGGACGAGAATGGCGCCTCCGACATTGAGGGGAGTCAGCTTTACCGGTCCCAGGGTGGGTCCCCAGGTGACCCACCGGAAGGCCCAGGCCACCTGTCCGGGTTTGATTCCCCAGGCGTTGAGGGACCACAGGACCACGGCCGCTCCCAGCACCAGTGATAAGACCCAGCGGCTGAGAACATAGATTTTCCGGATCAATTCCGCCTTGGCCGGATAGCGGAAGGTAGCCCGCCCTTCTTGGGGATGCAAGAGGTGGCGCAGGATGACCTCGCCCATCAGCCACAGGAACCACAGGACCACCATGGCCAGCAGAGTCCAGGCGGCCGCCTGGGCCAGGTAGAGGGAGAGATTCTGGAATCCCAGGAGATCGGCCAGCACGATGACCACCAACAGGAAGAGGACCAGACCCCGCAGGGCCAGGCTGACCGCGGGCCGGTGCAGCCAGGTGGGCTCCGAGAGTTCCGGCAGGAGGCGGTTCAGATAATGGCGGCGGCAGAGCCACCAGATCCAAACGAGAACCCCCAGCAGGAAGAAGTGGGCCACGAATAGACGGCTGCCTTCGGGAAAATCCAGCAGGACGGCGTTCTGCAACCCGAAAAAACCCGCCAACAAATAAAGCAGGAAGAGCTTCAGAGAGCGCCGGTAAAACCTGGCAGTGCGTTGACCCAGGGCGAGGACGCCTCCCGCCGCCTTGCCGGCAAAAAACGCCTGGATCCACTGCCAGGTCAGGCGCAGGGCCCAGAGCGTGGCCAGGATGGCCAGGATGAGTTGGGCCGGGGCGGAGCCCATCAGACTAAAGGTCCAAAAAAACAGGCCCACCCACAGAATCAAGCCCAGACCGAACAGGTTGGCGATCATAATCCGGCCCAGGACATACAGGGAGAGCAGGTGCAAGTCGTCGGTCTGGGCGCGCCAGCGTTTGAAGCGTCCGGCCACCAGGCCGTTAAGCCTACGAGTGCTCCACCCCAGCAGGATAATGAACCCCAGCAGACCCAAGAGGGGGGCCAGGCGCCCCCAGATAAAGGCGCTCAAGCGGCCGGATGTCATCAGGTTGCCCAGCCACTCCCAGCCCCGGGCCGGGAGGGCGGCCAGGTTCTGCCACACCCGGGCCATCTGTTCCCAGAAGGGCACCGCCTGGACCGGACGCTTCAGAAGTTCGGCTTTCCAGGCCTCCTCCAGTTTCTGCAACCGGGGAAGGACATCATCCAGGAGGGCCTTCTCGGTCTCCAGGAGTTGCCGCTGCTGCTGCAATTGCTCCAGCACCTGGCTCATCAGCCCATCCCGGGTTCCCGCCAGGTTCAGATACGCCAGGTAGGATTGTTGCAGCGCCGGCGTCACCGCCTGGGGGTCTTTGGTCTGGATGATGCTGAGCTGCATCCTTAAGACGTTTTGCGACTCAATCTGAACTTGCCGGTCTCCCTTGATGGCCTCGATCTCCCGATCCAGGTCCTTGAGGCCCTGCTGCACGGCTTTGGCCTGGTCGCCATACGTGGCCAGGTACTCCTGCACCTGGACCAGCGCCGGCTTCTCCAAGATGAGGCCCGTCTTCAGGGAGGCCACCGCGACCTGGAGATCATCCAGTTCCTGCCGGGTGCGGGTCACCTGTTGGCTAGCAGCCGCCAGCCGGGAGTCCCACTCCTTGATGTCCTCGTCCAGCCGGGTCAGCCCCTTGGCAAATCCCCGGGTCAAGGCCTGGGGCGAGGACGCCTCCTTCTCCGGCTGCACCGTGGGGACTGCCTGGCCCCGAGCCGGTCCGGCCCCTGCCAGACACCCGGCCACCAGTAGGGCTACCACCAGCCGATACGCCGAACCTTTTAGGGACATGGGAACTCCTGGAAATTTTTCTTCATGCTTAAATATATAGGTAAATGGCCCGATTGCACAACCGCCGGGCGGGGGCGAGCCCCGGAGCCTCTGCGTTAGAGCAAGCGCCGCAGTTTCTCCTTGGTCGCCCGGGATCGGGATTCCCGGGTTGACAGAAAGTTTTCCCTGGCTTACATTAATTTTACCTCAGTTAGGTGAGGCTCCTGCATAAAAACAGGCCACTGCCCGGAAACGTCGAGAGACGCCAACGGGCCGAACAGGTACTACCGGCTTAAGGTTTTACTTAATGTGGCTGAGTAAATCGACTCTACGTTATGCAGTGCCGAAGCTCCACGAGTGAGGGAGGTCGGATGAATCGAGTCCTGTCGAGGGCCTTCCACCAACGTGGTAAGGCCTTTTTTTATGGTGCCAGCCGGCCTCGAGGGAGGGAAACCCATGGATAAAGTCCGGGTATTGGGCGAATATTTTTTCAGTCAGATCCGGAGAAAACCCATTCGCGACCAGCGGGGCCAGCAAGTGGGAGAGTTGCGGGACCTGGCCATTCGCTGGGAAGGAGAAACCCCCAGGGTTACCGGGATCAAATATGCCAAGGGGGTGCCGCGCCTCATCCCCATAGAACAGTTGGCCCGGATCAACGACGACCATCTGAGCCTGCGCGGGGAGATGACTGAAGATATCACGGTGCCCACCCAGCCCGACGAAATCTACATGGGCAAATGGATCATGGACAAACAGATCATCGACCTGAAGGGCTCCAAAGTGGTGCGGGTCAATGATATCAAGCTGGTCTGGCTCCAAAAGGGGCTCCAACGCTACATAGTTCCCACCGCGGTGGATATCGGCTTGCGGGGCCTGGCCCGGCGGCTCGGGGTGGAGTTTTTGTTCCGCCGCCTGGAAAACCACTTTGTCTGGTGGGAATTTATCCAACACCTGGAAGAGAAGACCGCCAACCTCAGGCTCAGAGGGGAAAAGCAGCAACTGGACCAACTTCATCCCGCCGACCTGGCCGAGATCATCGAGGACCTGGACTATAAGAAGCGCGCCGACTTCATCGAAGACCTGGACGTGGAGGTGGCAGCCGAGGCCTTCGCCGAAATGGAACTGGATACCCAGATCGAAATCCTCGAGCACATGGACAGCCAGCAGGCTTCGGACCTGTTGGAAGAAATGGCCCCGGACGAAGCCGCCGATCTCCTGGGAGAACTGCCTGAAGAGAAATCCGAAAAGCTGCTGAATCTGATGGAACCGGACGAAGCCCAGGAAGTCCGGGAACTCATGATTTACGAAGAGGGCACCGCCGGGGCTTTGATGACCACCGAATATATCGCGCTGTCGCCGGTGATCACTGCCGCGGAGGCCATCAGGCAATTGCGCACCTTGGCGGCCGAAGCCGAGACCATTTATTATCTCTATATCGTGAAGGAAGATGAGACCCTGATCGGGGTCATGTCCCTGCGCGACCTCATCATGGGCGAACCCGAAACGAAACTTGAGGATTTGATGCAGACCAGGATATTCTCGGTTTCCCCCGAGGATTCCGACCGGGAAGTCGCGGATATTGTCAACAAGTACAATCTTCTGGCGATTCCTGTCGTAGATGATGACATGAAGATGTTGGGCATCATCACGGTGGATGATGTCCTCGAGATGCTCATTCCCGACCGCGGCAGCCTGGAAACCTTCGCCAATTTATTTGTCAGCAAGCGCGCCATGAAGTGAGGTGGTTCTTGAAAAATCCATTATTCCGGCGTCTCTTCCTCTTTCTGGCAATTATGGGGCCGGGCATCATCACCTCCAACGTGGACAACGATGCCGGCGGCATTACCACCTATTCCGTGGCCGGCGCCGCGCTCGGCTACAAAATTCTCTGGCTCTTCCTCCCCATGATCGTGGCCCTGGTGGTCATCCAGGAGATGTGTACCCGCATGGGCGCGGTCACGGGTAAAGGACTGGCGGACCTGATCCGGGAGCGCTTCGGGGTGCGGATCACCTTTTACGCCATGGTGGGCCTGCTCCTGGGCAACCTGGGCAACATCATGAGCGAATTTGCCGGGGTGGCGGCCAGCATGGAACTGTTCGGCATCACCAAGTACCTGTCGTTGCCTCTGGCGGCGTTGTTCACCTGGTGGCTGGTGCTGCGCTGGTCGTACAAGGTGGTGGAACGGGTATTTTTGGCCGCCTGCCTGGTCTATTTCTCCTACATTTTTTCCGGTTACCTGGCCCACCCCGACTGGGGCATGGTAGCCAAAGAACTGGTAATCCCCAGCTTTTCTTTCGACAGCCACTATCTGGTAATTGTCGTCGGCCTCATCGGCACCACCATCGCCCCCTGGATGCAATTCTACATCCAGTCGGCGACGGTGGAAAAAGGCATTACCGTGAAGGACTATACTTATACGAAATATGACGTCATCGTGGGCAGCATCATGGTCAACCTGGTGGCCGTGTTTATCGTCATCTCCTGCGCCGCGGCTCTGCACACCCACGGCATCAAGGTGGATTCCGCCAAGGAGGCCGCCCTGGCCTTGGCCCCCCTGGCCGGTCCCTGGGCCTCCACCCTCTTTGCCATCGGCCTGTTGAACGCCTCGCTGTTTTCGGCCTCGATCCTGCCCCTGTCCACCGCCTATTTCATCTGCGAGGCCTTCGGCATCGAGGCGGGCATCGACAAGTCCTGGGGAGAGGCCCCGGCGTTTTACTGGCTTTACACCATCTTGATCATCATCGGCGCGGGTTTCATCCTGATCCCCAACATCCCGCTGATCAAGGTAATGTTCTGGTCCCAAGTACTCAATGGCGTCATGTTGCCCTTTGTCCTTATCTTCATGCTCAGTTTGATCAACAATAAAGATATTATGGGTGATCACGTCAACGGCCGGACCTTTAACATTATTGCCTGGGTCACCGTAGTGATCATGATCGTCCTAACTTTGATTATGGTAGGCACTTCTCTCTTTCAATCATAGAAACCCTCTGGTGGAGAGCCCGCAATTGTCACCCCTGCCTGGACTTCACTCCGGTCCCCTCCCCTGCCCGGCGCGGCCTTCCCTTGCCCCCTGGAAAATTAATGCTTAGGTTCTAATTGGCGACTCCAATACAACGCGCCACCACCCGGCGTGGAAAAAAGTTCGGCAACTGCGGCTCCACTCGCTTTCGGAGCAGGAAAGGACTCCTATGAAAATCTTTATGACCGGCGGCACCGGCTTTGTGGGCACCTACCTCTCTCAAGAACTGGCGCGGCAGGGCCACACCATCACCATCCTTACCCGGAGGACCCAGCCCCCCACCCCGGCCCAGCCCGGCATCAGCTACCTGACTGGCAACCCCACCCAAGATGGGCCCTGGATGGCCGCGGTGCCGGAGCACGACTGGATCATCAACCTGGCCGGGGCTTCCATCTTCGAACGTTGGACCGAGGCCAAAAAGAAAGAGATCTTCGAGAGCCGGGTGCGCACCACCCGCAACCTGGTGACCGCCCTGGCCGCCGGCGACCGGCGGCAATTCCTCTGCAGCACCTCCGCCGTGGGCTTTTACGGACCTCGGGGGGAGGAGGAACTCACCGAAGACTCTCCGCCGCAGGATGGCTTCTTGGGGGAACTGGCCCGATTATGGGAAGGCGAAGCCATGCGGGCGCAGGAACTGGGGATGCGGGTGGTGATCACCCGTTTCGGCATCGTCCTGGGGAAAGGCGGTGGGGCCTTGGGCCAGATGGCGCCCATGTTCAGGCGCTTCCTGGGCGGGCCTTTGGGCTCGGGCCGGCAGTGGTTTTCGTGGATCCACCGCCAGGACCACGCCCGGGCCTATGACTTTATCCTGGCCCACCCCGAGATCAACGGCCCGGTGAATTTCACCGCGCCCCATCCGGTGCGCAATGAGGACCTGACCAAGGCCCTGGCCCGAGTGCTGCACCGCCCCGCGGTCTTCAAAGCCCCGGCCTTCATGCTGCGCCTGATGCTGGGAGAATTTGCCGAAACCCTGCTCACCGGCCAGAAGGTCTTCCCTAAGCGCCTAATGGACGCGGGCTTCAGATTTAAGTTTCCGCTGATCGAGACGGCGCTGAAAGATTTGTTAGGTTAAGGCGAAAAAGAGAAAAAGGCGAAACGGGATAACCCCTTTTCGCCTTTTCCCCTTTTGCCCTTTTCGCCCCTCTTTTACTGCTTCTTGGCCACCAACATACTCGCGTCCATCCCGGACTGGATGAACTCCGGCGCGGCCAGACCCGCCTCATTCATCCACTCCGCTACCTCGCCGTGCGTATAGGCCCGGCCCCGAGGCGTGACGGCCAGCATGTGCACCCCGAACATGGCCGCGCCCGTGGGGCTGGCGCCGTCGGCGTTGAGATAAAAGTCCTGGATGGCCAGGGTGCCCCCGGGAGTAAGTGCCGCCGCGGCCTTGCCGATGAGAAACTTGCACTGGGCCTTGTTATGGCTATGGAGAATCTGGGAAATCCAGATAAAATCATAGCCGGAGCCAATGTCATCCTTGAGGAAGTTGCCCGGCAGGGTGTTCACCCGGTCCGTGAGGCCGCTGGCCGCGATCTTTTCCTTGGCGATCTCAATGGGCATGGGCAGGTCGAAGACCGTGGCTTTCAGCTCAGGGTTAGCCTGGGCAAAAGTAATGGCATACGTAGCCGGGCCGCCGCCCAGGTCCAGGAGCCGGCGCACTCCTTTAAGGTCCAGCTTGGCCGCCACGGCGGGGGCCAGATCCCGGGCGATGGCGTGCATTCCCAAGATGAAGGCCCGGACTTCGCCTTCGTCCCGTTGAGGCCGGGCGTCCACCCACTTTTCCGGGTCCTCCGCCGGGCGGCCCACCAGGATGGTCTCCTGGAGGTCTTCCCAGCCCCGCTTCCAGGTGTGCCCCATGTGCTTGATGATGGCGCCCCGGTAGTTGTCCCCGCCCTGCACCAGGAAGCGGGCAGCCAACTCGCTGTTTCGGAAATAATCCACGCCCTTGACCAAAAGCCCGAGGGCCGCCAGGCCATTCAAGAAGATGCCGGTAGACCGGGCGTCCGCCTGGAGCCGGGCCGCAATTTCCACCGCGCTCATCGGTTCATCCAGAAAATCGAACAGACCCAGGTCTACGGCCACCATGAGCATCTTGGCGGCCTGGAATCCCCGGCCCATAGCCATGAGTTGATCGAATCCGCCTTCAGGGTCTAAAGCCATGGTTGGCCCCCTTCTCATCCTCAAGATAGGTGCGCTGACGCCGAATTTTCAGGCCAGGTCCGTCAGTCGCGTTGGTTAAAAAAATCTAGGACAGGGAACCTCACCTGTCCATGAGCCGCCGGGGGCGGCTGTTCACCATTTTCCCAGGAAGCCTTGGCCCGGGGCTCGGCTCATTTTTCCCCCGGAGCCTGATCCTCCGGTGGCTCAAACCGCCTGATCCACCGGTACACCGTCTCCCGGTAATAACCCAGCACCACGATGAGCCCCAGGCACATCCCCAGGATAATCAAAGTGCTGTAATAATCTCCTTTATACACCTTGGCCCCCTGCAGGGTCAGGAGCAGGGTGCCGGGAATCCTGCCCACTGTGCAAATCAGCAGGAAGAGTTTGAGGGGCATATGGCTCAAGCCCAAAATAAAGCAGAGATAATCCTTGGGAAACCCGGGCAGGATGAAGAGCACGAAGGAGATCAGGGCCCCCTGGCGCTCCATCAGGAAATCGAATTTTTTCAGAACTTCCGCCGGAATCCAGCGGGCTACATAATGCTTCTCCAGCCAGCGGGCAAGGAGAAACGCCCCTGTCGAGCCCAGCGCCAGGCCCAGGGTGGAGTAGAGCAGCCCCAGGGGCGCGCCGAACAGGTAACCGCCGATAAAGCCGGTAGCTTCCCCGGGAATAGGCGCAAAGACGACCTGAAGGGCCTGAATCAGGATAAAGAGCAGGGGCGCCAGAGGGCCCGCGGCCTTCAGATGGGCCTTAACCCAGGCCTTGTTGGCACAGAGGCCGGACACATGGCACACCTGGCCCCAGAGGAAGGTGCGATAATGGAAACCCCAAAACGCCAGCCCCAGGATCGCCAGCAGGCCCACCAGACCCCAGAGCGCGGTCCTGCTCTTCCACCAGGCTATCTCTGGTTGTTCCAGCGCCATCCCGGCCTCGGGGACCTGCTTGTGGTTCGGACTATGCATGGACCCAGCCATGAGCGTGAAATATGAGAACCTCTCATAGGAGGGGTTAATCTTCTTCCGGGTACCACCGGCTCACCCAGCGGTACAAAGATTCCCGGTGGCGGTATAACAGGAACGCCAATCCCACATACAAAGCCAGCAATCCCAGGATGACGCTGTAATGACCTTTATAGACCTCGGCGCCCTCCAGGGTGAACAGCAGAGTCCCGGGGAAGCGAGCCAGGGCGGTGGCTACCAGGAAGAATATCACCGACATTCGGGTCAGACCCAGTAAATAATAGATAAAATCCTTAGGAATGCCCGGGATTAACAAGAAGAAAAAGGCCGCCAGACTGCCACCCTGCTTCATCACTTTGCGGAAGCGCTTCAACCGGCCGGCCGAAACGAGCCGGACGACGAATCTCTTCTCCAGCCAGCGCGCCAGCATGAAGGCCAGCAGCGCCCCTAAGGTGCGGCCTGCCATGGAGTACAGCAGACCCAACGGCAGCCCGAACAGGAAACCGCCGGCAATCTCCATGGGCACCGACCAGAAGGGCAGAATAACCTGGACAGCCTGAACCAGGATGAACAGCAGCGGCCCCCAGGAGCCCGTCCGATCAATGACGGCGCGCAGCCTGTCCCGGTTCAGGACCGCCTCGTAGAGCCGCTCTCGCACCGGGTCCAGGTAAATATATCCCACCAGCGCCAATATCCCCAGGAGAAAAATCAAAGACGCGCTGAGGAAGAAGAGGTATTCGGCCCGGTCAGCCATGCCGGGCCTGGCCCCCAGCCAGGCACCCATCTCCGACAGGAAACTCTCGGCTTCCGGTGCAGCCGCGCCGGTCTCGGGGCTATTGATCGGATTCAGTGGTTTCATAAGCTTGATCACGGTCGCAGCGGCCAGGTGACCGGGCTAACCGTCCCAACGATCACCCTGGCGGCACCCCCGGCGGGCAAATTCCTCCTGGAGGCGCCCCAAGACCCGAGACTTATCTAGACACCAGGCAGGCGCCAGCAATTCTTCAGGGTGGGGATCGCTGGTGAGCCGGTGAATCACCAGGTGGGGAGGCAGACGTTCGATGAAATCCGCCGCCAGGTTGACGTACCGGTCTTCGGTGAGGCAGGCGTATTCTCCCGCGGCGTGCAGCCGGGCCAGCCCGGAATCCTTGACCACGTAAAGGAGGTGCATTTTGACCCCGTGCAAGGGCAGCCGGCCCAGATAGGCGGCGGTGGCGGCTATCTCCTCGGGGCCCTCTTCGGGCAGCCCCAGGATGACGTGGGCCACCACGGCAAGCCCCTGGGCCGCGGCCCGGCACACTGCCGCGGTAAAGCAGGCCACGTCGTGACCCCGGTTGAGGCGCGCCAGCGTGGCGTCATGCGCGGATTGCAGCCCCAATTCCAGCCACACCAAACGCTCGCGGGCATAACCGGCCAGCAGGTCCAGGACCTCATCCGGCAGGCAATCCGGGCGGGTGCCGATGCTCAGGCCCACCACCTGGGGAAAGTCCAGGACCGCGTCGTAGAGGTCCTTTAGTCTTGCCAAGGGGGCGTAAGTATTTGAAAAGCTCTGGAAATAGGCGATAAACTTGGCCGCGCCGTAGCGCCGGCCCAGGCGGCTCATACCCTCCGCCATCTGGGCGGCAAGGCTCTGGCCCCGCACCCAGGCGCCGGTGCCCGAACCCCGGGCATTGCAATACAGGCAGCCCCCCGTACCCACCCGGCCATCCCGGTTGGGGCAGGTTAACCCGGCATCCAGAGTGATTTTCTGTACCCGCTCCCCGAACCGCTGCCGCAGGTAGGAGTTGAGGTCCCGGTATGGCAGAGCCGCGGCCATCAGGCCAAGTCCCCCCAGGCGTACTGCATTAGGGTAATGGCGGCCAGCGCCGCGGTGGCCACTTTGAGGCGGCGGGGCCCCAGGCTCACCACGGTAAAGCCCGCCTGCCGGGCCTGGGCCGCCTCTGCGGCCGAAAAGCCGCCTTCCGGCCCGATGAGCATCCTGACGTCCCGGGGCCGGGGCCTCCCGAGAACGGCTTGCAGACCTCCGCCCCGGACCTCTTCCCAGAAAATGAGTTTAACTTCCTCGGAACCGGCCAGCGCCGCGGCAAAATCGCCGGCGGGCTCGATGGGGGGCAGAAAAGAGCGCTGGCAGGACTTGAGGCTCTCCCGGGCCAGGCGCTGCCAGCGCTTCCGGCGCCGCGCCAGGCGCTCCGGGGAGAGCCGTTCCGAGCGCTCGCAGGTGAAAGGGAAAATCCGGGCCACCCCCATCTCCGTAGCCTGGCGGACGACCTCATCCGCGGCCTCCCCTTTGGCCAGGCCGATCCCCAACGTTACGGGCAGGGGCGACTCCCCCCATGGCGGGAGCTTCTCAAGGATGCGCAGTCTTACCCCCTGGGCGTCCAGGCCGGTCACCTGCGCGGCAAAAGTGCCGCCCTCGCCGTCGCAGACCTCCACCCGGGCCCCCATCCCCAGGCGCAGAACCCGGGTCAGGTGCAAGGTCTCCTCAGAGTCCAGGGTCACCATGTCCTCGTAAAACTGCTGGGGCGGGGCGAAAAATCGGCGCATGATTAACAGCAGGTTCCGGGTTTTGGGTTCTGGGTTCTGGGTTCTGGGTTCTGATACCGGAGCTTTTTGTGCTAACCCCTAGCCCCTAGCCCCTGCTTTTCAAGGCCTCCTCCAGAGCCGCCACCCGCTTTTCCAGGGCCTCCAGGTCCGAGGCCTTGGCCACGTTGAGTTCGGCGATGGCGTCCTTGGTGAGTTCCTTGACCTTGTCCACCAGGGCTTGCTGGGCATCCTGGGCCTTGGCCAGCAACTGCTTGACGGCTTCGGGGCTCTCCTGCTGGGTGATTTCGCCCCGCTGCACCATCTCCTGTACCGTAGCCTCCACCTTTTCCCGGGTGAAATCAAACACCCCCACACTGAACAGCCAGGCCTTGTGCAATAATTCTTTCATAATCTTCACCTCACCATTTTTCGTACTGCTCGGTCCGGAAGATCTCAGGTGTCCTTCGGCTTATCATGTCCCGTCAGTTTATGAATATGCAGATTAAGTTTGCCGGCGCACTCCGGGCAAATGCCGTGGGTGAACCTGGCGGTCGTCCTTTCCTTGACAAAAGTCTCAATCGGCTCCCAGGACGTCATGTCGTATGGATCTGAAGCCGGCTTGCGTACTCTTTTGCAATAGGCGCAAATCGGTATGAATCTTTCCAGTAATTCAATCTTCCCCAACGCTCTATCCAGATGTCGCACATACAAAATCGACAGGCCGAACAAGATCAAACTCACCAGGCTGGTAACGCCACCGATAATCAGGTGTTCGGGGTCGAAGTAAGGAATCTCCGGGTGGAGAAAGGAATCAAGCAAAGCGTCAAGATTGCCCATGAACATGATGATGGCCAGAAAGATAATTATTTGTAGTGGAGTACTTTTACCAAGTATATGATATTGTTGATAGTTCATGCGAGTCATCGGCGCTCCAGATCGCGGCCTTTCGCCCTTAATCCCTAAGGGCGTCGAAAAATCAAGGCGCTCCAATCTTCGTGGCTGAGGGAGCCGGTGGGATGCAAACCCAGTTCCTGGTAGCGGTCGGACAGGCGCGGCACGTCTTCGGTCAGGAAGCCGGAGATAATCAGGACCCCATCCTTCAATAATCTGGCGGTGATGGCCTCAGCCAGTTGCAGGAGATCGGGCGCGGTGATGTTGGCCAGGATGAGCGCGAAGCGCTGCCGCAAAGAGGTCAACGGGGTCCCTTCGACCCACACCCGGTCCAGGAGCTGGTTGAGGCGCACATTTTCCAGGGCCGCGGCCACGGCCTCCGGGTCCAGGTCGATGGCCAGGACTTCCGCGCCCAGGCGCGCCGCGGCCAGGGCCAAAATCCCGGTGCCGGTGCCCACGTCCAGCACCTGCCAGGGGTCGCCGGAGCTCGGCAGGCTTTGCTCCCAGACCTGCTCCAGGGCCTTGAGGCACAACAGGGTGCTGGCGTGGCGGCCGGTGCCGAAGGCCATGCCGGGATAGATGGTGATCACCGTCTCCCCCGGTTGGGCGGCGTAGTCCTCCCAGGGCGGCCGGATGACTATACGGTCCGTGACCTTCAGGGGCTTGAAATGGGCCTTCCAGGCCTCGGCCCAGTCTTCCTCCGCCACCTGCCGGACTTCCAGCCCCAGGGGATAGAGTTCGTAGTTACTCAGGCGCTTCAGATAATCCTGCAACTCCTGGCGTTGCCAGGCGCCGTATTCCTCGGGCCGGAAGTAGGCCCGAATGACTACGCCTCCCTCCGGCACATTCTCTTCCTCGATAATCACGCCCCGGCCGCTGAAGTCGGTGAGATAAAGGGACGCCTCCTCCTGCATCCGGGCGGGCACCAGGACGCGCACTTCGATCCAGATTTCTTGAGCCATATGCCATATAATATAGTCGCAAGCAAGCAGGTTTGCAAGTTACCGGGAAACCTGATGATACGGGTTATATAGATGTAAGGCTTCACGATCAGGGCTTATGTTGGGCAGCCGGATAAGACCCTGTGGCCCAGGCTGCCAACCCTTAGCCTGAAACAGGGGCCGCCTTGACTCCCCAGTATTGCCATCTTATTTTACACAAATAAGACTCAAAAAGAATTGCTGGTTTGGGTCGAATATCCATGACAGGGAGAAAGGGAGGTACGACCGATGGCGACTCAAGAAGAAAAAATGGAATGTGCCCTATGCGGCTTTACCGCTTCCGGCAAATTCAGCGGGGATATCTGTCCTCAATGCAACCTGACTTATTGGAGATGTAGCAAGTGCAACTTTACGATCAGCGCGGCCAGGCCCCCGGAAGAGTGTCCCAGTTGTCACCAGAAATGCGAGTTTCTGAATATCACCTGCTATACCCCGGATTGTGGCGGCCCTGGCCATATTGATCCCCAGCTGTAACGCCTGGCAGGAGGTAGAGTCCAGAGATTTTAAGGGTTCGGCCCTGGTCCCGGAATTGCCCGGCCCAGTAGTTTCAAAATGTGCGCCGGCAGGTCATCCCGGTTGGCCGGGGTGACGGTTAGCAGCATTTTGTCCGACTTGGCTTTGAGGGAGGCGATCAGGCCGCCCCCTTTCTCGGCCACAGTGATCAGGAGAGGCACCGGGGCCTCATTCCAGAGGCGCTCCATGGCCGCCACGAACCGCTCCGACAAACACTCCATCTTCCCCACCTCGTCCACCACGATGAGGTCGATTCCCGGCCGGAATTCCAGGGCCGGCAGGGCTACCCGGTGGAAATTGTCCAGGCTGACGCCATATTTGCCCACCCGTAACGGGCCGGGAAAGTCCGCGTGGCTGAGGAGCGCAGTCTCACCGGCCAGGGTGACGATCTCAAACCCCAAGCGGCGGCCGCGCTCTCGCACCTCCCGGGTATAGAAACCCGCGGCCTGGCCTGGAAAGCGGGCCACTACCTTCTGGATCACCGTGGTTTTGCCGCATTGGGGCGGCCCGGTCAGGAGGATTCGGATCATGCAGTTGCCAGCCCCCTAACCCCTAACCCCTGATCCCTCTTCCCTGACCTCTGCCCCCTGTTCCTCAATCTGCCTTACCACCGGCAGGACCCAGGGCAGCAAGGCGAACGCGGGCCAGGCGATGAGGAAGCTCAGGAAGAAAAAAGTGGCGTAGCCGAAGTACGCCGCGGCCCAGCCTCCGATATAGCCGCAGACGCGGGCGCTCAATCCGAAGAGCATGGACAGGAAGGCGTAATGGGAGGCGCTGTAGCGCTTGTCGCACAGGCACATCAGGAAGGCCAGGAACGCCGCGGACCCCATCTGGCCGGCCAGGCTTTCGCCCAGGGTGGCCAGGTAGATGGTGCCGCTCCAGGCGCCCGGCAGGGCCGCAGCCCAATAGCCCAGAATAGAACAGGCCTGGAAGATCCCCAGGACCCACAGGGCCCGGCTGATGCCCCAGCGGGCGGTGAGCATCCCCCCCAGGAACCCGCCCACGATGGCCGGGACTTTCCCCACGGTGATGGAGGCCACCCCGAATTGGGTGCCGCTGTAGCCCAGGTCCCGCCAGAAGGGGCTCACCATGGCCCCCAGAAAGGCGTCCCCGGCCTTGTAGGCCAGGATGAAGATGATGATGATCCCCATGTGGGGATGGCGCATCAGGCCTTGGACCGACTCTTTGACTTGGCCGAAGCCCTTGCCGGCTTGAGCCCGGGCCACTTCGGGCCGGCCCTGGTGAAAGGGGCCGAAGGCGATGACCGTGAGGGCCAGGGCGGCCATGAGGATCGCCACGCCGACAAAGGTGGGGCTCCAGCCCACCAGGTCGCTGAGGATCAGCACCCCGCCGCCCGCCGCGATGAGGCCCACCCGGTAGGCCCCGATGCGGATGCCGTTGGCCATGCCCAGTTCGTCGGTATCCAACAGGTCGATGGTGTAGGCGTCCACCGCCAGGTCCTGGGTGGCCGAGGCCAGGCACAGGACTCCCACCAGGACCCAGAAGGCCAGGCTGACCGGGGCGGCGGCCACGAAGGCCAGGCCCAGCATACTGGCCACCACCAGGGCCTGGGCCGGCACCAGCCAGGCGGCCCGGGACCCGAAGCGGTCCGCCAGGGGACTCCAAAGGACCTTGAGGCTCCAGGCCAGGCCCAGCAGGCTTAAAATGCCGATCTGCTCCAGGGGCACTCCCCGGCTGCGCAGGTAATAGGCCAGGGTAGTGTACACGAACCCGAAGGGCACGCCTTCGGCGAAATAGAGCACGCCCACTACCAGAAATTTAAGGGACCGGGAGAGGTTGGCCGGGGGTTTGGCGGACATCAGCACCTTCAGGATGAATTGGAGAAGTTTTCTGAAGGATAGAGCAAAAAGGCGAAAAGCAAAAGGGCGAATTATCTGTGCCCGGGGATTCCTTTGCTTTTCGCCTCCTGATCTTTGGGCCTGATTTTTCTACGCGGCGCTGAGATTCCGACCGATAGCTTCCCCCACCTTGAGAAGCTCCGGCACCGCTTCATACGGCGACTGCCCCTTCAGGTCGGCTTCGATGATCTTGTCATTAAAGGGGATAAATCCCAGGATGGGAAAGTCCGGCAGATTTTTCCGGAGGAACTCCTCGTCGGCGGCGCTCCGGATCTTGCTGCCCACCACCGCCACCTTCTTGAGGCCCAGGTCGGTGGCCAACTCTTTGACGTGCATGGCGGTCTCCAGGCTGCGGCGCCCCGGCTCCACCACGACGATGAGCCAGTCCACCCCCTGGGCCGTGGCCCGCCCCAGGTGTTCGATGCCCGCCTCCATGTCCATGACCACCACCTCATCCCGGAGGAGCACCATGTGGGTTACCAGGGTGCGCAAGAGCACGCTTTCGGGGCAGACACAGCCGCTGCCGCCCTTCTTGACGCCCCCCATGACAATGAGCTTGATGCCGTCGATCTGCCGGGCATATTTCTCCGGGATGTCGTCCACCTTGGGGTTAAACTTAAAAAAGCCCCCCATCGACCCGGGCTGGGAATCGGTGCGTTCCGCGATCATTTCCTTCATCTGGCTCAAAGGCACGATGTTCTCCGGGTCGGATACTCCTAAAGCCATGGCCAGGTTGGCGTCGGGGTCGGCGTCCACGGCCAGCACCTTTTTCCCCTGGTTCCGGAAATAATTAATTAAAAGGGCCGCCAGGGTGGTTTTCCCCACCCCGCCTTTGCCGCTGATGGCGATTTTCATAGAGAAACTCCTGATCAGGTATTCTAAATTTTCTTTAGATTATAAGAAATTTGCCTCTCGGGCGATAGGGCCCGGGCCGGCTTTTTCCCTTTGATTCCCTACCTGCAACGGCTATCATGATTTCTTGGAGCCAATGAGCCTGGCCCTTTCACCGGTGCCGCGGCGTCAGTGAAAATTGCCCGGTGGGGCGGGCCTCCGTGCCCGCCTTCTATGTATGACCAAGGCGGTCGTCCTACAAAAAAACCATGTAGGGTGCGTCCTACGCACCATTATTTTAAGTCTGATTTAATGCAGGAGAATCCCCATGAAAAAAACCATCGAACCCCTGGCCCCCGAACAGGAAGCCGATATCAGGAAAAAACTGGCGGCCAATCCCTTTATCAAATTTGTCGGCATCCAGGTGCCCCAATTGGGTAAAGGCTATGCCCGCTTCCTGCTGCCCTTCAAGCCCGAGCTGGCCAATACCATCGGCCTGATGCAAGGTGGGGTCATCGCCGCCCTGGCGGATGAGGCCGTGGCCTTCGCGCTTTACAGCCTGGTGGCGGCAGGTGAGACCTTCAACACGGTGGAGATGAAGATCAATTTCCTGGGCGCGGTGCAGGAAGGAGAGGTAACCGCCGAGGCCCACATTGCCAAACGCGGCCGCACCATCTCCCTGGGGGAATTCGAGGTGCGCCAGGCCGACCGCCTGGTGGCCAAAGGGCTGTGCACCTATATTCATCTCAAAAAATAGGGGGCAGGGGACAATTCTTCCTGATCCCTGGCCCCTACTGCTTATAATTCATCGGCATCACCGGCATCGTAGGACGCCTGCAATTCTTTCAGCAAATTATTTTGGTTGTCTTCCGGGTTGGTTTTGCGACGCCGGGTGGCCTTCTTAAAGGTGTCTTGCGACCACCAGGTAGGCAAATTAAGCTTCTTGCCGGTAAAAATCTCCTCCACCGTGAGAATTTGCAGGCGGGAAAAACGTTGCTGCGGAAATTGAGGGTCAAGCAATGACCCCGCCTCGTCCGCCTCTGCCTGCATCTGCCGGGTGGGCCGTTTTAGCGTCAGGAAGACGCCGATCTCCGCCTTCTCCCGCTCCAGCACCCCCTTCAAATCCCGGACTTGGGAGACCCCAACGTGACCGCCTTTTACCTGCAAGATAATCTTTTTATATTCGCCGCTGTATTCGTCTCGCAGGTTCATGACCCCATCAATGCCCCGATCCGCCCCCCTTTTATCCTGGGCGCTGCGGGCCCCCACCATGGCCAGGACCCAACACTCAAATTGAAAGGGGTTGAGTTGGAATAACCGCTCGGCGCTGGGCAGGTCTCGGGGAATCCCGATTTCTTCGTAAGGGGCGAGTTCGTTTTTGAAGGAATCTTGCAGTCGCTTCCTGATCAGGTCAATGGCCAGATAGGTAACGTCGATGCCGATCCAGCGGCGTTTGAGACGTTCGGCCACTACCACC
>JALNYP010000148.1 GCA_023229795.1 Syntrophobacterales bacterium
TGGGGTTCAACTGGCAGGTCACCCGGCACCCGAGTGTTAAGGCCATGGTGCTGGCTTTTCAGGATTCCTGCGAGGAACAGGTGGCCGGGTTTTTTAACTTTGTGGAACAGAACGGTTTGGTCCGCTTTATCCTGAGCGCCGATTGGCGGGGCTTTACCCGGCGCTACAACGGTCCGGGCAACGTGGAGGTGTATGCCGGCAAGCTCATCCAGGCCCTCAAAGTCGTCAACACCCTGAAAGAGGCCGGGGCCAGGCTGGTCGCCTAGGAGCCTTTTGGCAGGCGTGGTGCAGCGACAGGGTTTAAACGAACAGGATGAGAGAAATCGGCGTATCTCCCTCGGTTTGGGAAATAATCAAAGCCTTCCTTCATTTGGGGGTTACCGCCTATGGCGGCTTAGCCATGGTGGAGCCGATCCGGCAGCGGGTCGTCAAGGAAAAGGGCTGGCTTAACCAGAAAGAGTTTCTGGACGGGTTGGCGCTGTGCCAGATGGTGCCCGGGGCCACGGTAGTGCAGTTGGCCACCTATGTGGGCTACCGTCTCAGGAGAACCCCCGGGGCTTTGGGGGCAGCCGCGGGTTTCATTCTCCCCGCCTTTGTCTTGATGCTGGGCCTGTCGGCGCTTTATTTTACGTATGGCAATATTGCCTGGGTCAAATCGGTCTCCCGGGGTCTGGGCGTGGTGGTCATTGCCCTGCTGCTTCAGGCCGTGTGGCACCTGGGCCGGAATGTTAGAAAGCACTGGTTTGACGTGGGCATCGCCCTGCTGGCCCTGTTGGCCCTGTGGTTCCAGGCGAATTATATCTTAGTCTTTGTGGCGGCAGGCCTTTTGAGGTTGATCCTCAGCCTGAGGCTTCTTGCGGATCAGGTTTCTCCCCAAGAGCCGATGCAGGGCCAAAAGCTACCCGTGAACACGATCCTCACTCATTTAGCTTTCACTTTACTGGTCCTGGCAGTTCTGGTAGGGGGATTATGGCGCCTGGACCCCAAGCTGGGTCTGATGGCCTCCACATTTTTCAAGATCGCTATGGTCGCCTTCGGCGGCGGCTATGCCATGATCCCCATTTTGCAGTGGGACCTGGTGGACCACCTGGGATGGCTCACCCTCCAGCAGTTCCTGGACGGCATCCTCCTGGGGTTTGTCACCCCTGGACCGATTATCATCACCGCCACTTTTGTGGGCTACTGGGTGAAGGGGCTCCTGGGGGCAATCGTCGCCACCGTTTCGATCTTTTTGCCCCCCATCTTGATCATCATCTTCCTGACCCCGTTCTACCAGCGGATTAAAGAGGCAAAATTGATGCGCCCGGTGATCCAGGGAATCCTGGCCGCCCTGGTGGGGATGCTGGTTCTGGTGACGCTACAGATGGGAGTGGTTACCCTCACCGATCTTAAATCCCTGGCCCTCATGGCCGCGGCGAGTTTAGCCCTGATCGTCTTCAAGGTGAACCTCCTCTGGATCGTCGTCGCGGCAGCCGGCCTTTCCCTATTTCTGTTTTGACCATAAGGTGACGCCACCGGGGTACCCGGCGTCAGCTGATGGTTCGAGGCAGCCGCGGCCGGTGGCAAATAATCTAGCGGGTTGTCAAAAAATCTGGCAGGCTTAGACAAAACCAGCGAATTCGTATGGTATGCCGGTGAGAAGGATAATAGTGAGTTATTTCAAGGCAATGAGACCTTGGGCGCGGTTCCGGGAGACAGAAAAAAAGATTTTTTTCCCTAACCGGAAGGACCCGGCGCCGGCGGCAATGGGGAACCCCAAAGGCCCCGGTTGCCTATAAGCCATCTCGTTTAGCGGCTGCGGCGCCGGCGGGGACCCCTGGCCCGGAAACCAGACCTGGGCATAAGCCTCCTGAGCCGCGTGGCAATATGGGAGCAAATGTGGCAATTTTACCCATATCTTTTAAATAGCTGCAATATCAATAAGAAAAGTGATTAGTCTTATTTTCTCTGCCCCAAACCCCCCCGCGGTTTCCACTCACAGTTTGAACTTATTTTCTCAAGGGTGAGCCTGGGCGCGGGGTTTTCTCCGCCCGGCTTCAGGGCATAGGCCTTGCATTACTGAAATGAGAACCAATCACCTACCAATCACAGTGGCAGTAACTCGGTTCGGGAATTCCGGGACGCCGATGATGAAGGAAAAGGGTGGCACACTGTTGATCGCCGAACGCGGCGGGGCCTTGTCGCAGAATCTGAATTTCTGGATCACCGAACAGGGACACCGGCTCAAAACCGTGGACAACCTCAAAGGCCTGCTTTTGACCCTGCAGAGTGAAAAGATCAATGTGCTGGTCATGGATGTCCGCCTGCCGGAAGATATGGGTTACGAGGCCATCTCCATCATCAAGGGCCTGGACCGCAAGCTGCCCATCATCATCACTGCCGATGAAAACAATCCGGAACAGGAGAGCCGCATCCGGCAACAGGGGATTTTTTACTATCATGTGAACTCCTTTGGCCTGGATGACTTGATCTTAGCCATCTCGAACGCCATGGTGCGATCATCCCAATAATCTCAGAGAGGGACCGCGATGCCATTAAAAGAGAAATTGACTTCCGGCGAATTCGTCATTCTGGCGGAGATCGAGCCGCCCAAAGGCACGGATGTTTCCGACATGGTGGGAGCCGCCACCGGCGTCAAACGCATGGTGGACGCCTTTGTGGTCCCGGAGATGAACAACGCCGTGATGCGCTTGAGTTCTCTGGGCGGGGCGCTCCTGTTGCAAACCAAGGGTCTGGAAACGGTGCTGCAGGTGTGCTGCCGGGACCGTAACCGCCTGGCGCTGCAAGGCGACCTGTTGGCGGCGCAGGCCCTGGGGGTTGCCAATGTCATGGCCGTGGCCGGCGACGAGATCACCCACGGCGACCATCATCAGGCCAAGGCCGTTAACGACCTCAATCTCCTGGAGCTGCTGGCGGCCATCCAAACCTTGCAGACCGGCCGGGACCTGGCCGGGGTGGATCTCAAAGGGTCGCCGCAATTCCTGGTGGGCGCCACCGTCAAGGTGACCAATGATGCCGGAGCCTTGAAGCAGGAGCTGGCGGACCTGGACAAAAAGATTGCCGCCGGGGCCCGGTTTTTCACCACCCAGCCGGTTTTCGACGTGGCAGCCCTGGAGAAATTCCGGCAGCAGGTGGGCAAGCGCCAGGCGGCCATCATTCCCACGGTGATGCTCTTGAAGAGTGTGGGCATGGCCCGCTACATCAACGCCCACATGGAGATGAAAATTCCGGAAGTTTTCGTCACCCGGATTCAGAAAAGCTCCGACCGGGTGCGGGAGTGCGTGCAGATCGCCTCGGAATTCGTGGCTGCCGTAAAAAAGCAGGGATTCCCGGGAGTGCTCGTCTCCACCATCGGGTGGGAGGACAAACTACCGTCGATCCTGGCGGCGGCCGGTTTATAACGGATTCCAGAGAATTTTAACCGGGTTATAAGGGATAGAATTATGCCCCAAGAAAAAGACGTGACGGCTCAGGAATCAACCCAACGTTCCGGCAACGTGGGCGCGGTGATGGTGGTGGGCGGCGGCGTCGCCGGCATCCAGGCGGCCCTGGATATGGCCAACTCGGGCTTCTATGTCCATCTGGTGGAAACCAAGCCGGCCATCGGCGGGGTTATGGCCCAGTTGGACAAGACCTTCCCCACCAACGACTGCTCCATGTGCATTATCTCCCCCAAGCTGGTGGAGTGCGGCCGGCATTTGAACATCGAGATTCACACTCTCACCGACGTGGCGGCCGTTGACGGGGAGCCGGGGAACCTCAAAGTCACCCTCAAGAAAGAGCCCCGGTACGTGGACCTGGCCAA
>JALNYP010000149.1 GCA_023229795.1 Syntrophobacterales bacterium
TGACTCCTGGTTCCCAAGCTCCTGCTTGGGAACCCCATTGTCCGCCAAGCTCCTGCTTGGCGAAAGAAATCACGTAAATTTAGCAAGTTATGCGTCATATCAAGATGTCCCCAAGCAGAGCTTGGGGTTAGATTTGCGGTTCCCAAGCCGGAGCTTGGGAACCAGGAAAGAATCATTGTCTGCACAGGTTGGAAGCCTGTGCCACCATGGCCAATAATCTTCTAAAACCTCCAGCGCAACGACGCCCCGGCGGTCATGAGCCGGTAGTTATCCACCCACTCCCGAAAATAGAAGACGTGCACGTCCATGTAAAAATTCTGGACGAACTCCCATTCCATGGCTGCCAGACCCTGGAGGCTCGGACCCCAATCCCCGTGCTGGCCCACGGCCTGTACCGTTCCCTGGAGGATCAGGGTGGGCAGGCGGAAGATCTGCCGGTCGAAATCCACCCCCAACCCGATGGTCTGATAGACCTCGGGGCTGAAATAGGCATCATGGCGCTGGCTATACGATGCCAGGAAGTAGTGGGGGGTAAACTCCAGGTGCATGCGGGGTTGGCCAACGGCCTGCCACTTCAAACCCTGGTACAGGGTGAGGCGCCGGTTCTGATCGGAATAGAAGGCGCCGCCAACATTCCCCCGCCAGTCCAACCCGGGGCGGAACTGGTGATTGTACGACATGTCCACCTGCTGATAAGTGGTGATGCGGGCTGCGGTGAGATTGAGCACCGATTGGTAGAGCCGGGGAAACAGGTAAGCCTCCTGGTCAAAGATATCCCGGCGGCTGTACCTTAACGTGGCATCGGTCTTGGGCCACGGGGAAAAACCCAGCTCCAAGGTGCCCAGGAGGCGGTTCTGGGAATCTTTTCCGGTAAATTGCCTGGCTTTGGCAACATTGGTGACAGTTCTGGGGTCGACGGTGCTGAATCCGCTGGGCCCGATGAATTGGTCCGCTGTGGTTTGGGCCGCTATGTATTGGGGCGCTATGTATTGGGGGTCTGTATAGAAAGTGTGGAATCGATCCCAGTAACCAGGAATCGTGTAACCTGGAATCGTGTAACCCGGTGTCGTGGAACCGGGAATCGTGTAACCTGGTGAACCAGGAGTCGTGGAACCGGGAATCGTGTACTCCCCGCGTTGGCTGACCGTAAAGTCGTCCCGCCGCCAATACCGCCGCAGAATGACTTCGCCGCTGAGCTTCAGGCGGTCATCCACCGCCAGGGGCCCCAGACCCAGAGAAACTTCCGCCCGGCGGAGGCGGCTGGCTGCCGTGGTCTGCTGCTCATAAACCTTGTCCAGACCCAGGTCGAGGGTCCCCATTTTGACATTCTTGGTATTCTGATTGTATTCGCGGTATTCCAATCCCAGTTGGGCCGGCAGCACTTTGGTGATCCAGAAGCCGCCGCCGATCCGGAAGATGCCGCCATAAAGCTTGTTGCTGTCGGTAAGAAAGAGGGACTCGGGTTGGATGATGGGCAGCACATCGGCGAGAAAGGCGGGCAGATAATTGCTGAGGCCCAGCCCCCGGGGTTCCCGGCCAAAGCGGGAGAATTGCCAGGGACGTTGGGCCTCTTCAGGGCGGCGCTCGCCCCGGGAGCCGGGAAAGCCCCGGGAGGCCACCTGGGGCCGCATCTGCTGGCGGACATCCTCCAGTTCATTGAGTAACTCCAGGTCCTGGGGCGCCTCCTTCAGGGCCTGGGCAAATTCCTTATAGGCCGCGCCCCAATTGCTCCGGGACCGGGCTTGACGGGCCCGGGCCACCTGCGCCGCCTGGGCGTCGGGTTTGATCGCGACAATCTCCTGGTAGAGCGTCACGGCGCCCTTATCCCCCATGGCTTCCAGGGTCCTGGCCTTTTCCAT
The DNA here is from genome assembly GCA_023229795.1 of Syntrophobacterales bacterium. Classification (GTDB taxonomy): domain Bacteria; phylum Desulfobacterota; class Desulfobaccia; order Desulfobaccales; family 0-14-0-80-60-11; genus 0-14-0-80-60-11. Next base: position 1,860 of record JALNYP010000149.1, read on the forward strand.
GAGGAAGTCTGCCGGAGGAATCTTCCCCTCCAGTTGGGCCAGGGTGCGCAAGGTCTCCGGATAGTTCTGTTCCCCCCGGCACGCCTGGACCAAGAGAAGCAGCCCCTGGGAGTAATCCGGAGAATCCGCCGGAATTTTGGCCACCACGGCCTTGACTCCTTCATATTGGCGCCGCATGAGGTACAGCCGGGCCATCTCCAGGGGCGCGCCGGGATTGCCCTGTTTCTCCATGAGCTTCAGGGCCTGGCCAAAATTCTTCTGGGCCATCTGGCACTGCAGGAGGAGTTTGGCGATGGTCTGATCCTGGGGCCGGCGCTTCAAGGCCTGCTCGTAGTATCTTACCGCCGCCGGCCGGTTGTCCAACTCCATGGCCAGCGCGGCCAGGGCCAGGAGTTCCCCGGGGCTGTTCGGCCGCTTGTGGCGCCGGTACTCCTGGAGCACGTGGAGCAGATAATTGAGTTTGCCGCCCTGTCGCCCCAGCTGTCCGTCAAAATAGCCCAGAGCGGCGGCATGTTCCGGACCACCCACCCGGATACCGGGCAGGCGGTTCATCACGGAGTTCAGGTCCTCATAGCGCGGCAGCCGGGGCAAGAGAGAGGCCATAATGAGGAGGGAGGCGTGATGGTAACGGTTTTTCCTGAGATTCTCCACGAGCAAATCGACGGCCTTAGATAGGTGGGACGTCTCAGCCGAATGGGCGTAGCAGCGGGCCAGCAGGGCCCGTCCCTCCAGGCTCAGGTCGGGCAAGGGTTCCAGTTCCTTCTGGGCCAGGGCCAGGGCCTTGGAAAAATCCCGGAGGCTAAGATAGGCTTCCACCGCCGCTACCCGCACCCCCGGGTCCTCGGGTTGTTCCATACGCAGACGGTTCAGGAGTTCCAGGGCCTCGGAACCCCGTTCCAGGTAAGTCAGGACCCGGGCCTTTTCCAGACGGGCGACGCGGTCCTCAGGGGCCTTCTTCAGGGAGAGATCATAGTTTTTCAGGGCTTCCGGCAGGTTGCCCAACCACAGATAAAGATGGGCCTGCTCCCGGAGGAGGCGGGGGTCTTCCGGAGTCGGGCATTTTTGCAATTCCTGGGCCGCCTGCTCCCAGCGCCGGTCCTCCAGGAGAAGACTGATGCGCCGCAGGCGCAGATTGACGTCATCCTGGATTTTCAGGACCTCTTCATACTGGCTCAAGGCCTTCTCGCGGTTGGCGGGTTCAAATGATAAGACCTCGGCCAACTGCCTCCTGACCTCCACGTCCCGAGGATTCTGTTCCAGGTAGGTGGAAAAATAGTGCGCCGCCTGGCCCCAGTGTTTCTGATAGAAATGCAGTTGCCCGGAAAATAACAGCAATTTCTGATCCTTGGTATTCTGTTGGCGCAGCGGTGCGATGATTTCCAAGGCATCCTGATAACGGTGGGCATAGGAATAAGTCAGGGCCGCTTCCCAGCGCAACTCGCCCTTGATGAGCTGCCGCCGGGAGGCTTCATCCCACAAGCCCGCGGCCTTGGTGAAGTGGTTCTTCCGAGCGTAGAGGCGGGCCAGGTTGATAATGGTTTCCTGGTGGGTGTCGCCCTCCTCCCAGGCTTTGTGGTATTGGGTCTGGGCCTTGTCGAAATCGCCGACGAGCAGCAGCTCCAGGGCATACCAGCGCCGCAAGACGGGATCTGGCTGCTGTTGCATCAGGGGGCCCAAGACCCCTGCGGCTTCCGCATGATTGCCCTTTTGGGCCCAGAGCCGGGCCAGGGCCAGGGCGTATTCCTTCTGGCCCCGGTTATGGGCATAGAGCCAGAGATACTGATTCAGGGCCCGGTCGTAATCCTTGGCGGCATCCGCAGCCTTGGCCGCCTCCAGGCGCAGTCCGGAATTTTCGGCGCTCTTCTCCAGCAGGCGCTGGTAAATATCGCTGGCCACCCGGTAATCCCGCTGCCAATAATACAGC
>JALNYP010000150.1 GCA_023229795.1 Syntrophobacterales bacterium
AGATCTGTAATCTATATTTTGTATACCCATTGTCATCTACAGGTCAATAAAATAAATGCCCCCATGATCAAGTAATGAAATTCACCGTAGGGGCGGTTCGCGAACCGCCCCTACGGGAGACTTTCAGGCTAAAGCAGCCGAAACACCAAGCATGACGTGGGGGCGCCCCCCCGGAGTTCAACGCCTGGAGGGATTATGGAGGGAGAGGAAAAAGAGAGGCAGAGCGCATGCATTGCCGCCTCGGGTGATGCATCCCGCCCCGGTCTCAGACCATCTTAGTTGCCGGAGATTTGGCCGCCTCAGCCCATGCGAATATCCCTGCCCCGGAACCAAACTGCGGGCCGCCGGCTTATTCCGTTAAGATCTTGAGCAAGTACTGGCCATAGCCATTTTTTCGCATGGGTTTGGCCAGCTGGCGCAGGCGCCCGGCGTCGATAAAGCCCAGGCGATAAGCAATTTCCTCCAGGCAGGCGATCTTGAGGCCCTGGCGTTTCTCAATGGTCTCAATGAACGTGGAGGCCTCGAGGAGAGATTCGTGGGTTCCCGTGTCCAGCCAGGCGAAACCCCGGCCCAAAACCTCTACCCGCAGCTCCCCGCTTTGCAGGTAGACTTTATTGACATCGGTAATCTCCAATTCGCCCCGGGCGGAAGGCTTGAGGCGAGAGGCGATTTCGACCACGCGATTGTCATAAAAATAGAGGCCGGACACGGCGATGGATGATCTCGGTTTGACCGGCTTCTCCACGATATCCAGGACCTGGCCGGAGGCGTCAAATTCAACGACGCCATACCTTTCCGGATCTTTGACCCAATAGCCGAACACCAGGCCGCCCTTGGTCAACCCCACGGCCCGCTTCAGGATCCCCTCGAGCCCATGGCCATAAAAAATATTGTCCCCCAGGATCAGACAGACCCGGTCCCGGCCGATAAATTCCTTGCCGATGATAAAGGCCTGGGCCAGGCCCTCGGGGCGGGGTTGTTCCGCATAGGTAAAGCGCAAGCCCAATTGAGTCCCGTCCCCCAGGAGGCTCTCATATCTCGGCAAGTCCTCCGGGGTGGAGATGAGGAGAATTTCCCGAATGCCGGCCAGCATGAGGATTGACAGGGGGTAGTAGATCATAGGCTTGTCATAGACCGGCAGGAGTTGTTTGCTGACCACCTTGGTAACGGGGTAGAGCCGGGTCCCGGCCCCTCCCGCCAAAATGATTCCCTTCCAGCCTGTGGAGACTAAGCCGCGATTATCCATGGATGGTTGCCGGCTCGATTCACTCAAGGGTGACATTTTTTCCTGGGAAAATGAGGCTGAATACTCATCGGTTGTTGGGGGCGCAGGAATAGCCGACCCCAGGCAAAAGTTCAAAATCTCGTCTTACCATCATAAATATGTTCATAACCATACAAAAAAAACCGCCTGGAAGCAACCGGGGCATGTAACCGGCCGGGAATACTTCTTCCTTACACGGGTCGCTATCTCGGTGCATCCGACTAAAGGTGGCAGTGAGGCCAGATCTACTTCTGGCCTGGCCCCAATGGTTCTCCTGACAATATTTGGGATAAACCACAATTTTTCCAGAAGGTGTCTCCAGGACCCACCGCCGTGGTTTGCCCCCAAATCAAGATAGGTGGCGCCGGCGGTGAGGTGAAGACCTGGTGCGGCCCTACCGGGGAGGGGGTCTGCGTGCGAAACAACTTGTAACCAATTGGATTATATCGTACTATGCGCCTAACAGGCCCATAACCGTTGTTCAAGGCCTGGTGACCGGAGGATGGTTTTGGCCCATCTGATCCGGCTCTGGGGGAGGCCATACGGGATGAGGGCAAGATAAAATGAACCCGTAGTGCATCCGACTTACCCTAAAGGACCACCGTGCCGTTCTGAGGTTGAATGCTAACGGGAAGGTGAAGCGGCGGGCCGCGGGCCCAAGGATATTCCGGTTATCTATTTAAGAATATAACCATCTTTCTCCTGCCAAGGATTGGGGAAGGGACTCGCATCTTGCCGGCCCGGATAAGGCCTCAAACAGGGATGGAACCAACATGACTCAAAAGCGCATGGACTTCATTGATCTGAAAACTCAACAGCAAAAAATTTCTGCCTCACTCGCCCAGAACATCCAACGGGTCCTGGCCCATGGCCAATACGTCATGGGGCCCGAGGTTCAGGAATTGGAGACCAGGCTGGCGGCGTATGTGGGCGTCAAGCACGCCATCTCCTGCTCTTCCGGTACCGATGCCTTGCTGATGTCCTTGATGGCTTATGGGGTAGGTCCGGGTGACGCCATTTTTACCACTCCTTTCACCTTTATCGCCACCGCCGAGGTGATCCAACTGTTGGGAGCCACCCCGGTCTTTGTGGATATTGATCCCAAAACCTTCAACCTTGATCCGGAGGCCCTGGCCGAGGCAGTCGGCAGCCTGGGCCAAAACCCCCGAACAGCTCATCTTAAACCCAAAGGGATCATCCCGGTGGACCTCTTCGGCCAACCGGCGGATTACGACCGCATCCATACCATCGCCCAGGGGCAGGGCTTGTTTGTTCTGGAAGATGCGGCCCAATCCTTTGGCGGGACGTATAAGGGGAGGCGGGCCGGCGCCCTGTCGGAGATGGCCGCCACCTCCTTTTTCCCGGCCAAGCCGTTAGGCTGCTATGGTGACGGCGGGGCTATTTTTACTGACGATGACGACCTGGCGGAGATCTTGTGCTCCATCCGGGTCCATGGCCAGGGGAAGGATAAGTATGAGAATGTCCGCATCGGTTTGAACGGCCGTCTGGATACCTTGCAGGCCGCGGTTCTCTTGGCCAAGCTGGAAATCTTTGATCAGGAGGTGACGGCCCGCCAGAGAGTGGCCCAGCACTACTCCGAGGCCCTGAACCCTTTGGTGGAGGTGCCCTTTGTGGCCCAGGAATGTACCTCGGTCTGGGCCCAGTATTCGGTGCTCAGCGAGCATCGGGAGCTTTTGCTGCAGAAACTTAAGGAGGCCCAAATCCCCACGGCCATCTATTATCCCTTGCCCTTACACCTCCAGAGAGCTTTTGCTCACCTGGGCTATAAGCCAGGGGACTTCCCGGTGAGCGAAAGCGCCTCCCGGCGCATTTTTAGTCTGCCGATGCATCCCTATTTAGGGCCAGTCGATCAAGAAAAGATTATCCAGGTCTTATTAACCTGAATTGTTAAGCCCATATCATGCATATCCGGCCCATTAAGAGATTAACCTGCATTCATGGCGGCATTACCCTGAATATCCTGGATTATGCAGCGCAATTTGAGCAAATTATGCTCAACTGCTGATATAAGAAGGATCAATTAGCCAATCGGGGGTCGCAAGGAGGCTCGATAGTGGTGAAAACCAGAAGGAGGTGATCCGCAAGCAAGAAAGGAGTCAGTCAACAATGAACCACAAGTTAGCGCCGCAATCACGGCGATACGCCGTGGCAAACTGAGCGATGACCGTTACGGACAGGTATTAGGTAGCAGTTCGGTTCCGGCTCGACCGGGGCAGCGATACTTGGTTCAGAATAGTTCGGTTGCTGCGACAATCCATTTGTCCGGGATAAGGAATCCATTCCTGTATGATTCGGCGAGTTATTCATAGCTCTGTCGCTTGTCTAATGGTGGTGATCACCGCAAGTCTCGGCGTCGGCTGTTCATCTAACCGCGCGGACACGGAGATGGCGGCCACCATGACCACCACGCAAGCCCCAGGGTCGGCCCGGGCGGCCACAGAGATGGCGGCCACCATGAC
>JALNYP010000066.1:0-20000 GCA_023229795.1 Syntrophobacterales bacterium
TACACCATTTTTCACAAAATAACTAGCCCTTATGCATTTTTTCCATTAATTTCAAAATAATTTGTCCCCTCTCAGAAGGGGAACTGAACGGTTACAAAATTTATAAAGTTGCCAGCTCAGCACACCAATATATTCAGGTTGCCGGCCTTGGCAGCCTTTCGATCACAGATAACCCGCTGCTGCCTGCTGAGCGACATCTCACACGGCAAGCGGGGTCTGGTCTTGCTTGTGACCGAGAGCTGCGGTCGGGCTTAATGGCCCCACCGATGGAGGTGAGGGAATCGCAACAAATGGGGAAGTTCGCTATGACCCCAGATTCAGTCCTGGCGGAGAAATACCCTTATCTCCGGTTTGGTAAGCAGGGCATTGTGGAAGAACAGAGCCGTTTCAATCAGGCCATATCTCAGACAGAGAAGTCTAACGCCGGCATATAGGCGTTGGGGTAGGCCTGGCGCGTGACGCCATGACAATCTTCACAGACCAGGGGGGCCAGACTCCGGGCCAAGGGATTCTAGACTACCTTGAAGGAGCGCGTCAAGCGGTTAAAACTTGAGTTCCAGCAGCAGATACAGCATGTCCGCCAGGAAGCGCAGGGCGGGTTTCTATGCCGCCCCCAGAAGATCTGATGCCCTCAAATCACTACGTGGTTTTTTTTCTTAGGGGGGGGATTTTCTCAGAATTTTCCGCCCTTGCCGGGATTTTCCTTTGAAGGTTTTCGCGGTCTTCAATGAGGGCTTGATGGCTTTATCCGGTGTAGGGGTCTCAGGCTCCTGGAGGTTTTTCCGTCCCAAAAAGACGTCCATGCCAGATGTGCTCGCTTTGACATAGACAGGTTCCAGGGCTTCGAGAAACGGGTCCTTCCCCCGCCAAAAGGGGAAATTGCCTAATCTCCTGGGCTAGGCGGCCGGAGCTTCCGGGAGACTGACTTCGCCGAAGAGGTCGTCGGGCAATTCCTCCCCACCCCAAAAGGAAGAGGGCTCCAGGGGCAGCTCTTCAGAGGCCGGACCCGCAACCCCGTTCAGGTTCTGGGTCTGGAGGGCAGGAGCCTTGGGGGCGTCGTAGCCCAGCAATTCAAAAAGTTCCTCCCGGCTCAGACCCGGCAGCTTGAAAAGCAGGAAGGGGTCTCGGTCAAATTCTTCGGTCAGCAGATAGAAGACCGCGGCCGTGTGTTTGCACGGGTTGGACCAATCGGGACAGGTGCAATCGGTCTCCAGGTCCCGCAGCTTGTGGGGAAAGAGAGACACCTTGGCGCCGCTGAAAACCTCCTCAATATCCTCCGGCAGCTCGCCGGCCAACAGCCGGGCCAGGGAAATAAAACGGTCTGCCAGGGCTTTCACGATTTGATACCATTGGGCCCGGGACAACGGGCGGAAAAGCACCTCCACTTCGTAGGGACGGGACCTGGAACCCTGCACCCTGGCCCGCACGGCGCCTGGCTCGATCTTGATGTCCATCACCTGCCCCTTGCGGGCATAAGTGCGCCCCCGGGCCAGGCGACTCAAGCTGGTCGATCAAAATAGGCCGGTTCTATTGAAAACTCCTTGACCGCTTTAACTCCTTAGCCTGCTACTTGCCCGTTCGCTTCATTCTAACCTCCGGCTGATGTCAATAATGCCGACCACTATGCCGAAATGGCATATTTTGAAAATTGAAAATTCCCCGGGGCGTCCTCTCTGATACGGGGGGGAGGGACTCCGGTCCCGGGGTTTGGGCCTCCCCTTCCTCTATATATGGCACCGTTGGTCCGCCGCCGGCAGGGTCTCTGACAAGAGGGCGTCCAGCCTCAGTCCCCACCCCGCCAGGCCACCGACGAGGGGCAGGGCAAGGGTGATTAAAGGGAGAATTGGGGCATGGTGGCTGATCTGGGGTGCTTATAGGCAAAAGATGGATGCATGAGAGCCCTGTGGTGCATCGATCTCGACCCTGGCAAGGGTTCAGGCCAGGGCAAAATAGTCCTTTTTCTTCCGAAAAGGGGGTTTATACGAAGAAAATGCTACCTCTCACCAGCTACCGCACGATGGCAATCGGACCATGAGGCGTCCGGCTGGCTGGGTTCGGCGCCTTGGGGTCGCGTTGCCCGGGCTGCGGCCTGGTCGCCGCTGGCCCCCTGACCTTCCGGCTGGGGTTGATAAGGATCTTGGCCCCCATAGGCACGTCGAGGGTATCCCTCTGTAGCCCCAGGCACTTGGTGACCAGAGCCAGGGCGTTTAGCCTGGTCCCTGCCGACCTCCATTAAAATTTCCCGAGAGTCCGCCTGTGATTCAAGTTTGGAGATAGCTCGTTTAGCCGCTAAAGGTAACCCACTCACGGACTTGGCCCTGAAATTTGCACTTTTTAACGCCTTCTTTCCGGGCGAGTCATTCCTCCGAAAAAAAAGTCAGAGCTGCTAAAACCTGGTTTCGACTCCGAGGATCTTCTCCTGCGGTCAATCTATAGGTCTTCTCCCTCAGGGAGTGCTGGCTTACGTGATTGGACGAAAGCTCGGAGGCTACGATAGATGCATCATTTTCTACCCATGGTATGAGGCAGAGCAACGTCATTGTCCACTATCCCCGCCAAAGGGCATGGTTATCATGTCCACCATCCTTTATAAACCATCTATCTAATAATATTAATAAAATTAAGCTTCACCTGCGCAGGAAAGATATATATGGTAGAAAATTATCTATATTGTCATATTTTTCTTCATTTTATGACCTACTATGTTTGACTTATAAGCATTTAATTACTACAGTATGATTGCAGGATTTTTTGAGGGTCAGAGGACCATGGGGCCAGGAAAAGAGAAGAAAATCAGAGGGTGGAAAGGATGTAACCAGATGAGACGGTTGGAGGAAAGGAAGCAGTTAGTCAAGTTCTCCGAGAATTGGCAGCAAAAACTGAATATATGAAATATGGAAAGACCTGCGACCAGCCTTTAATGCAGGAAGCCATTTATATGAAGAACGGCCACGGAATGATGACCCCGGGCTTCATTTCCTGTCGAGGAGCTCGGCTTCACTACCACCACGAGGAGGCCGACCTCCATTCATCAACCACCCGTCCAAAATGGGCGCCTTGGATGCGTGAAGCATTTGCAGGGGGGGAATAAACGATGGCAAAACGTCGGATTCCTGAAGTTCTCATCTCCTTGGAACAGGACCTGCTCCTACAGCAATTCATGGAGGAACCTGAACCCGTAGTCCGTGGCCGACCGTTGGACCGGCTCGCCCGCCTTCGGGATCTCTGCATGGTACGCCTCATGCTTAACGCCGGGCTGCGGGTGGCTGAGGTTGTTAACCTGAAGTTTAAGGACCTTGAGCCCGACTCCGGGCGCCTCATGGTGCGCCAGGGGAAGGGCGGGAAGGACCGGGCGGTATGGGTGTCCGACGCCGACGTAAAGCTCATCGAGGGATACGTCGCAGCGCGTCCTGGTGCGCATGGTCCTCAGGAACACATTTTCCTCAATCGGTTCGGCCGCAAGCTCACGACCAGGTATTTGCAATGGATGCTGCGGGAGTATGGCGAGGCAGCGGGGATCGTCAAGCAGCTCCACCCCCACATGCTCCGCCACACCTTCGCCACGGACCTGCTCCGGGCCACCAAGAACCTCAGGCTGGTCCAGAAGGCCCTGGGCCATAGCGACGTGAAAACGACGGTAATTTATACTCATATCGTGGATGATGAGCTACAGGACGCCATGCAGAACTTTAGGAATGGGAGAGAGTGATATAGGTTTTAAGGAAATAGGGTTTAAGATAGGGCCGGGGCCACCGGCCCTTAATTTTTTATCCTGCCGCCGGCACCGTTGCCAGCTCCCCCTTGAACTCCACCGCGGGCTTGAACCGCACCGTCTCTCGGGACTCCATCTTCTTCTCGCCGCCCGTCCCGAAGTGGTCATAGATCTTTCGGGCGGCCAGGGTGCGGCGGTTGAACGTCCCGAAGCCATGCAAGTGCACCTTGCCGGCCTCCAGGAGCGTCCCCTTGATGGTCCCCAGGGTGGCCTCGACCATCGCGGCCACGTCCTTCTTGGTAAACCCGGTCTCTTCCGCTACCTTCAAGATAAGCTGAGCCTTGTTCATATCATCCTCCCTGTGGTTGACCTGGCGACGCCAGGATAATTAGATGGACAACAGATATTTTATTGAATAAAATAAATTACTTAATCAAGATTTTACCCCTATTTTCTTGCTTTTCATGTCTATCCGACCCTGCCCCCTAAAAAAATTAAATCTAAAATTTCTAACAACAGGATCATATAGATATTCTTTTGGTCTCGATAGACATGAGATTCTGCATCTTAAAGGGTTTTGATTATTCTTATCAAATACTTAAAGCCATGTCCGGCTATGTCCACCCGCTTTTGTAAGTTATTGATATGCCGTGGGAGCCTTGCCAGTCCTGTATCTCCCCAAATGTCCATCTCCGCCCTTCTGGAAAAAATTTATAAATGTCCATCAAAGAGCGGCATAGAAAAATACAAACATTCCCTTGTTACTGCGAATGTCCATCAACATCGGCCTTATCAAATTCCTGGGGAGATATGTCAAAGCTATATCGGGCGGGGTCAATCTTTCTTAATCGACGCATCACTCGATTAAATTTAGGCTCTGGCCGATAGCCCTTCTGAGCGTTAGAATTAACCAAGTGATTTCGTAAAAAGAATTTCATGTCCCTTTGGATCGTCTTGGCCTCAACATCAAATTCCTCTACTATCTCTGATTTTTTAACCGTTTCACCGTCCGGGCATTGCCAAAGCCGCCCTATAATATAGCGGAAACGGCGTGCGGCGCTTTCTGGCCCATCAAGAATTCGGTCTATCTCTTTCTGGATCTGTGGCAAGTATTCAATGCTATGGCTCAGAAGGTAGGATCGAGTATAGCTTCCCAAGTCGCAATTTTCTGCCTCATAGATGTCCTCCAGGAACTCGCAGGCCGACGAAACATGCTGAGGCTGGACAATCACTTGGGAAAAGTCCTCAGAGGTTGACAGGTCCAGGATGGCGCTGGCGACGCTTAGGCGCGCCATGGTTTTGCGAAAGTCCTCTGCGTAAACGATGGGGAGGTCGTCGGCGCCGGCGAACTTATTGCTGAGATATTGGGCGATCCTCTTGACGTAGCCAGCAGTGTCGAAACTATTACCAAAACTATCTTCAGTGCTCCAAACGATTTGTTCGGGCTTGAGGTTCCAGGCGTAGAAGATAAGGGCCTGGAGGTCCTCAGGTTCAACTCGCCGGGGATTTTCTTGGGTATCCTTGGGAAAGTAAATCTTTTCTTTATCCTCAATGTCCCAGGAGGCGACGAACATCGCCAGGTCAATGCGGCGGATCATCATGACGGGGAAGATCCCTTTAATGGACTCGCAACAATACCTATAGCTATCCATGGTCCGCTGTTCCCAGAAATGACGCTGGTCCTTGGGGTTGCAGTTAAAAATCACCCGGGTGCAGGACTCAAACACCTTATTCTGGATTCGGTCAATCCGAGTGAGCCCGGTGTCCATGCCCTCAGCCATGGTTTTCAACTCATCCTGCTTAATGTCCTGGGCCTCGTCCACGATCAACGCCTGGCGGCTCATCTTCAAGAAGGCACCGGCCTTGACCCTCCACCCCTTGCGCTCATCGTGTTCGCAGGCATAGGTAAGACCTGTCCGGGACGCCGTGATGCCGCTCACCCGGCTGCCCACTTTGGCGTAATCAAAAATCCCCTGGCTAATACTGGTTTTGCCGGTCCCAGTGTCGCCTACGGTGATGGCGGCCAACCAGCCGCGGATGCGGCCGTCGCCCGGGAAGTCAATCCAGAGAGGGGAGCACAGGGTCAAAAGCACTCCCCGATGAATTGCCTCACGTTCGTAAATCCGGGTGACATGCAGGCTGAGGTCCTCGATGATCTCCCCGGGCTCCATTTGCCGTAGCTTCTCCAGGCTGGACAGGCCCTTCTCCAGGGTAAAAGCCTGGTAATCCTCTTCCAGCCTGTCCAGCTTGTCCACGATCATGGTGGGCTGCTGGTCCCGGTAGGATGTGACTACCCGGCCAGTGGCCTGGTATTTACCAATCTCGACCATACCGCCACCGATGACATAAACAGGCTTTTCGACCAGTTCCAGGCGCTCTGGCGCCATGGGGCCCACCACTTGATGAGCATACACCTCCCGGATCGTGGTCCGGTCCTGATCCTCCACCCGGATCGCCGGGCGCCGGTCCTTATCGCAGACATATTCCTGCAGGTGCTTTTTGAGCTGGCCCTCGGTGGCTCGAACGCTGGCAATCATCACCCGGTCCCCCAGGGGGACCAAAATATCCTTGAGGCAGGACCTTATATTGCCCTCCGGGCCGACGCCTGAACATTTCCCGTCCTTGATGGCCCCGCAATTGGTAACTCTCACCTTGGTTACCGCGTGATAGGCGACGGTATTCTCTCCGAAGACCTGAATGGGCACCGTCACGCGCCGGCCGGCGTACTGCTCATAATCAATTTGCTCGAAGCCTTTAATAGGGACAGGTGGCTCCAGGTGGCTGGTAGGGGTGGTATAGATGTGGGGCGCAGCCTGCTGAACCATTTCTTTCAGCCGGGCCCCTGACCCCCCGTCCTTGACGATCCAGTCGGTGGCGTCCTTATGCTTCTTATCGATCTTTTGAAGGTCATAGAGCCATACCACACGGAGCGAGGGGACCTGTCCGGTCTTGACAAGCTCCTCGAAAGCTGGCACGACCAGGTTGTGCACAGCCTCCGCACCTTCTTTGTCACAATCATAGAGCACGACGAGATGGTGGCCGACGAAATGCTTTGACCACTCAGCTTGGAAGCTCCGGGAGCCGTTCGTGGAAGAAACCCCGATGTACCCCGTCTCCTGTTCCACCAGCATGGCGTCGAACTCGCCCTCGGTGATGACCACCGTGGATCCCGGCGGCGCCGCGGCCAGGCGGTCCAGCCCCCACAATCGCTTTTGTCCATAACCGGACCAGTTGAGGGTCTTTGGCTCTTTCTTGGAGTTGTGATAGCGGATATTCACCAGCCGGGGGCCGTCCGGAGTTACGTCGAACACCGGGAAAGTGTTGCGCTCCTTTTTGGTGCACCAGCCGACCCGGAACTTGGCGATACTCGCGTCGGTGAGCCCTCGTTTCTCGTGGAGGTACTGGAGCACTTCGGGGGCCAGGTTCTTCTGGAAGGCCTCAACGTGGCCCATGGTTGGCGGCGGACGGTCAGGGCGGCCATTACCGCTGTCATGTCCTGCTGCTTTAGCATAGTGCCTGAAGGCATCTCCAGGGGTAACGAAGGGGCCGAACTCAGATGCAATCTGAAAAATGCCCTTGGACAGCTGCCCCATGCCGCCGGGTCCAGGCTCCCCAAAGTCGACATACAGGCCCCGAACATTAGGGTCGTTCCCCACGTTTATCCCCGCCGAGGGATTCTTGTCTTCTCGGTAAAGGGAATGACAGGGCAACCACCCATTTGCATTGGGCGTGGCCCCTGCGGCAGGACGAACCCCTAAGGACCGAAATTCTGCCTCGACGTCGATCTTGGCGAGGATCTCCGCACGTCTACTTGATCTTTCTTCCATGTATGGCCTTTTCTTCCCGAAGTTTTTGGCGGCGAGCCTTTTCCTGGTCCTTTCAGAACATTTCGAGCTGATCATGGACCAGCTTTTCGCCCAGGAGCCGATCATTGGGCCGGAGAAAATGGACTTACCGAGTAAATATGCTGTTAGGTCATTCGATGTCAAGCCTTTTTTGTTAATATGGCTTGACTATTATGCATCTTATAGAATTTAACCATCTAAGGCTCTTGAAGTTTTTTAAGAATTTCTTCGGTGATAATGGGCGGCTTAAGCTAAAAAGATTACAGCGACCTCCTCCCAACTTAACTAAAATACCCCAAATAAATATCTTGACAATTCTGACAAATTGACATAATTAAGTCCCATGATAGGCATTAGCGATAGGGTCAGAGAGCTTCTGCGGGAAAAGGGTCTGCGAATCCAAGACCTTGCCAATCTGACTCAAATAGATCAGAGCCAGCTATCCAGAATGTTAAGAAATAAACGCCATTGGAGCGTCCTGCACCTGCAGGCCGTTTCCAAGGCGCTGGGTGTTAGCATCGGGGATTTAACTGATGAGATTGTGATGGTTCCGGTTGTGGCGAAGATTGACGCTTCGGCTGAAATTCCCTACCCCGAAACCTTTCGTGATATTCTCGGAGAAGTAGCGCTCCCGAGGTTCCTTCAAGGTGGAAGAGAAATAGGATTGCCATCGAACATTTATGTTTTGGAGATTGGCGAAGGATATGAACCGGCTCTACTGAAGGGTTCAAAAGTATTTTTTGCAAAAGATACCCAAAAGCATGAGGGAGATATCGTGGCTTATTGTAATGACCAGAAAAAAATCCGGCTTGGTCAGATATTTTTCCATGGGGATGAAATTCTGCTTCGTTCTCTGGACCGGCACGTCAAGGACCTGCTTTTACCCAAAAAACATTTAGCGGCAATGGATAGGGCTTTCGGCCAGACCTGGCCAGCCCCCCAAGACTAACCGGCTTCCAATAACAGCCGTCCGGGAAATTTTCTCGGAATTTTTTTTCTTTTCTTAAATGACTTTCAGTCATTACAAAAAGGACTAATAAACCTATGAATCTTTTTTGGCTAATTCTCTCAATCGGGCCGGCTATTATCTTCACTGTTGATTTGCTCGCTCCTCCCAATAGAGCCCATAGCGGCACCATCCCGCCAGAGCCACTTTATAACTAGGCCATGAGAGCAGAGAAACATCGACCCCTTTATATTCGCCCCCGACAGGTCCCCGAAATCTTCGGCATCTCGGAGCGCTTGGTGCGCCATCTGATGATGCGGGGGGATTTGAAAGAAAATTTGCATTGGTTCAAGAAGAGCAGTAGGATGGTACTGCTTTCTGTCCAGGCCCTTGAAGAGTGGATCAAGGAGGGCTGATGGCAACCGTCCGAAGCATCAAGGGCCGTTTGTATTACGACTTCTATTTTAAGGGGGTGAGATGTACCGAAACATCCGGACTTGAGGCGACCAAGGAGAACCGCAAAAGGGCCGAGAAATATATGAAGTTGATCGAGGCCGAAATTGAGAATGAGGTCTTTCAGTATGAGAGACACTTTCCCCACGGCGCCAAGATCGAGATATTTTCTCCCCGGAAGGAAGATCTCCCGTTCAATCAATATTTCGCTGATTGGATGGCGGAAAAAGTGCTCAAGGAGACCACCCGCCGCAACTGGAAGAGCGCTTTCTGGAAGCACCTTTACCCGTTCTTCAAAAACCGGCTCATTTCCACGATAACCCGGGCAGAGATTCGCCGGTTCCAGAGAACCATGGTGGACAAAGGCCTGGAACCCAGCACCATCAACGACAAAACCATGAAGGTGCTGCGCATGATGTTCCATCAGGCGTATGTGGATGAGGTGATCCCCAAGAATCCCACCCTGGGCGTAAAACGACTGGCCCAGGGCATGACTGACGTTGATCCCTTCACCATTGCGGAACGGGAAGAGGTCATTGCGGGGTTCCGCCGGTATGCCCCACTCTATGTCAATTATGTGATCTGCGGCTTTTGGACCGGCTGGCGCCCCAATGAGGCCTGTGCCTTAAAATGGAAACGGGTGGACTTCCAGAATGAGAAGGTCCTCATTCGCGAAGGCCGGGTCTTGCGCCTCACCGGTATCCCGAAGTCTGCCGGCAGCATCAGGGACCTGGATATGTTGCCGCCGGTGCGGGAGGCTCTGGTGGCGCAAAAGGCCTTAAGCTGGTTACTGGGGGATTATGTGTTCCTGGGGGGAAAACAGAAGCCTCTGGAACAGGAGATCTTCCGGATGAAGGCCTGGGAACCGGTGTTGAAGCGCCTGGGGGTCAGGTACCGGCCCCCTTACCAGATGCGGCATACGTTTGCCACCCTGGCGATTTCGGTGGGGGAGAACATCAACTGGGTGGCCCGGATGCTGGGGCACAAGAGCCCGGTAGTGACTCTGGAACGGTATAATCGCTTTGTGCCGAATCTAACCCGGACAGATGGGAAGGCCCTACTCGCGGCAAACTCCACCGGGGAACGTTTCCCGGTGGGAGAACGAATTAAGTAATAATATCAATAAGTTATGCGGCCAAATGGTAGTCCCAACGGGAATCGAACCCGTGTCTCCGCCGTGAGAGGGCGGTGTCCTAGGCCCCTAGACGATGGGACCGCGCTCATTTTTATAACTTAAGGATAAATCGGTGTCAAGAGGACCCGGGGGTCACGTTCCTGCCGGCGGTCCCCCCTGGGGCCTGGCCGCCTGGGTCTCGGTGGGCTTGTCAGGGCCGGCCGGGTCCCAGAAAGGGGCCTGCCCGGCCAGCCAGGCCTGGGCCCGATCCAGATCCCCGGGGGTATTGAGGTTAAAAAAACTGTGGCCCTCAGGGTCCAGATTGAGCACCTCAGCCTCCGAAAGGATCAGGGGCCGACAAATTTCCAGGAAGCGGGTTGGACGGCGGTCGGCCAGGAGAAATTCCTGCAGTTTGGGCAACAGGCGGGTGGCATAAAGTCCAGGGAAAGGCTCCAGCCCCCGGGGAGACCGGCAGACCACCGCGGGGCGTGAGGTCCGCCTGGCCCGGGCGGCCAGTTCGGCCAACAGGGCCGGGGCCGGAAAGGGGTTGTCCACCGCCACGGCCAGGACCCAGGGAGTTTGAGCCCAGAAGAGGGCGGTGAGCAGGCCGCCGGCGGGACCCTGAAAAGGCCGCAAGTCCGTCACCAAGGGCAGGCCGAAAGCCGCGTGGGCCAGGGGCTGGTTGGTAATGAGCCAGCAGGTCGTTACTAAGGGAGCCAGGGCCTCGGCCGCCCGGAGGGCCAGGGGCTGGCCGTTTAGGGGCAGCGCCGGCTTATCACGCCCTAAGCGCCGACTCAGGCCCCCGGCCAGAATGGCCCCGGTGATCAAAGGCGGCCCTGAGGCCAACGCCGGCTCGAGGGTCGGCCTCACCGGTTTTGCACCTGAGCCAGGATAAACCTGCCGATTTCGGCCACCTGGCCGGGCTCAAACACCGGCAGGTCCGTAGGCAGCGCGCCGGGACTGATCCAGGCCACCACGCCAGGATAATCCGGCAAAGGGGACGCCGCGCTCGCCACCAGGGCCAACTTGGGCAGGTCACTGGTCTTGTAGCCTTCCACCAGGATCAGGTCGGACTCGGGGGCCAGTTCCGCTAAAATGGACGGGAGCGTCGGCTCCGCCGGGAAGGTCCGGGTAATCTGCACCAGCCCCGGCGCGGCCAGGGCCACCAGCCGCCCTCCCGACTGACGATAGCGCCCGGTGTCTTTGGTTTCATCGGCCAGATGGAGCTGGTGAGAATGCTTCAGAACGGCCACCCGTGCCCCCTGGGCGGCAAACCACTCCAGCAGTCGGCAGATGAGTTCGGTCTTGCCGGAATTGGAAGGCCCTACAATGGCGATGGCTTTAGCTCTGGGAGCAGGATAAACAGTTGTAGATGGCGTGGCAGGGGGAGAAATCAAGATTCGGTCTGATATTTTTCCAGGACTTTTTCCCTTTTGACGTTGCGATTGAGAAAAATGGCGCAACGCGAACAGGGACCGTCGCACAAGGTTCCCCGATATTCTCGCACCTCATAACAAGGCCGCCAGGGGAGTTGAAACGCGGGGCATTCCTCTTTTTTGTCGCAATCGTAAATATTCCAACAAGGGGCCAGCACCATCAGGTTGCGCAGGCAGGCCAGGGTGAACCCCCGATCATGGATCAGGCTGTTGATCTGGTTGATCTGGGAGACGTCGAAGTTGGAATAGAGGCGGTTGTTGGTATTCTTTTCCCGTAAGGGTTTGATAAACCCCTCTTTTTCATATTCCCGGATGCGCTTTTGGGAAAGGTTCACCACCCGGGAGACCTCATTGATGAGAAAGAGATCTCCACCGTCGCCTTCGAACCGGACGCGTTTGTTTTTTCCTCGGGGCATAAATCATTCTATAAGAAACTGAGTATAGACAAATTTTACATGGAACGCTTCTTTATACAAGCAAAAACTTTAGGGGGGGAATCTACCTGGTTCGAGTAAAACTAATCCACAGATAATTTCCAAATAGAAGGCCGCCTCATCCCGCGCCGGGACGAGGCGGCCTCAGGATATTTAAGCGCGGCTCAATACCCTTCTTCTTTGGCCAGGTCTTCGGGCTCCACCTTATCCTTGAAGAGGAAATGGACCCAAACCTGGTAGGCGATGACCAGCGGCACAAAGGTCAGGGCCACGCCCAGCATGATCTTGAGGGTCAGGGGGCTGGAAGATGAGTTGAACGCAGTCAGGCTGTAGGCCGGGTTGAGGCTGGATTTAAGCAGGTTGGGAAACAGCCCCACTACCCCGAAGAGGGTGACCGCGACAATGGTCAGGCTGGAGGCGAACCAGGCCTTCCACCACTGGGCCCTCTGGATGAAGACCCGCATGGCGATGAGGGCCGCCACCGCGATGACCGGAATGATAAGGAGCACCGGTTGGGCCGCGTAGTTCTCGAAGAGCGAAGTCCAGCGTTGGGTGGCCAGCAGGAAGAGCACTGCCATGATCAACAGCGCCGGCCAGGTTTTGGCGGCCAGGTGTCCGGCCCGGCGGTGCAGGTCATCGTGGGATTTGACCGCCAGCCACAAGGAGCCGTGGACGATGAACAGCAGGACGAACAAGATGCCTCCGGCCAGGCCGTAAGGATTGAGCAGGGTGAACAAGGTTCCCTGGTAGATGCCTTCGGCGTCAATGGGGATACCCTTAAAAAGGTTGGCAAAGGCCACCCCGAAGAGCAGGGCCGGCAGAAAACTGCCCAGGAACAGGCAGGTGTCCCACAGGCGCCGCCAGCCGGGGTTATCCACCTGATCCCGGAAGGCAAAAGAGACCCCCCGCAAAATCAGGGCGAAGAGGATGAGCATCAAGGCCGAATACAAGCCGCTGAACATCGCCGCGTAGGTGGTAGGGAAGGCCGCGAAAGTCACGCCGCCGGCGGTGATGAGCCAGACTTCGTTGCCGTCCCAGAACGGCCCCATGG
This sequence comes from Syntrophobacterales bacterium, assembly GCA_023229795.1. Classification (GTDB taxonomy): domain Bacteria; phylum Desulfobacterota; class Desulfobaccia; order Desulfobaccales; family 0-14-0-80-60-11; genus 0-14-0-80-60-11. The sequence goes on from JALNYP010000066.1 coordinate 12,992, forward strand.
TCCGGTAGATGATCCGCCGGTCCTGGTCGTCTTTGGCCAGAAACGGCATCAGGGTCCCCAGCCCCAGATCAAAGCCGTCCAGCATGAAATACACGGCCCACAAGACACCCCAGAGGATAAACCAGATAGTCGGCAACATCATGACACCACCCCCTCACTGCTTCCGGCCGGCGCCGGTTCCGGCCCTTGCTTGGCAAACTTGGATATGAGGTAGAACGCCACCGCACCCAGGAGCGAATAGACCAGGATGAAACCCACCAGGGTCGGCCATACCTGGGAGGCGGCGATGGGAGACACGGCATCGGAGGTGCGCATCAGACCGTAAACGATCCAGGGCTGCCGTCCCACTTCGGCCACCATCCAGCCGGCCTCCAGGGCAATATAGGGCAGCGGGATGGCATAGAGCATTAACTTCAAATAGCCTGGGCTGGCTTCAAGGTTCTTGCGCTTGAACCAACCCACCACGGTCAGCAGGATAAAGAGAAAGCCCAGGGCCACCATCAGCCGGAAGGCGAAGAAGGTCAGGGCCACCGGCGGCCGGTCAGCCGGGGGGAAGTCTTTGAGCCCCTTGACCACGGCCTGGGGGGAGTGGTACGCCAGCATACTCAGGGCTTTGGGAATGCGGCCGAACTCAAACAGGTTGCGTTCCCCCGCCTGGTCGGGAATCAGAAACAGCCACATGGGGGCCCCAGCCTGGGTATCCCATATAGACTCCAAGGCCGCCAGTTTAGTGGGCTGGATCTTGGCCACTTCGGCGCCATGCTGGTGCCCCTGTACCACCTCCACCAGGGAGAAGATCAGGGCAAACCCCAGGGCCAGGCGGAAAGACTTGGTGAAAAAGGTGAGGTGCTGCCGCCGCAGTAAATGATAGGCGCTGATCCCCATGACCACAAAACCCGCCAGGATGTAGGCCCCGCTCACGGTATGGATAAACTCCTGGATGGCAAAGGGCTGGGTGACCACGGCCAGAAAGTCGCTCAGTTCGGCCCGGCCGTTCCTGATGGTGTAACCCACGGGATGCTGCATCCACGAGTTGGCGATGAGGATCCACAGGGCCGAGAGGTTGGAGGCAAAGGCCACCAGCCAGATGCAGACGCAATGCAGGCGCGGAGAGAGCCGCTTCCAGCCCAAGGCCCACACCGCCAGGAAGGTGGACTCCAGGAAAAAGGCCAGGGTGGCCTCAATGGCCAACAGGGACCCGAAGATATCCCCCACGTAGCGGGAGTACCGAGACCAGTTGGTGCCGAATTGAAATTCCAGAGTAATCCCGGTCACCACCCCCACGGCAAAATTCACCAGAAAAATCTTGCCCCAAAATTTGGCCATGCGCCGGTAATCCTCGTCGCCGGTCCTGACATATTTGGTCTCCATGATGGCGATGAGGATGGACAGGCCCAGAGTCAAAGGCACCAGGAGAAAGTGGAAAAAGGTGGCCACCGCAAACTGCAGTCGAGACAGCATCAATACATCCATCGGTTATCCTTACCTCCCCTCTGCTTGGTAGTCGCCCGGCGCTTGAGACCCGGTCCGCCCCGCGGCTTCCGGCAGGCTACGTTAATGATTACTGAATAGTAATTATTATCTAAAAAGTCAAGTGCCTGATTCAGGTCCAGCATATTTTTTCCTTGGACGATTTTCCCATGGCTCGATCACCTTTTCCGAATCTCCACCGGCAGGCCCACGCCGTCTTTCAGGCGCCGGGCGGCATTATCCCCCGTGCAGGCGATCTCGATAAACCCGTGACTGCCCTCCAGGGCCAGGAACTCCCCCGGAGCCCTGTCGGCATAAGTCCGGGCCAGACCCTGGAGATGGAGTGGGCCAGATTTGAGCTCTAAACTTTGCTCTCCCAGCCAGGCCATAAGATCCCCGGCGGGGATATTGCTTACCAGGTTGCCGAAGCCGTCCACGTGAATGATCTCTCCCTGGACAGACTCCCGATTGAACTCCGGCTCAGGCCACCCCAGGGAAACGGGGTCGGTGATTCGGGGGCCGAAGCGGTCCAGGTTCACCCCCAATGACAGGTGGGCCGCCACCGGCGCGAAAATATCCCGGCCGTGAAAGGTGGGCGACACCTGGGGTCGAAAGTAGGCCGGATTTTCCAGGGAAACGATGGATAAATCCGGGGCACCAACAAAGGCCAGGTGAAGGAGGCCGTTGTCCGGCCCCACCCAGTACTGTCCCCGCCCGCGGGCCGCCAGGGCCCGACGGCCGCTCCCCACCCCGGGGTCCACCACGGCCAGGTGGATGGTGCCTGGCGGGAAATAGGCCGCGGCCTCGGTGAGGATGAAGGCCCCGCACCGGATATCCTGGGGCGGCACCTCGTGAGTGAGGTCCACCAGTTCCGCGGCGGGATTGAGGCCCAGAATGACCCCCTTCAGGCTGGCGACGTAAGCGTCTTTGGTGCCGAAATCGGTAAGCAGGGTGATGAGAGGGCGGGGGGCAGCCACGTTTTCATCCTTTCCTATCAAGTGGCGCGCTTCGCAGCAGTTTCCGACAGGCAAGAACCTAATGGAGGCAAGAAATTGACCTGGCAAGCATAAAGGTCCGCCGCGCCACAGTTTTCAGCACGCGGCCATCCCCGACCACCGTCAAATAGGTTCAAACAAAAAGACTCAGTGCCTCTCCAGGATTTTTCCCACCTCTTCCCGGATGCGCTCGGGTTCCAGGGCTCCAGCGAACCGACCTTCGCCGTTGATGTACACCAGCGGCGCGGGGTAGGCCAGGGAGCAGAGCAGCGCGGTCTGGGGCAGGCCCGGCCCCCGGGGGTCCTGGAGGACGTTGATATATTCCACCTGCACCCGGCCGGGGAAGGCCGCGTCCAGGGTCAGGGCCAAGGCCTGGGCCTGCATCTCCAGGCTGACCCCGGCCAAAGGGCCGCCCTCTTCGTCATGGTGGTGACCGCCGCAGCCGCAGGCGCAACTGGAGGCCTTGTGCGCGGGCGCGTCATAAATCACCACCTGCACCGTATCCGGAGCCATACCAAACTCCCGAATTCCAGCCGTTCCTCCCTGGGCCCGCACGGCGGGCCGGGGGAACCGATGCCAGGATTTTCCTGTAAGTTAAGCCCTTAAAACGGCTGCCGCCAGTCCTGCGGACATATTTTTTAGGATAATTGGGGGGTGGAAGGAATTACTTTTCTGCTCCGAGTCAGATCTCTGCGGACGCGGATAAAATGATTATATTGGGAGAAGGGCGAGAAGCTAGTAGTCAGTGCCGGCAGCCCGGAAAAAATTGATTACTTATTGGGGCCAAGGGCAATTGCTGTCCCGGCCTGGCTCTCAACACCTTTTGGGGAGGAGGAAAATTATGAACGCCGCAGTGACTCCCGGCCGCAGGATCATGGGCCGGCTGGCCAAGGGCGAGGATCTGCTGGCGGCCCTGGAGAGGACCGCTCAGGAGCGCGGCATCACCTTTGGGGGAGGTCCGGGCCCTCGGGGCCGTCACCCAGGCCCGGGTGGGCTACTATAATCAGGCGGAGCGCCAATATTACTTCCTTGAGCTGGCGCGGCCTTTAGAGATCGTCTCTCTGATCGGCAATATCTCGCTGAAGGACGGAAAATCCATGGTTCATGCCCACCTTACCCTGGCCGATGCCGACGGCCGGGCCTTCGGGGGGCATCTGGCTCCCGGCACCCTGGTCTTTGCCTGCGAATTCATCCTTCAGGAATACGAGGCCGCCGCGCCCTTCCTGCGCCGCATGGATGAGCCCACCGGCCTGTTCCTGTGGCCCGATGATTAATACCAAGATGCGATCGAACCGGTAATTTATCTCTCGTAGGGGCGGACCTATGTGTCCGCCCTGGATTGAGCGCACACTCAGGTGCGCCCCTACAGGTCAAGGGTTTCCTGACTTCTATGGGCGCAACTTGGTATAAGACGGTTTTCCTTAACCAAGACTCGGGCCGCACCTTAGGCCGGCACGGGTGCCGGCGGCCAGGGCTTTCCAGCCTGAGCCGAGGAGTGGCGACCGCCGACCGCCTCACACCAGGCACATCTTCCGGGCCTCCTCCAGCAGGCCATCCCTAAACTTGGGGTGGGCCAGCTTGACGATCTCCTGGGCCCGCTCGCCCAGGGATTTGCCCATCAGATTGACCACCCCGTACTCGGTAACCAGGTAATGGGTGTCCATCCGGGGCGTGGTGACCACCGTACCCGGCGTGAAGCGGGACACCACCCGGGAGACCTCGCCATTATGGGCGGTGGAATAGAAGGCGATGATGGATTTGCCGCCCTTGGAATTAAAGGCCCCCCGGACGTAATCAAGCTGGCCGCCGGTGCCGCTAAATTCGAAGCCGCCCAGGTACTCCGAATTGCACTGCCCCAATAAGTCCACCTCAATGGTGGAGTTGATGGAAATCATGTTGTCGTTTTGGGCGATGACCTGGGGATCATTGGTGTAAGACACCGGATAACTCTCCATGCTGGGGTTGTCATGCATAAACTCGTAGAGCTCCTGGTCCCCCATGGCGTTGGTAAAGACGTGCTTGCGATTATGGAGATTTTTCCAGCGGCCGGTGATCACCCCCTTCTTGATCAGGTGCATCATGCCGGGGCAGAGCAGTTCCGTGTGAATCCCCAAATCCCGGTGACCCTCCAGGTAATTGCAGACTGCGTTGGGGATGCCGCCCAGTCCCAGTTGAATGGTGGCCCCGTCCGGCACCATGGCTGCGATGTGCTTGCCGATGATCTCGGCTTCAGGCTTGGGCGCCGAGGGAATCAACTCCACCAGAGGCACGTCATTCTCCACGATGGTATCCACCTCGGACACGTGCAGCAGTGAATCGCCGAAGACCCGGGGCATGCGGGGGTTGACTTCCACGATCAGGCGCCGGCAATGGAGGGCCGCGGTGGTGATGTAATCGTTGACGGTGCCGAAGCTGAAAAAGCCGGCCCGGTCCATGGAAGAAACAGTGGTCACGGTGGTGTCCACCTCCATGAAATCCCGGATCAGGCGAGGGATCTGGTGAAACTGGTTAGGTACGAACAGATGCTTGCCGGACCTCACCTGGTCCCGGTCCGAACCGCTGACGAACCAGCAGTGGGAATGAAGCAAGCCGGCCAGGTCCGGAGAGAGGATAGTGGCCGCAGCGTTCGCCATGGGCAACAGGGAGTAGACCTTCAGGTCCCGCAGGTTGCCGCTCCGGACCCGGTCGGCGATGGCCGCTAACAGCGCCGGCGGCTCGCCGGTGGCCATGCCGTGCACCACCGTAGCTGAGTCCGGGATGGCCGCCACAGCCTGGGCCGCGGTGGTAAGTTTGCTCCGGTATTCTTCACGATACATGGTCCCTTCCTCTCCCAAGCGGCTGGCTCCGGGAAGCCAGCCGAGCCTTTGGTATTAATCGGTTATTTTTGCCTTTTACTTAATAGGACAGGTACTGATCAGCAACATTTTGGGGCCATTGTACCTTATCCCGAGGTGCGTTCAAATGCTTGTTTTGTGGCCGCAGACTTTGGCATGAAGCCACCCGGACCGGACGCGTTTCCTCCTTATCCGGGTAAGACTTCGGACCTCTGTGAGAATAGCTTATTCGGCGGGAATAACGGTTTGGTGAGGCTTGGCAGGAATTTAGGCAGATAATGATGACAGGCGCTTCTCTACGCCGGAATAACGCCGCTGGTTCGACCGGTTTGAGTGCCTGGAGCTTAATCTTCCGGGGAAACCCACAGGATCTTATTTTTATTGATAATCAAGACCCGGTCCGCCTGGCCTTCAACGACCGCATCAAACAGCACGATAAAGGGATTTTTGCCCTTGGTAAAGATGTCGCTGATCCGGCCATAGTAGGCGCCCCGGTCTTCGCTATGTTTCAGGAAGAAGTCGTGGTGTTCATGGGCAGGCTCCGCCAGGATATTAATTTTCCCTTTAACCAGGGACCCATCCTCAAGTTTTATGGCTGCCTTTCTCTCTTCCATGAGATGGCCGCTGACATTCCTGAGGCTGGGCGCGGCCCATGCCTCTTGGTTTTCCTCAGTAAATAATTCCTTCCCTCGTTTCATTTTATCTCCCTTGAGACCCATAACCTCCCCCCTATATCCGTTAGGCCCGCAATCTTGCCTAAATCTTTTGCTGCATAAATTATGATGCTTTTCGTGGAAAGGGCTATCGGGAGAACTACTGATTTTTGGAGGGCAAAACTACTGATAGGGGAAAATCAACTCAGAATTCAGCCGGAGCTTCTGGAATTCCTGTCCCAAGCCCGCCAAGGTTATCTCGAGATCTTCAGCCAGATGATAAGGCGGGGGTTCCCTGATTGAGGCAAAGCCACCGATCACTTTTTTTCCTCAAAAAAGGGTTGCCTTTCGATTTTGATTTGGTATCATCTACTGGTTAAGCATCGGGGCCGGGAGCGTAAGGTTTTCCCGGCCATTGATTTCACAGCCCGCAGGGTTTTTGATCAGGGGGATGCCGCCCCGACGGACGCGGTCCGGCGACTGGGTGAAGAAAATAGCGGCGGCCTTTGGGGTGGGCGGAAAACGCGGTGCGAAGGTGCCTAAGCAAAGCTGGGGCGGAAAGAGCGTTCCCAAGCTGGAGCTTGGGAACGAGTAAAAAAGAAGCGGTAAAGGGCACGGGCGGGACGCCGGTGTCAGCAGGAACGCCTTGAAGCGGCGGCCTTGGCAGTCTCGGACTTTCAGGTAAAGCTTCACGGGCTGAAAGGCCTGGCCAAAGGGGGAAGGCCGGTAAGCGGCTCATCCCGGCGGACCCAAAAAGAAAGGTTATGTAGGGCTTGACAGGGAAGCAGCGGTTCTGTATATTTGATCGTTGCAACTGCAAGCGAAGGAATGGCCCCCCGGGGCGGAAAAAAACCGCAACGAGGGGTTGACAGGGCAGGGAAGTTGGGTTACAAAAACAGTTGCCGCTCGGGGCCGGAAGCTAACAGGAACCAAACAAAAGGCCTTGACAGCGACGGAAAAATTGCTACAATAATAATCACCAAAACTTGCTCTTTGAAAACTAAATAGTGAGCCCGAGTACGGGAAACTCCATTAAAACTGGAGAGTTTGATCCTGG
>JALNYP010000151.1 GCA_023229795.1 Syntrophobacterales bacterium
GGCGAAGTATTCCATGGAGCTGATCTCCGCCCGGGAGGCGGACTGTTTTACGACAGTGAGCGAGATCACCGCTGCGGAAGCGAAGAATTTCCTGGGTCGCAGCCCCGATGTGATCACTCCCAATGGTCTAGATATGGAGAACATCCCCGACTATACTGAGAATCGGCAACCGGCGGAGCGGTCCCGGGAACGACTTCTAAGAGCAGCGGTGCGGTTTCTCCGCCGCGACCTCCCGAAAGAAACAAAGATAATTATTATTTCAGGACGTTATGAGTTTCATAACAAGGGGGTGGATGTCTTCCTCAATGCCCTGGGGCGCCTGGAGAAGGAAGTTCCCGGCGATGCCCCTGTCCTGGTGTTCCTGTTTATGCTCGGGGGTTATACGGACCTGATTCCCTCTCTCCGTGACGATCAGGCCAGGGTTGAATCGGGACCGATCCCCATTGCGACCCATCGTCTCCATAATGAGGGCTCCGATCCGATCCTCCAGGCCTGTAAAAGTCTGGGCTTGATGAATCAGCCCGGCGGCCGGGTCCAGGTCATTTTTAATCCCGCCTACCTTAACGGCCATGACGGGTTCATCAATATGCCTTATTATGAGGCCCTTGCCGGTTGCGACCTGGGGGTTTTCCCGTCCTACTATGAACCGTGGGGATATACGCCGCTGGAAAGCGTTGCCTATGGGGTGCCTACGGTTACAACGGATCAGGCGGGTTTCGGCGTCTGGGCAGAGCAGACGTGCGGCGAAAACCAGGGGGTATTCATCCTGCCTAGGCGGGGGCAACCGATCCGCTTCATCGAGGATCATCTCTTTGAGATCCTGAAAAACTTTCTCGACTGGACACCCGGGGAGATGGAAAACCGCCGGAAGCAAGCCCGCTGGATCGCCCTGAGGGCAAATTGGCAGGAATTCTATAAGCTCTATCTTCAGGCCTACAATCAGGCCGGCCGCATTGCCGGGGCACGGGCAGACAAGCTGGTGGATGCGGACGAACGGGCGGAGGCGCGCCATGTCTTTGCCGGCGCCGTTTCCGTGCAGCCCCACTTTCGCTCCTTTACCGCGGTGGCGAATCTGCCCGATCAGATCGTCCGCCTCCGGGAGCTGGCCTACAATCTCTGGTGGACCTGGAATCCCCGGGCCCTCGACCTTTTTGCCACCCTCGACCTGAAGCTCTGGAAGGAAATGCGCAGCAATCCCGTCCGCATGTTGGAGACGGTTTCCCCCGATGTCCTCCAGGAAGCATCTGAAAACTTTAGCTATTTAAGTCTCTACGCCCAGACAATGCAGCAGTTTGACGATTATATGGGCGAAAAGGGACCCCGTAAGCGTATCCCGGCGCCGCCGGAGCTTCGCTGGTCATCCCCGGTAGCCTACTTTTCGGCGGAATATGGCCTCCACGAATGTCTTCCCATCTATTCGGGGGGGCTGGGCACCCTGTCCGGGGACCACCTGAAAACGGCGAGCGACTTGAATCTGCCCCTGGTGGCCGTGGGCCTCCTCTACAAGAACGGCTTTTTCCAGCAGGTCATCGACGAAAACGGCCGGCAGTTGGAAAACTATCCCGAAAACGACTTCTCCAGCATGCCCGTCCAGATCGTCCAAGACGATCAGGGCGCCGAAGTGCAGATCGCCATCGACCTGCCCGGGCGCACCCTTTTTGCCAATATCTGGGAGGTCAGGGTGGGCAAGGTGTCTCTGTATCTCCTCGATGCGGATGTGCCCCGCAATACCATTCAGGATCGGACGATCACTGCCCGGCTTTACAGCGCCGACCAGAAAACCCGCATCGAACAGGAGATCCTCCTGGGGGTAGGCGGGGTCCGGCTCCTGAAAAAATTGGGGATCAAGCCACGAGTTTATCATATCAACGAGGGTCATTCGGTCTTTCTATTGTTTGAGCGTATCGAATCCCTCATGCAGGAAAACGGCCTGACCTTTGACGAGGCCGCGGAAGTCGTCCGTGCCAGCAGCGTCTTTACGACCCACACCCCCGTCGAAGCGGGAAATGAAAGATTTTCCAAAGATCTCATGGAGCACTACTTTGCCGGCTTTGTGAAACGCTCGGGACTCTCCTGGGCCCAGTTCTGGGAACTGGGACGTCGGGAAGGGGGAGATGACAGGACCTTCTTCATGAATATCCTTGCCTTCAAAATGACCCTCCGCAGCAACGCCGTCAGTCTGGTCCACGGCCAGCTCTCCCGGCGCATGTGGCGGGACGTCTGGAAGGGTTTCGACGATTCCGATATTCCCATCGGTTATATTACCAACGGCGTCCATGTCCTTTCCTATCTTGCCCCGCGGATGCGGTCCCTCCTCGAAGCCTACCTGGGAATGGACTGGGAAAAGAACCTTACCGACGCCGAGCGGTGGACCCGGATCCAGGATATACCCGACGCCATGTTGTGGCGGGTGCGTTATGAACTCAAACAGAAAACCATCGACCTGATCCGCGAGGATGTGTCCAAGCGGGGCGTGAAATACGGTACCGCCCGGATGTGGCGGGAGGAGCTATTCGCGAAATTGAACCCCGGGGCCCTCATGATCGGGATTGCCAGGCGCTTTGCCCCCTACAAACGGGCGGATCTGATCCTGTCGGACCTGGATCGCCTCGACCGGATCGTGAATCATCCGAGCCGGCCGGTACACCTGGTGTTTGCGGGGAAGGCCCATCCTAATGACGGCATGGGGAAAGGCCTGATTGAAAAGGTCCTGAGCATATGCCGGGAGGAACGGTTCCGGGGAAAGATCTTTTTTCTGGAGAATTATGATATCCGCGTCGCCCGCCACCTCGTCCAGGGGGTGGATCTCTGGCTGAACAATCCCCGGCGGCCCCTCGAGGCCAGCGGGACCAGCGGCATCAAGGTGGTGATCAACGGTGTTCTCAATATGAGCGTCTCCGACGGGTGGTGGGTGGAAGGATATAACGGCGCCAATGGCTGGACCATCGGCCCGGTCCTGAAGGGTTATCAGGAGCCCCAGGGCAATAGCGATGGGGATGACGGCCAGTCCCTCTACAGCCTCCTGGAAAACACAGTGATCCCGAGTTTTTACGAGCGTGATGCCGCCGGTATTCCGGAAAAATGGCTGGCCATGATCAAGCAATCCATGCAGTCCCTGACGCCGGTATTCAACACCGACCGGATGCTCCTGGAATATCTCCATGAGATGTATGCCCCGTCGGCGCACCGGGAATGCGAGCTTACCGCCGATGATTTTGCCCTGGCCAGGCAGTTGGCCGAATGGAAAGCGAAGCTGCCTATGCGTTTTTCTTCCCTGAAGCTTATTGACGTCAGCGTCGAGGGGGTCCATGGGGATACGGTCACTGTCGATCAGCCCCTGACCGTGAGCGCCCGGATCGATCCGGGAAAGCTGGACCCCGAGGAAATACTGGTGGAAATGGTCATTGGCCACCGAAACGGCCATGATTTTATCAGACAGCCGGAGAGCGTCCCCCTGGTTTTGACCGACAGGTCCGGGGATGGGATTCTGACCTTTTCCGCAGACTATATTGTGAAGCAAAACGGTCTTTACAGCTACGGCGTCCGGGTTATTCCCCGCCACAAGGACCTGGCGGCAAAACTGGAGACGGGCCTGATCCTCTGGGGGTAAGCCCGCCCAGTGAATGGACCGCCGCCTATCCGGAAGGAACCTGGCAGGTCATCGACCGGGAGGATCACCCGGATTTTATTATCTGATGCGTC
>JALNYP010000152.1 GCA_023229795.1 Syntrophobacterales bacterium
GAATGGAGAGTACGGCTTGAAGGATCTTTACTTCGGTGTGCCAGTGATTTTGGGAGCCGGGGGGATCGAAAAAATCCTGACCTTGAAACTGAGCCCGGCAGAAGAGGCTATGCTCCAGAAATCCGCTAAGGCAGTGGCCAATACCCGGGATGAGTTGAAGATGTAAGGCAAGAAAGGGGGAGGGCGGTCGGGTTCTCACCTGAACCCTCCCCCATCCAGCCGGTGTGCGGCCCGGTTTACTTGCCCTTGCTGAAGAATTCCATGAGCGTGATAATCGCCGGCCCTAAGATAACTACCATGATGCCCGGGAAAATAAAGAGTAGCATCGGGAAAAGCAGTTTGACCGGGGTCTTGGCGGCCATGCCTTCCAGTCTCTGACGCCGGTCGGTGCGTATATAATCCGATTGAGTTTTAAGGGCCTGAGCGATGCTGGTCCCGAAGCGGTCGCTCTGGATGAGGATATTACACAGGGAGATCAACTCCTCCACCCCGGTCCGTTCCCCCAGGTTCTTCAGGGCCTGCTGCCGCTCCAGCCCGGCCATGGTCTCCAGGTTCACCAGAAGCAATTCCTGAGAGATGATGGGACTGCTTTCCTGCAAATCCTCCGCCACCCGCTTGATAGCGGCGTCCAACCCCTGGCCGGCTTCGACACAGACCACCAGCAGGTCCAGAGCATCGGGCAGTGCCTCCCTAATTTTTTTCTGCCGGGAACTTATCACGCGGTTCAGGAGGAAATTCGGGAGGAGATATGCCAAGAAACAAACGCTGATGGCTATCGCCAGCAAAGTGCGCTGGCTGGCGCCCCCCCACAGTAAGAATAAGACTAATATCGGTAGGACCAGCAGTCCCCCCAGTTTGACCCCGAGAAAGAGAGGGATGGCCCGTTCAGTATAAATTCCGGCCTGGGTGAGCTTTGCCTGGAGTTTTTTGATCGTGGCGCCGCTTTTGGTCAGATCGAATGTCTTTTCAAGCTTTTCGGACAGCTTGGCGCTTATAAAGACAGGTTCGTCTGCCATCTGGGGCCGCATTAAATCGGCATTATTTAGACGCGGGTTGGTCTGAAGCCGCCGCCGCACCGATGAGTAGCGTTGCCGAAGAAAAAGGCCCACGAAGGTGATCATGCCGCCGACCAAGAGTCCGAAGAGAACCGCTTGTAAAAGTTCCATTTTATACCTTTATGCTGACAATCTTATGAATAGACCACATGCCCAACAGCTGAAATCCCAGAGCCACCCCACACATGATCCGACCCGTAGGATGATTGATCAGTACTTTTCCGTATTCCGGGTTGATCACCATCAGCAGGCCGGCCAGCACCGGTGGCAGGAGAAGGAGGATAAGCCCTGACAGCCGGCCTTCGGCGGTTAAGGCGCCGATCTGATTGCGCAACTTGAATCGTTCGCGAATAAGGATCGAGATCTTCTCCAGAATCTCGGTGAGGTTGCCTCCGGTTTCCCGCTGAATCAAGACGGCTGTGGTAAAAAAGCTCAAATCCCGCAAGTCGATGCGCTGACAGAGATTGAGCAAAGCGGTATTCAGGTCCAAACCATGGTTAAATTCCGTGAAGGTTTTGAAAAACTCCGTTCCCAGGGGGTCGGCCATCTCTTTGGCGACTTGCTGTAATCCCGTAGGAAAGGCATGGCCGGCCTTGAGTCCTCGAGCGAGGAGGTCCAGGGCATCCGGTAGTTGCTGTTCAAACTTTTTCAGTCGCCGTTTCCTTCTGCGAACCAAAATCTTGTAGGGGATGATCAAACCCAGCCCGGCGCCGGCCAAAGCCCCCCAGCCCCCAAATTTCGCCAGTCCCAGGCCCGCCATTACCAGCCCAGACAGAGCCGCGACGACCAGAAAGGTTCTTAATTCCCATTTCAGGTTCGCCTGAAGCATCATGATCTGAATCCGATTAAACAGGCTGAATTTAACCATTATCTGGTCGAAAAAGGATTTTTTTAGGCTTGCACTTTTGAGGAGGGTGCTGACATTGAGGGACGACTCCAGACCGTCAATTTCTCTGAGCCTCCTCTTTAACCGCTGTTGGTGAAAGCGCTCCGGGTTAGCCAGGAATATGAGGATGCCCCTGATGAGGAAAAAGAAGCTGAGGAAAATCAGGAAAATCAGAATCAGGGTAGAATAGTCTGTGGAGTGGAAGAATTCACTGACCATCAAGGCCTCCCTGGCGGACATCTCCCCCGGGGTCCAGGGCGGGATGGACGCCAGGTGCAAAAGTCTGGGAAGGGAAATCTCCCGGCATCATAGGTTTAACCATGTTCCTGGAAGAGACTGCTGGGCAACTTGAGGCCCATATTTTCCATGCGTTTCATAAATTTGGGGCGGATGCCGGTGGCCATAAAGCGGCCTTTCACCTTCTTGTCCTCGGTGAGCCCCATCATATTGTAGGCAAAAATCTCCTGCATGGTGATCATTTCACCTTCCATGCCGACGATCTCAAAGAGGTTCATCATCTTGCGGCTGCCGTCACTCAACCGGGCCAGCTGTAAGACGACATTGATGGCAGAGGTTACCTGGTGCCGGATAGCTTTTTCGGGGATATTCAGGCCGGCCATGGAGACCATGGTTTCCAGGCGGGTAAGGGCATCCCGGGCAGAGTTAGCATGAATAGTGGCCAGGGACCCGTCGTGACCGGTATTCATAGCTTGGAGCATGTCCAGGGCCTCGCCGCTTCTCACCTCCCCCAGGATGATGCGATCGGGCCGCATGCGCAAGGCATTCTTCACCAGATCACGCTGAGTGATCTCTCCTTGACCCTCCAAGTTAGCGGGGCGGGTTTCCAGTCGCACCACATGGTCCTGCTGCAACTGGAGTTCGGCGGAATCTTCAATGGTGAGGATGCGTTCATCGTTGGGGATAAAACTCGACAAGACATTGAGGAAAGTGGTTTTCCCGGTACCGGTGCCGCCGGAGATCAGGATGTTCAGACGGGCCTGAACCATACCGTGGAGGACCTCAGCCATGTCCTCGGTGATGGCGCCGAAACCGACCAAGTCCTCTACTTTTATGGGGTCCCGGGCAAATTTGCGGATGGAGAGGGCCGGTCCATCCAGGGCCAGGGGAGGAATGATGGCATTGACCCGGGAGCCATCCGGCAGTCGGGCATCCACCATGGGAGAGGATTCATCAATGCGGCGTCCCACCCCGGAGGCGATTTTTTCAATGATTTTGAGCAAATGGGCGTTGTCGGTAAATCGGATGATCGAGGGTTCCAGCTTGCCGCGACGTTCCACGAACACCTTGCTATAGCCGTTCACCAGAATATCGTTAATGCTGGAATCCGCCAGGAGGGGTTCCAGGGGTCCATACCCCAAGAGCTCATTTCTGATTTCCCGACAGAGCCTCTCCTTTTCAGGCGCGGGGAGCGGTATCTTCTCTTCCGTCAGGATCATTTCGACCCCGCGGCGCAAGTCCTCTTGGATCGCACCCTCTGAGGCTCCGGTCAGACGGGTGAGGTCCAGCAAGCCCAAAAGCCTCATGTGTATCTTGGCCTTCAATTCATTGAAGACATCGTCTTTCTTTTGCCGCTCCCGTTCTTTCTTCGGGTCTTGGCCAGGGGTCACGGGGTGGGCCGTTTGCTCATCTAATTGCCGTTGGCGGATGCGGTCCAGAAGGCTCATGGCTTTTTCTTGCTCCAGAGGCGCCGGAGCCAGCTCCACCCCG